>CAXTPL010000168.1:0-7732 GCA_964246065.1 uncultured Acidobacteriaceae bacterium
GTATTAGAGTGTTGGTACCCGCTGCTCCCGCGGCTGCACTGTTGAGGGAGCACCATGCCGCGACCTGCTTCCGCCCTGTACACGCTGCCCGGGCAGCGTAGCCCAGGCTCAACCTTGCTTGCTCTGTCCGCCGGCTCAGTGGCGGCCTGCTATCTCATCCGCGCACCGACAGAAAGAGTGGCCATGCGACGCTCCGTTCTTGCCTCCCGCCTCCGTCTTCTTGCAGTTTCGCTCTTGTCTGCGCTTGCCCCTGCTGCCCAGCCCCTGCTTGCGCAGACCGCCTCCGCCATTGCGCCGGAGACCCGGGTGGTTGCGCCTGTGTCGAACACGATGGTCACCACGCTCAAAGGAAACGTGCATCCGCTTGCGCAGGCCCGCTTTGACCAGGGAGCCGTTCCGGCGTCGAACGCGACCGGGCGCATGCTGCTGCTGCTGCGCCGGTCCGACGCTCAACAAACCGCGCTCCACCGCTACATGGACGATCTGCAAAACCCGAGTTCGCCCAACTATCGGAAGTGGTTGACGCCGGAAACCCTGGGCAAGAGCTACGGCATCTCGGACGCCGACCTTGCCTCGGTAAAGGGCTGGCTTGAGTCCCAAGGGTTGCGCGTGGAAAGCGTGCCGCAGGCGCGCAACATGGTGGTCTTTTCGGGCACGGTCGGCGCCGTGCAGACGGCCTTTCATACCAGCATCCACAGCTTTGTGGTCGATGGCGAAACGCATGTCGCCAACACTGTCGACCCGCAGATCCCGACCGCACTCGTGCCTGTGATCGCCGGCATTTCGCCGATGAACAACTTTCGCCCTAAGCCGCAGCATCACCTCGGCTCCGCCGGCGTGTATAACCCGGAGAGCAAACGCGTTCAGCCTAAGCTGGTCCTGTCTGACAGCAGCGGCAACCAGTTTCTGTACGTCGATCCAGCCGATGCGGCGACCATCTACAACACGCCAAACTCCTCCTTGAACGCGCACTACTCCGCCTCGCACAGCTGGGATGGCACTGGGATCACCATCGGCGTGGTCGGCTACTCGAACATCACGGCCGCCGATGTGTTGAACTACCGCACGGCGTTTTTAAGCGACCCAAACAGCGCGCACCTGCCGCAGGTCATCGTCGACGGCACCGACCCGCGCGTGCTGTCGGACGGCACAGGCGAAGAAGCGCTGCTCGATACCGAAATCTCGGGCGGCCTGGCCCCGGGCGCGGCGAGCAACTACTACACCGCGCAATCGACCGATCTGCAGGATGGGCTCGCGCTGGCGATCCTGCGCGCGCTCGACGACAACCAGGTCAGCATCCTGAGCGCAAGCTATGGAAGCTGCGAATCGGCGCTCGGGGCGGCAGGGAACCTGCAGTATGCGAACTTCTGGGAGCAGGCCGCATCGCAGGGCATCACCGTGACGGTTTCAACCGGCGACGGCGGCTCGGCCGCCTGTGACGATACCAACACCCAAACGCAAGCCACGCAGGGACTAGCGGTAAGCGGGCTCGCCTCCACCCCGTACGACATCGCCGTAGGCGGCACGGATTTCGCGGTGCTTGCCGGCAGCGGCTTTGCCCAATACGTGAGTACCGGAACGAACCAAGTGCCGCCCTATGAGAGCGCGAACGGCTTTATCCCTGAGGTGCCCTGGAATGACTCGGTAGTGACCGACGGCACCGTGGCCAGTGACATTGCCTACAAAGATGCAAGCGGCAATGGCAACATCGTGGCCGGCGCGGGCGGCAAAAGCAGTGTGGCCTATTGCAGCGTCGGCAACAACAGCGACGGCTCCTGCTCCGGGCTGCTCAGCGGCTATCCTAAGCCCGCATTCCAGACCGGAGTCACGCCGAGCGACGGCGTTCGCGACATCCCGGATGTCTCCTTCTTTGCGGCCAATGGTGCGTACAGCGCCGTCTGGGTCTACTGCTCAGACAATGTGGCCGACGGGGTTTCCAGCCAGACCTATACCGACTGCCAGAGCACCGGGGGGCAGTTCACCTCCACGACCACCTTTGGCCGCATCGGCGGCACCTCGGCTGCGGCGCCGGCCTTTGCCGGCATGCTGGCGCTGGTAGCGCAGTCGCAGGGCGGCATCCGGCTGGGGCAGGCAAATAACGTTCTTTACAATTTGGCCGCCAACCACTACTCCACTGTCTTTCACGATGTGACCTCAGGGAACAACTCTGTGCCCTGCAAGGCGGGTACACCGAACTGCGCCAGCAACGGCTTCCTGACCGGGTACGACACGGGCACCGGCTATGACTATGCCAGCGGACTCGGCAGCGTGGACGTTTCGCAGCTGGTCAGCTTGTGGAGCAGCGCCAGCTTTACCGCGACCACGACCAGCCTCGGCGTGGGCACGACCAGCGGCTCCTACGGCACGGCCCCTGTTTCCGTCACGCACGGAACCCCGCTCTACTTCAAGGTTGCAGTTTCGCCATCAAGCGCCACGGGCGACGTCAGCGTGACCAATACCAGCGGCGTCAAGAACAACCAGGCCAGCTACTACGATGACGCGACCCTGAGCGGCGGCGTGGCTCAGTACGGCTCCAATGACCTGCCGGGTGGGACTTACAGCATCTCGGCCTACTACGCCGGGGATGCCACGCATGCACCGAGCACCTCGCCCGCGCCCGAGATCACGGTAAACATCGGCACGGAGGCCAGCGGCACCGTGCTCGCCGTCAACAGCGCCGACCCGCAAAGCAGCAATGCCGCGCAAACGGCGAGCAGCTTTCCCTACGGCTACTACGCCTACGCCGATGCAGAGCCCTACGCACTTTCGCAGGTGTCGGGCAGCACCTTCACCACCGACGGCGTACCGACCGGCATGATCAACCTGAATTTCGGCAGCTCTTCAGCAACCGTCGCGCTCAACAGCATCGGCCTGGGGGAGTACCCGCTGTTTAACCAGGCGCCGGGCAGCTACAGCCTTACCGCTTCCTACTCGGGCGATGCAAGCTACTCGGCCAGCGCCAGCCCCACGGTCTCCTTTTCGGTGACCAAGGGTGCTACGCAGGTGAGCCTGGCTTCGGTCGCCACCACCGGGACGGGAACCGGGGTCAACGTGCTGGCCACGGTGACCACAGACAGCCTGGGCGCTTCGCCGACCGGCACCGCCACCTTGTCGGGCGGCGGCCAAAGCTACAACTCAACCCAACCTGCCACCGGCTCGGTCAACGGCACGGCTGCCACGCAATACACGTTTGTCGTTCCCACCACCGCCTTCGGCTCGGGGAGCTCCGTCAGCTTCACGGCGACCTACGCCGGAGACACGAACTACAGCGGATCGACTGTGACCGCGCCCGTCTCGGAATGCCTGACCTCCTTTTGCCTGATCGGCCCCGCGGGCGGGTTGACCATCGCGGCTGCCGGCCAGTCCGGCTCAGGCAATGTGACTGTAACCCCTGCAAGCACCTTTACCGGAACGGTAAACCTGAGCTGCAGCGTTTCAGGCGGCACGGGGATCCACTGCACGGTGCCCAGCACGGCAACCATCGCCACCAGCGGTACTTCAGCCACGGCACTGCTCACGGTGACCACCACCGCAGCAACGGCGGAAAACCGTATGCCGCTGCGGCGCTTTTTCGCAGCCGGCGGCGAGGTGGCGCTCGGGTGCCTGCTCCTCCTCGGGGTGCCGGCCCGGCGCCGGAGCTGGCAAGGCATGCTGGCTCTGCTGTGCATCCTTGGCGGCGTAGGCATGATCGGCTGCAGCAGCAGCAGCAGCAGCAGCGGCAGCTCAGGCAGCACAGGCGGCACGGCAGCCGGCAGCTATACGGTTACGGTAACGGGCACAAGCTCCGGCACGAGCCCGGTGACGGCAACCACGACGGTGAGCGTTACCGTGCAATAGCTTTCGCCACAAAGGCGGAGGATCCCCGCTCCTCGGAGCGGGGTCTTTTTTGGGAGGCACGAACGCGCCACAAAAGCCGCACTGCCCAAGAAACCACAGGCATGTAGTGCAGGCCTCGAGCAAGAACTGCCGCGGCTGTGCAGCGCCCCGGGCGCTGCGTGCATCTACACCGGGGACGAATGCTTTGACTCGCTCGATGGCATCAACATCGATGCCAAACGCATCGAAGAAGAGCGAACTTGAACAGGAGAATAGACAATGTCAGACACAAAGAGCAGTGGTGGGTTCAGCTGGTTTCTTGCAGGGTTGGGAATCGGTTCCCTGATCGGGGTGTTGTACGCTCCGAAGTCCGGCCAGGAAACGCGCGAAGAACTGGTTGCGGGCGCACTCGGCAAGACCGAGTACCTCAAGCAGCGCGGTCGCGAAGTCGGCTCGCAGGTCAACGAGTATGTCGGGCAGGCAAAAGCCCAGGCAGGTGAGTACATCGGGCAGGCTAAGGGCCAGGTCAATGAGTATGTCGGCAAGGGGCAGGAGTATGTGAGCGCCAGCCGCGATAAGATCAACGACGCTGTTAACCAGGGGCGCAACCTGATCAACGAGCACACAGCCAAGGCCAGCGCGGCGATCGACGCCGGCAAGCAGGCCTATGTGCAGACTACCGCCGAGCCGGTAGCCCCCGTGCACTCAGGCGAGTAACTCTCTGCGACGGGCGCGGCCTGCATCTTGCGGCGCCGCGCCCGGCATCCAGAACGACGCAGTAAGGCTCACGAACCCAGCCCGACACCCGAGCCTCACATACCAAGCCTGGCGCCACGAGCTACACATATCAAACCTGGCGCCCAACGTGCCAAGCCTCACGCAACCTTAACTTCTCCCTCGAGCGAGTCGACCAACATGCAAGTCGTTCCGGTGCCGCACACTCTTTTTCTGATCCTGACCATTGCCGTGGTCTTCAGCGTTGTGGTTCAAGGCTGCGTCTTTCTCGGGCTTTTCCTGGTGGCGCGTACGGCGCTGGCCAAAGCGGAAAAGATCGCCAATGACGCCAGCGCGCGCGCACTGCCCATCATTACGCAGACCCGCACTATTGTTGAAGATCTGACCCCAAAGCTCAAGCTCATCACCGCCAACCTGGTTGAGATATCAACCACGCTCAAAGATCAGACCAAGCACGTAAACTCGACGGTTGGCGATGTGGTTGAAAAGACCCGCCACCAGGCTGACCGCGTCGACGAGATGGTTACCGCTATTCTCGACGGCGTTACCCACGCGGGCGCGACCATCCAGGCAGGCGTAAGCAAGCCAGTGCGCCAGGTAAACGGCATCTACCAGGCAGCGCGTGCTGCATTTGAGAAGCTGACCAGCAAGCGCGCAGCCGGCAGCGTACCACCGCGGGGGCGGGCGGCAGCTTCACCCCCGTCAAGCTATCGCGAGTCGGTTGTGGTGGCATCCGATATACGCGTTCCCTGATCTGCGTTCCCTGATCTTTGCTGGGGCCCCGGCTTTCATTGCGACCCCGACTCAGACACTCAGTACCTAGAAAAGCCTCGCCATTCGCGCGTGGCTTTTTTGGGCTTGAAAGCGTATCCAGGACGAAGCGCAGCGGCCTCCCGGCTTATGAGATCCAGCCGCCGCCCAGCACTTCGTCTCCCTGGTAGAAAACAGCGGACTGCCCCGGCGTGACGGCGCGCTGCGGCGTATCGAAGATAACCTCGACCCGTTCGGCATCCACCATGCGCAGCGTTGCCGGTGCAGGCTCATGGCGGTGCCTGATCTTTGCCAACACCCGCGCCGGCTCGCGGATTGCGTCCGTCGCAATCCAGTTCAGCTCCGCGGCAAAAAAGCGCTCGCGCAGCAGCTGGTCTTCGCGGCCGACAGTGACCGTGTTGGCCGTGCTGTCGACCTGCAGGACGTAAAGCGGAGACGGGGACGCCAGCCCCAGCCCTTTGCGCTGCCCGACGGTGAAGTTGTGGATGCCGGTATGCTCGCCGAGCACCTCTCCGGAGGTCGAAACGACCTCCCCGGCAGTATTCGGCAGCTCGCGACCCTGCTCGTCCAGGTAAGCATCGATGAAGCGCTTATAGTCCCCGCCCGGGATGAAGCAGATCTCCTGCGAATCCGGCTTTTGCGCAAGCGCGAGGCCGGCTTCGGCTGCAATGGCGCGTACGGCAGGCTTTTCAAAGCTGCCCAGAGGAAACAGCGTCCGGGATAGCTGCTCCTGGGTCAGCCCGAAGAGAAAATAGGTCTGATCCTTGGAGCGGTCGGCAGGGCGCTTGAGGATCCAGCGGCCCCGCGCAGGGTCATATTCGTTGCGCGCATAGTGGCCGGTCGCGATGCGATCGGCGCCAATCTGCCTGGCGGTGGTGAGCAGCTGGTCGAACTTGAGGTGGTTGTTGCAGAGCGAGCAGGGAATGGGTGTGCGGCCGGCAAGGTATTCGGCCACAAAGGGCTGCACAACGTCGCGCTCGAAGCGAGCCTGCTCGTTGACCAGGTAGTAAGGAATGCCGAGCCGCTCAGCCACCCGCCGCGCGTCGTACACATCGTCGATCGAGCAGCAGCGGCCCTGGACGTGTTCAGGCATGCCCTCCGCACCGGCCAGGCGGCGCTGGTTCCACAGCTGCAGGGTCAGGCCGATCAGCTCATAGCCCTGGGCGTGGAGCATGGCGGCAACAGCCGAAGAGTCGACCCCGCCCGACATGGCGACGGCGACCGTGTTGTTATGCGCGGCAAGCATCTCTGTTTAGAGTATCTCGCGGACACGAGCCTCCTGCGCTACGGGAGGCACTTCGGTTTAGAGTACGTCGCGGAAACGGGTTTGCTGCCGCACGAATGGGCGCGTCCAGCTTGCTCCCGCCCGCCGCATGTTCTGCTACGCCGGACGGGCTACCTGGGCGGGCGCGGCCGCCCGGCTCCGCAGCGTCGCAAAGACCCCCAGCAAGACCAGGCCCCCGCCTAGGCCCTGCACGGCGGTGACGCGCTCGCCGCCCAGGCCCACTCCCAGGCCGACGGCGACCAGAGGGTTGGCATAGGCATAGGTAGCTACCCGGTTAGCAGGTTCGTGGTGCAGCAGCCATGTGTAGGCGGTAAAAGCAACGATTGAGGCGACCACGAGATAGGTAAAGCAGAGCGCGGTGGCGAGGTTCCAGTGGCGCAGCGCAACCGTTGTCGCATGGGCCTCGCCGGCACCCAGCGCGAGGACGCCCAGCATGAGTCCGCCCGTGGTCATCTGCAGGGCAGAGCGCATGGTCTGCTGCTCAGGCAGCTCGAGGGAGCGGCTCCAAACACTGCCAAAGGACCAGCAAAGGGTGCCTGCAAGCAGGACGCAGGAGGCAACAGCCGGGTGCGTGCCGGGTGGCGCCGCGCCGGCTCCGCCAAAGGCAACAAGCGCAACGCCCGCAAGCCCCAGCGCGGTGCCTGCCAGGCTTGCGGCAGGGAGCGCGCACGCGCCGGCGAGCAGCCGCTCCGCCAGCATGACCCAGACCGGCATGGTGGCGACGATGACCGAGGCCAGGCCGGAGAAGAGCCGCTGCTCGGCCCAGAAGAAGGATGCATAGTTGAGGGTAAACATGACCAGGCCCAGCTTGGCTGAGTTTGCCCACTCGCGCAGCGTCGGCCAGGGATCGCGCCGCGCGCCGCGGCTCAGGCCCAGCAGCAGCACCCCACTCAGCAGAAAGCGCAGCGCGGCTGCGGCAAAGGGAGGCGTAAGGAGCACCACCGTGCGCACGGCCAGGTAGGTCGCGCCCCACAGGATGTAGATGGCCGCATAAGCCAGGAGGCGGCGAAGGCGCATGCTCCACCGTACAGCAAGACGGCAAGCCGCGATGCACTCAGCAGGCCCGCAGGGCGTTCCGGGGACGGGCGGCGGGGGGGGCGCGACAATTGCATCGTCGACCCCGCT
>CAXTPL010000169.1:0-2823 GCA_964246065.1 uncultured Acidobacteriaceae bacterium
GTTTTGAGGGGAGTTATTTCTGGCCACGAGACGGTGAATACCGACGTGCAATGCTCGCGAAGCCTTCTAAGCTCAGTTAAGTGTGCTTGGCTAAAGATGAAAATGTATTCAGTAGAGGCTCTTCGGGGCGAAGCCGCGTACTTGATGTAAATACCAGTTGAGTCGTTCACTCGGAACGTGCAACTAGACTCTTTTGTCAAGCGCTGCAAGCTCCGGCAGCGGGGTAACTGCCGGATGTTTGGATCGGCTTGGGCGCGTTAGTGCCCCAGCAGCCCGCCCAATGCGTTCTTGAGTGGGTTGGATTGCTGCTTGGCTCCGTTGGTGGCGCCTTGCTTGCCGGTAAGGACCTGTTTGACGGCGCCGACGCCGAGGTCGCGAGTGAGGCCGGCCAAGTTGGGGGCGAAGGTGGGATGACTGGTGGTGCCGTCTATCTCAACGGGGATGCCTTTGCTCAGCACCAGTCCGGCAAGCGCGCCGGTGCCGCCCAGGGCTGCTCCCGCGCCACCACCGCCAATCAGGCCGGCCAGGCCGCCGGCTAGTGCGCCAAGGCCGCCGTCGTTCTTTGCAGTCGATGGCTGGGCCGCCGCGGCGGGTTGCGCGGAGCCTGAAAGCTCAGTGAGCTTGAGCAGCATGGAATAGTGGAGCGCGCCGCCGGCGCTGACCGTGCCGTTGCCGGTCGCGGTGCCCACCCCGGCTACGTCGAGGTCAACCTTGTCGGTGCGGATGTTTCCACCCTGCTCCTGGACATCCATGCTGAGCAGCTTGACGTTGGTGCCGGAGCCGGTGGCAGAGGTGATGCGACCGCCGGTGAGCCTGGAAAGCGTGGCCAGCTTGGCGCCCAGGTCAAAGCCTGCCAGCTGCGTGTTGTCGAGGCGGACAGGACCGGCAATCGCCGGGCTGGCGGTTGAGCCGGTCACGCCGAGGTCCGTGGTGAGCGTGCCGCCGCGCAGCTGCGAGTTCTCCGGCAGGTGAACGCCGAGCGCGGGGAGAAAGGCCTCGATGGCATCGATCGGGATGGCGTTGCCGTTGACCCTGAGGTTGAGAGCGGTGCTGGGCCCGGTGGACTGGAAGGTGCCGGCAACCGTGAGGGCGACTCCGCCGGTGGAGAGCACGGCGTGCTGGATCTGGCCCTGGTTGGCAAGCTCGTCTTTCGTGACGGCAAACTGGACATCGAGCGGCTTGGGAGAAGGAGTGGCGTTGCGCGCAAGGGCCAAGCCTGTGACGTGGGCGTTGCCGTTGGCCTGAAGGGTGCGGCCGTCCGACTGGATCTGCGCCTGCATGTCCATTGTGCCTTCAATGCCTGCGTCAGGAGGCAGAACACCTGCCGAGCCGATGTGGATGCCCTTGAGCGAGGCCTGCGCATTGACTGGGGTCGCCGCAGTGTTTGCCTGGTTGAAGGGGCCCGCTTTGCCATGGGCTGCGACGCTGCCTCCGCCGGGCAGCTGCGCGCTCAGGGTGAAAGGAGAAGCCGTGGTCGGCGTAAGGCCGCTGAGCCTCCCATCGATCTGCTGGTAGACGACCGGGGCGCCTGCTTTGCCGGCGGTGGTCATGGTGAGAGAGCCGTTATGGATCTCGGCGTCGTCGACGGTGAGGCTCTGGAGGTAGTTGGTCTTGGAAGCGGCGGGCGTGGCGGCGATCTTGGGTTTGGACTGCTGCACAAGCGTAAGGTGCGGGCTGCCTACGAGGAGCTTTGCGATGTGGAGCTGGGTGCCGGTCCAGGCGCCGTCGAGGGTGAACGAGTCGACCAGGCCGGTGATGCCGGTGGAAGCGTCCACCAGCCCGGCTGCGAGCGGATCGATGTGCCTGGCTTCGAGGTGGATCGAGAAGGGGGTATCGGCTGAATCGCGTTCGTTGATGGGGCCGGCGGTACCTTTGGCCTCGATGGTTCCATCGCCCGGGAGGGCAGCGGAGAGCGTGAACGGAAAAGAGCTGGTAGCGCCGAAGTTCTTGATGTCGAGATTGACTCGGCTATAGGTGCGATCCTGTGCGGTTGCGGCTCCGCTGCCTTGCTCGCCGACAGTGATGCTGCCGTTGGTGATGATGATGCGGCCCGCGGTGAGTGAAGAAAGCGAGTCGCCGGAGGAGCCTGATGCGGGGGCCGGCTGGCCGGCGGTCTTGCCGAGGGTTGAGTAGTTCCACTTGCCGCCGGCCCCGCGGAGCAGGTCAACCTTGGGGTCGAGCAGGGTAAAGCTCTCTATGCGCACTTGCTTGTGCAGGATGAGCGGCAGGAGTTCGACGCCGATCTTTACGCTGTCGGCCTGCAGAAAGGGTGTGCTGCTGAAGGCCGGGTCATCGGCGATCTGAACATTCTGCGCAAGGAGGCCGCCGGACCAGACGGAAAGCGCGAGCTTGCTCATCGTGACCTGGCGGCCGAGCGACCTGGTGAGGCTTGCCTCGATGCGGGTGCGAAAGCTATCGGCATTGAGAAAGACGGGCAGCGCAAAGCCGGCGAGAACCACGAGCAGAACCAGCACTGCGACGGTGATCAAAACAAACCGGGTCAGCTTTCCCATCGACACATCCTCCAGGTCGAAATACCAAGCACAGATTTGGATGCGACCGGAAGGCCAAGGGGGAGCACGGCCGGCGCTGTGGCGTGGCTGTGGCGAGGAAGAAGCTTATCGAAAGCGGCGGCGCGCGCGGGTGCGTGGGGGCGAGATGTGCGATGCTTGGTGCATGAGTGCAGCTGGCGTTCTTGAGATTCCCCTGTCGCGCATCGATGGTGCGCCTGCCTCGCTTGCCGAGCATCAGGGCAAGGTGGTTCTTGTAGTCAACGTAGCGTCGAAGTGCGGGCTGACGCCGCAGTACGAGGGGCTGGAAGCG
>CAXTPL010000169.1:2833-3505 GCA_964246065.1 uncultured Acidobacteriaceae bacterium
GCGTTACCGGGAGTATCGCAATCGGGGATTGGTGGTGTGCGGGTTTCCGGCAAATGATTTCTCAGGGCAGGAGCCTGGGACGAACGCAGAGATTGCTTCGTTTTGCCAGACGAAGTTTGCGGTCGATTTTCCGATGTACGCGAAGATCGCGGTTACGGGAGCGGAGAAGCATCCTTTGTATGCGGCGCTCATAGCGGCCCAGCCTCAGACTACGGGGGACACGGCCGGCTTTCGCAAAGGGCTGATGGACTTTGGCGCTGTGCCTACGGCGCCCCCCGAAGTTTTGTGGAACTTTGAGAAGTTTTTGCTGAGCCGGAGCGGGGAAGTGGCGGCGCGCTTTGCGCCGAACCTGAAGCCGGATGCGCCGGAGGTTCGCGCGGCGATTGAGGCGGAGCTGGCGAAGGAGTAGGTTGGGCGCGGCGTCTTTTGTGCTTACTCTTCTAGACTGCTAGGCATGCGGATCGATTTGCGTTGGCGCGCTGCCGGACTTGGCATTGCCGCGGTTGTGGCACTGTTCTCCCTTGTGTACGCGGCCGCCCCGGCCGCCGGCGCGCCGCCGCCGCGGCCGACCGCGCCGGCCTGGTCGCGCGCGGGGTGCCGGCCGCGGCGCTGCTGGAAGACGCGCTCGCCACGGCGGCCGCCATCGCCGGCATGTCGCTGCCGGTGGCCATG
>CAXTPL010000169.1:3515-7727 GCA_964246065.1 uncultured Acidobacteriaceae bacterium
TGGCCGGGGTTGGGGCCGTGTGCCCCCTTGTGTCCGCGGCCGCCCAGGCCGCCGGCGCAGATGCCTCAGTGCCTGTGAGCCGGATGGGTGAGAGCTGGTGGGCGGAGCGGCACAAAGCTATCCTTGCAGCCGTGGCCGGGCACCCTGATCCCGCGGTGCTGCTGATCGGCGACTCGATCACCAATAATTATGACAAGGCGAAGCTGCCGGATGAGAACTTCGAGCCGACCTTTTTGCGCTTCTACGCGCCGCGTCGGGCGATGAACCTGGGCTTTAGTGGGGATACTACCTCGAATGTGTTGTGGCGCTTGCAGCATGGCGAGATAGAAGGTCTGCATCCAAGGGCGGTCGTATTGCTGATTGGCACCAATGACACCGGCCATGCGGGGCGTACGGCGGAGCAGACCGAGCGGGGCATTGCGGCAGTGATGGCCGAGCTGGAGCAGCGTTTGCCGGGGACCAGGATCCTGCTGCTGGGTATCTTGCCGAGCGGCATATCGGAGGCCAAGACAGCAGCGGATCGTGCCATCAACAGGAGCCTTGCAGCTACCTATGCTACCGATCCCCGGGTGGTCTTTCTCGATATTGGATCGGTGTTTTACCGGGAGGACGGAGAGCTGAACACGGCGATCTACTATGATCCAAGACTGCCGCAGCCCGGCAGGCCGCTGCATCCTGACACGACGGGCCAGCGAAGGATGGCGGAAGCGATCGAGCCCGCGCTGGCGAAGCTCCTGGGCGAGCCTGCGATCAAAGAAGGGCCGCATGCACAAAGCGGAAAGATTGGGGTGAGCGAGTGAGCAGACTGGAGCAGGTGCAGGCAGCACTGCGAGCCGGGGGGCTGGATGCATGGTTGTTCTACGACCACCATGGGCGCGACCCGATTGCGTATCGGCTGTTAGGGCTCGATGCCGCGGCGCATGTCACGCGACGGTGGTATTACCTGGTGCCGGCCACGGGTGAGCCGCAGAAACTGGTGCACCGAATCGAGGCGGGGCGACTGGATGCGCTGCTGGGCGCTAAGCATCTGTACTCGCCTGGCAGGAGCATGAAGGGGCGCTGGCGGCGATGCTGGGGGGATATACGCGGGTGGCGATGCAGTACTCGCCGCGCAACGCCATCATGTATGTGTCGATGGTGGATGCGGGAACGGTGGAGCTGCTGAGGAGCCTTGGCAAGGAGATTGTGAGCTCGGCCGACCTGGTAAGCCGGTTTGAAGCGGTATTGAGCGAGGAGCAGATAGCGAGCCACTATGAGGCGCAACGGGCGATCGATGCGGTGCTGGCCGCGGGCTTTGTGGAGCTGCGGCGGAGGCTCGATGCGGGTGAGGCGAGCACCGAGTACGACATGGTGCTGTGGTTGAGTGAGGCGATGCGGCGCGAGGATCTTGAGTGGGAGAACGGGCCCAATGTTTCGGTGAACGAGAACAGCGCCGACTCGCATTATGAGCCGACGGCGTCGGGAGCGCGGGCGATCCGGGATGGAGATTTTCTGCTGATCGACATATGGGGGCGCAAAGCGCGGGCAGGCACCTGTTTTTACGACATCACGTGGACCGGGGTGCTGGGTCGCGAGCCGAGCGCGCGTGAGCAGGAGGTGTTTGCCGCGGTGCGCGGGGCGCGGGACGCGGCGATCGAACGCGTGCAGAGCGCCTTTGCTGCCGGGGAGCCGATCGCCGGGTGGCAGGCCGACGATGCGGCGCGCGCGGTGATTGAGAAAGCGGGGCTGGGTGAGTACTTTACGCATCGGACCGGGCACAACATTGCGGCCACGCTGCATGGCACGGGAGCGCACCTGGATAACCTGGAAACGCATGATGAGCGGCTGATCTTGCCGCATACGTGCTTTTCGGTCGAGCCGGGAGTGTATCTGCCTGAGTTCGGCATCAGGAGCGAAGTGAACATGGTGACTGCGCCTGGCAGCGCAGTGGTGACCGGGCGGGTGCAGGAGCAGTTGCTGCGCATCTGAATGTGGCGTCGGCGGCCGATTGCCCGGGCTTGCGGCGCACTGCCAGGCACGCAGGCACACCAACGCTGCGATAGAATCAAAGGCGATGGCCGACATACACCAGAGGGGCGGCAAGCCCGCCGCACTCTCCATTGCACTTTTCGTTGGCTGGCTTGTGCCCGGCGCCGGCCACCTGCTTACGCGGCACTGGGTACGGGCGCTGCTGTTGTTTGTGTCGATCACCAGCATGTTCTGGCTGGGGATTGCGATGCAGGGCAAGGTGTATCAGCCTAACACAGACGATCCGCTGGGGATGCTGGGCTTTATCGGCGATCTTGGAGCGGGCGTGTTTTACCTGGCCGGCAATGTTCTGGGTCTGGGGCGCGCGGCCGCACAGGTGGCAACGGCTGATTATGGAACCAAGTTTATGCTGGTGGCCGGGCTGCTGAACTTTATCGCGGCCGTGGATGCGCATAACCTGCGCGTGGGGAGGAAGCCGGCATGAGCTTTGCTCCTTCGCATTTTGCAGCGGTGCTGCTGTTTGCTACGTTTGCCTCAGTGGTCTTCGGGATCACGCAGCGGGCCACGCCGCGTGGGATGTTGCGGTATGGGCTGTACTGCTGGTCGATGTTTGTGGCCATTACGATCGGCGCAAGCTGGTTGATGTTTCTTATCCGGCGCTGAGGGTTCAACGCGCAAAGAGAGACGTCCCGGCGTGCGTGCTGCCAGTCCAGACCATGGCGTCAAAGCAGTGCCGGTCCACAAAGCCAAGGCGTCGATAAAGATCGGCAGCACGCCGATTGCCCTCTGTGACAGTTAAGCTGAGCCTTGTAAAGCGGCGCGCGGCAAGATCGCGCATGGCGCTGCGGAGCATGAGTGTGCCCAGGCCCAGACCTCGTGCGCTGTGAGCCACGCAGGCCTGGGTGATGTGGCCGACGTCCTGGCGAACGCGCGAGCAGAGCAGGATGCCGGCCATGGTGCCGGTTGCCCGATGGTCGATTACGCGCGAGCTTTGCGCGTCGAAGAGTCCGCAGCCGGGAAAGCGGATGATGTTGTGCAGAAAGCGCAGCGAGCCTGCCACCGAGCGGTACTGGTCGTTGATGACGCCGTCGAGGTGGCCCTCATAGGCGGCGGCGATGAGGCTGCCGGCCGGGGTGAAATCGCTGTCCTGCCAGGGGCGCATGCGGTAGCCGCTGCGATCAAGGGTGGCCTGCTCGGCCGCCGCCGCCCCCGCCTGCGAGGAAGCCGGCTGCAGCCCGGTTAGGTCAAGCTCCATGAAAATGCGGCGATGCACCGCAAAGCCGGCGCGCTCAAAGAGGGCGCTGTGCTGGTTGTGGTGGTGGAGCAGGAGCTGGGACTCGATACGTTCTACGCCGGGCGAGTGAGTGAGCAGAGAGAGCAGGTGCTCGAGCAGCAGGGTTTCTACCTCGGTCCTGGTGCGGCCCGGCTCAGATGGGGTGAGCGCAAAGACGTCGCCGACGATGGCCTTGCGATCCTCATAGACACAAAACGCGTAGCCGATGACGCGGCCCGCTTCCACAGCGACAAAGCCGGGGAGAACGCGGGCGTCAAGGTATTGAAGCAGCAAATCGGTGGAGGCGCGGTAATCCCATGCCAGGCGCTCGCTCCAGATGCGGCTTTCTTCTTCGAGCAGAGGACGAAGGCTCTGGGCGGAGTAGTGGCGCAGGTCGAGGATTTCAGGTTGGGTACTGGCGCTCACGGGCTGTGCGGCTCCCACAGGGAGCATAACGCAGCAAGACCGGGGCTTGCCGGTCGCGAAGGCTCCTGAGGGTTGGACGAAAGACTGGGCAGAGGGAGCAAGTGGGATCTCACGGGTGCACGCCCTTGGCCTCCACACGGTAAACGATCAGATCCTGCTCGGGAATGGTAAAGATTGGCGCGTAGGAGGGGCCGGCCAGGCGCGATGAAAGTTCGCCGACCGAGCGGGTGCGCGAGACCAGAATATGGGCCTCGGCGGGCACGGGTGCCTGGTCGTAGTTCAGAACAGGGTGGTCGCGGTAGAAGGCGATGCCGTACTCGACGTCGCGGCGAACGTGGAAGACGGCGATAGGCATGGGAGGCGGTGCGAGCACGGCGAGAACATCGGCAAGCGGCCGCGGGGAGTAGGTCTGGTCCAGTGTTTTGATGGTGCGCTTGGAGCCTGCCACCGCCGGAATGCTGAAGAAAGGCCCTATGCCTAAGATGAAGACCAGCAGCATGACCATGGGAACCAGCGTGGCGGCGCGGAGGCGAGCGACGCCGAAG
>CAXTPL010000170.1:0-5575 GCA_964246065.1 uncultured Acidobacteriaceae bacterium
CTTCAGCTCCGAGCCCTTCGAGTAAGCCCGGCGGGAGCACATCCACATCGAGCTCAGGACTCGGTGGAGGGGCAAGGTGCGTCTGGCCAGGCTCGCCCTTCGGCTGCTCGGCGGCATCGAGTTCCAGGCGGCGGGACGCGTCGATCATCAGAAGCACCGCGGCCCGGCTTTCAAGCGCGTCGTAGACCACCTGCATCATCTGCTTGTCGAGCAGGGTGCTCGGCTTGTGGACCCCGGGGGTATCGACAAAGACGATCTGCGCCGCGGGGTGCTTGCCTTTGACCGCCGCTACCTCCACGATGCCGTGGATGCGCGTCCGCGTGGTTTGCGGCTTGCTTGTCACAATGGCGACCTTTTCGCCGGTGAGCGCATTGACCAGCGTAGACTTGCCCGCATTGGGCCGCCCAAGAATCGAAACAAAGCCTGCCCGCACTTCCCTACCCTCTTCCTGTGGTCCCGTTAGCCAGCTGCTGCCCGATCCCGCTGAGCGGCATGGTCACGCGCAGGCGCTCGATGCGGCGATCGGTGGAGGCGAGTATTTCAAAGCGGAGGCCATTTTCTTCAACCACCTCGCCTACCAGCGGGATGCGCCCGGCGGTCTCGCTTACCAGTCCGGCCACCGTGGTGGCCTCGTAATCCTGCGGCGCCTGCCAGGTGTCGCCCACCAACTCTTCAAGCCGGGGCAGGTCGAGCGAGCCGGGAACCGTCCAGGAGTGCCCCGCCACGTCCCGGCCTTCATCGATGACAGCCTCGTTCTCGTCGAGATCGTGCTCATCGTGGATGTTGCCGACGATCTCCTCAAGCAAATCTTCAATCGTCACCAGGCCGGAAACGCCGCCGTACTCATCGATAACGATGCGCATGTGCTGTTTTTCCCGCTGCATCTCGCGCAGCAGTTCGTTGGCCTTCTTGGTTTCGGGAACAAAGCTGGCCGGGCGGACGATGGAGGCCACGCTCTGGGTCGTCGCATCGACATCGGCAATCTGCAGCAGGTCGTGCGCAAAAACAATGCCGGTGATCGTGTCGACCGAGCCGGAGTAGACGGGCACGCGCGAGAAGGGGTTGGTTTCAAGCGAGGCCAGCAGCCACTCCAGCGTAGCTGTGGCCGGCACGGCAAAGATGTGTGGCCGCGGCGTCATGACTTCCCGGACGACCTTGTCGCCGAACTCCACTGCGGAGCGGATCAGGTCATGGTCGCCTTCTTCCAGGATGCCTTCTTCCTGGCCGGCCTCGATGAGCGCGTCGACGGCCGCGCTCTCGTCTTCACCTTTGTTGATGTGGGCCGGGCTCACCAGCTCAACGATAGAAAACAGGAAGCCGATGAGCAGGGTGATGGGAAGAAAAAGATAAAAGAGCACGCGCAAGGGCCATACGAAGCGGACCAGCCACTCGCCGCGTGTGCGCGCAAAAAAGACAAATGGGAGCAGCCGGTTGAACAGAACGATGACCAGCACCGAGCCGAATACGGCCTGCACTACCTCTCCGAGGCTGGGACGATCGTGCGCCGCGCCGCGGTCAAAGAGCATGGCGCCGAAGAGCAGGGTGAGGCAGGCGAGCGAAAGTTGCGCGAGCACGGCTGCTGAAAGCGCAAGCTGCTCCCGGGCCAGCCCCATGCGAGGCTCGATGCGCTGCTCCCACGCATCGATATTCTCTTGAAACTCGCGCGAAAGAAACTTGCCCATCTCGGAGTAGAGCCGGTCGATATAGGAGGCGAGGGTCAACAAGCCTAGAAGCAGGGCAATGAGCAGCGCAGGCAGGAGGCTCATAGCGCTTGCGCTTTCCGGAGAGGCTTTTGTCGCGCCGATGCGTTTGCAGTCGCTACGCCGCGCGCCGCGGCTGCAGATTTGGCTTTTGGAGGCGCACCGGAACGCTGGATCAGCCCTGCCGGCAAGCCGAAGTGCCGCCGCAGCGCGCGTTCTCGCCGCGCCATCTGCCCGGTGTCCTGCTCGTGGTCATAGCCGGCAAGGTGCAGGAGCCCGTGCAGGATGAGGATGTGCACCTCTTCCCGCAGCGTATGCCCCAGGGCTGCAGCCTGGCGGCGGGCGGTATCGAGCGAGATGGCGAGGTCGCCGCCGCCCGGCTCCCCACCTGCAAAGTCTGCCGGTGCCGGCGGAAACGAAAGAACGTCGGTAGGGATATTTTTGCGGCGATAGGTCTGGTTAAGCGCGCGAAGGCGTTCGTCGGTGGCCAGCAGCAGCGTCACCGTCCCGGGGAGTCGGACGCGCTCGCAGGCATCGGCAAGAAAACGGGAAAGCTCCCGTTTGGGCAGCGCCGCGCGAGGAACATAGGCGTCAGGGTCGATCAGGATCATACAAGGGGCCATGGAGCGGCCGGCGTTCCACCTCTGGGAGCAACAAAAACGGAAGGCTGCCCGGAAAGCAGCCCTCCTTTATCGTAGCGCACCCGCCCGCGGACGGAACGCAGATGCTTGGGCAGCCGCGCTACTGCGGTTTAAGCTGCGCGGCCGGCTTGTCGCCTTCACCCATACCGAGCGGCAACTGCTCCGCTTTGCCGAAGTGGTCGTAGGCGCGAATGATGCGCTGCACCAGGTGGTGGCGCACTACGTCCCCATCTTCAAAGTGGACGAACTTGATGCCGTCGGTTCCCTTGAGGATGGCCATAGCCTCGACCAGACCCGACTTGCGCGGGTTGGGGAGGTCAATCTGGGTGACGTCGCCTGTAATCACGGCTTTGGAGTTGTTGCCGAGGCGTGTCAGAAACATCTTCATCTGCTCGGAGGTCGTGTTCTGGGCCTCGTCCATGATGATGAAGGCGTCGCTGAGGGTGCGGCCACGCATAAAAGCCAGCGGCGCGACCTCGATGACGTTGCGCTCGAGCATCTTGTCTACCCGCTCAGGCTCGATCAGGTCATAGAGCGCATCGTAGAGCGGCCGGAGGTAAGGATCGATCTTCTCCTGCAGGCTGCCCGGCAAAAAGCCAAGCCGCTCGCCCGCTTCGACGGCAGGGCGCACCAGCACGATACGGCTTACCTTTTTTGCAAGCAGGGCCGAGGCCGCCATGGCAACCGCGAGATAGGTCTTGCCTGTGCCCGCGGGGCCGATGCCGAAGACCATGTCGTTGGTATCGATGGCCTCAACGTAGGTCTTCTGGTTGAGCGACCGGGGCTGCACCATGCGTTTGGAGCCGGGGGCAGAGCGCTGTTTACCTGTTTCGACAAGGTGCCGCAGGGTTACGGCTGGGTCGGCCACGATCAGCTTGAGCATGGCCAGCAGCTCGCCATTGTGCGGATGCACGCCTTTGAGCCTCAGGTATTCAAAGTCGGTGAAAACACGCTCCACGCGCGCGATCGCATCGGGTTCACCTTCGACATACACGGCATCGGACCGGAGATCGATACGCACATGGAGAGAGTCTTCCATGAGCCGGAGGTTTTCATCGCGGGTCCCGAACAAGGGCTCAAGATTGGGCGTGATGTCGAGCGCTTTTTTCATCAAGCGGGGTATCAACCTCCGTCTGCACGCCGGGCGCCACGCCCGGGAGCAGCGATTGCGAAGCGTTGAAAATTGTGCGGACGCAGCCTCTCACAATGGTCGCCACAAGGATGGGCGCCCGCAAGGGTGGGATATTTGAGGGTCGGGAGCGGTGGCAGCAGAGATGCCGCGCGGAAACCGTGGTTCCCGCATAGAGCCGGCGTTGCCGCCGGCCGGGCTTTCCAAACATCACCGTGGATGCGATGAGGGTTGATGCCGTCAGAGTAGCGCTGTGCGGCGTCCGCGTCAATGGCTTCCCGATGGACGGCTGCCCGATCGCCGGCTTCCGACCGGCGGCTCAGGGCCAGCGTGGCAACCTCAGGTGGCAAGCCCTGACGGCGCGCAGCTCTTGATAGGGGGGCCAGCCAACGCGCAGAGCCTTGCGCGCCTCCTAACAGAGTGAAGATTCCTATCTTCCTAAAGAGGCACAGTATGGGTTTCCTTACCCCCAACGACATCCAGAACTTTAAGTCCCTTTACACGATGCAGATGCGGTACCTGCTGTCGACGGAGAACCAGATCGTCAAGGGTTTGCAGACGATGATTGACGCCGCCGAAGACCCGCAGCTCAAGCAGGCCTTCCAGTCGCACATGCAGGAAACCGAAGTGCAGGTGACCCGCGTAGAACAGATTCTGCGCGATCTTACCGGGGAAGTAGACGACAAGAAGTGTGCAGTCACGGCGGCTTTGATCGCGGCCGGGGCAAACATCATCTCCGAGTCCGAGCCAGGCGCGGTGCGCGATGCCGGCCTGATCGCCTCGGCGCAGAAGATAGAGCACTTTGAGCAGGCATCCTACGGCTCGGCCCGCGACTGGGCAAAACTGCTCGGTCTGCAAGAGCATGGCGCCCTACTGCAAAAGACACTCGACGAAGAAAAGCACGCGGACGCGCTGCTGGGCACCATCGCGCAGCGTGCGAACCAGGAAGCGACAGTCGCGGCCTAGCTTCTCGCGGCTTGGTTTGTTGCGGCTTGGTTTGGTACGGCTAGCTTGTTGCGATCAAATGTGCCGTGGTGCGCATTGCTGGCCGGACAGGACTAAATGGCGGGGGGAGGGCCAGGAGTGCAATGCTCCTGGCCCCCTTCCTTTTGCGAGAGCTCGCGCCGGGGTATGTTCGCGGGTTACGAGTTCGTGCGGCTTGTGTGAGTTGCGGAGACTTTTGGCAGTTTGGCGCGTGCAACTTTGTTGGTGGCGTTTTGTACTTGCAACGTGGTTTTTTGGCCGCGCTGCGGCTTCGCTCCGGGTTCGTGCCGGGGCTGCTGTAGGTTACTCTAGCTGGCCCCGGCTTCGCTCCGGACAAGAGCAATCCGGTTGACCCAGGCGCGGCGGTGAACTAGACTTAGGGTTTGCAGGGGAGGCGGGATTCCGCACATCCCACTTCCACGTTTAAAGAGAGATTCGAGAAAACCGATGGCGAACCATGTCTCCTCGCTGAAGCGAGTCCGTCAGACCAAGCGCAAAACAACTGTGAACCGTGCCAACAAGAGCCGCATCCGCGGCAGCCTGCGTCTTTTGCGCGAGGCGATCCAGAAGGGCGACCACGCTTCTGCGATGGAGCAGTACCGCAAGACGGCTTCCGCGCTCGACAAGAGCGTGCAAAAAGGGATCCTGCACGACAACACGGCTTCGCGCTACAAGAGCCGCTTGAACGCACGCGTCAAAGCGCTGACTGCACCCAAGGCAGCTTGATCGGCTCCTGACGAGCCGGCCTGACTCCATCTTTTACGAGCACGCAACAAAGCCGGGATCTCAATTCCGGCTTTGTTGCGTTTCAGCTCCTGCGAGGTGCAGGTGGTGTTCCGAAGTGCGTTGCTAGCAGCGACTGATATACCTGCGCTTTCTGCAGGAAGCCTCGTCAATCCGCCGACAGAGTTTCTAAAATCATGGTAGGCGAGGCAGGGATCGAACCTGCAACCCCCGGCTTAGAAGGCCGGTGCTCTATCCGATTGAGCTACTCGCCCACGTCTCCATCGCTTCTCGCCTGGGCTCGCGAGCTTGCGCCGATTTTGCCGCTTTGCCCCTAGCCGGACAGTGTCCCGGCGCTGCTTTGCATCTGTGAGGCCAGGACGCCGGCAGCGGCGGAC
>CAXTPL010000170.1:5585-7719 GCA_964246065.1 uncultured Acidobacteriaceae bacterium
GCCCGGGCTTCGGCTTCTGTCGCGCCGAAGCCGATCGCATACAGCGTCCAGCCAAACGTTTCGACGCCAAACAGCCTTGCCGGGCGAACTACGATCTCAGCAAGGCAAAGCAAAGGCATCTCCATCTTACCCAAGTTGGCCGCAACCAGCCTGGCCAGCGACGCAAAGCGCTCGAACCCGGAAAAGAGCTCGACCTCCCGCGCCAGGACATCCACGTAGCTGCCCAGCCCAAAGCTGGTCTGCTCCAGGCCTGCCTCTCCTATCTCGGGGTCGACCTCGTCCCGGCTTACAGGAAACACATCTACCTTGCTGGTAAACAGCTCATGCCCGTTCAAGAGATCGATCACAGGCCTTAGTTCCGGGTAGGTTTGTACCTCCGCCAGTTCCAGGCTGTTGTCGCTTTCGAGCTTCCGGCGAAGATCGGCCCAGCCGTCCCACGGCACGTCGATCGACGGGCTTTCCGGGCTAATGTCGACAGTCCAGTCTGCAATCAGGCGCCAGCCTCCTCACGAGCGAGCAGCCAGGCGAGCAGCGTGTGCTCGGCCCAGTGGGTGTCGCGGCCCGGCGCGGGGTCGGTTAGAAAGGCGCAGTGGCCGCCGTGTGCGGTCTCAACATAGTCCACATGCGGATTGGTGCGCAGGGCTGCGCGGGTTGCGGGCAGCAGGCGGATAAACGGGTCATCGAGCGAGTGGAGGATAAGGGTTGGGACCCGCAGAGAGGCTGCGTTCTGCGAGCTGGCCACGGAGAAGTAGTAGTCGTCCGCGTCGCGGAAGCCTCCGTAGCGCGCGACGATTTCCCCATCGAAGTGGCGCATGGTGCGGATGCGGGCGTACACGCCCTCGGCCTCGAGCATGCCGTAGAGGCGGGGGAACAAGGCGGCCTTGGCGCGAAGCCGGCGCTTCATGTGGCGGAGAAAGCGCCACTCGTAGAAACGGTTTTGCGGCTCGTGCAGAGCGGCTGAGGAGGCAGCGAGATCCATCAGCGGGGACACGCCGACCGCTGCGCACAGCTGCGGAACGTCTGCAGCGGCCTGCCCCACGTAGCGCAATACGAGATTGCCGCCCATCGAGTAGCCCACCAGCGCGACGCGCTCCAGCCCATGCGCGCGCACTACGGCATGGACAACGGCGCCCACGTCGCCCGAGCGGCCGGAGTGATAGATGGTCGGCGCGAGCGCATCGGACCCGCCGCAGGAGCGCATGTTCATCCGCACGACGTTGCATCCCGCCGCCCAGGCGCGGCTGGCATTGCCCAGCACATAGCCGGAGCTCGCCGAGCCCTCAAGCCCGTGCACCAGCACTACCGTGAGCCGCTTTCGCCGGACAGGCTGCGGCTGCCAGTGGCAAAGGGTAAGCAGCCGCGTGGGCGGGTAGCCGGCTGCTTCTGCTTCCCCGTCGGCTAAAGGTACCAGCAGCTCTTCGCCAGGCGGCAGGGGGGAGTCGCGCCGAAGAAAATCGCCCACAATGGTCTGCAGGTGCGGGTTGCGCAGCCAGCGACGCGGATTGAAACCTTCACAAGGATGCGGCGACGGCGCCGACCCTTGGGGCGCATGGAGGTCCGGCACGGGATCGACTGCAAGCGGAGCAGAGAGCCTCATGCGTGCAGGGCCGAGAGCACGGCCGAGGCACGCAAAGGGCCGGTCGGCTCGTCTTCATGCTTGAAGTAGGCGAAGACCTCGCCGCTGGCCGCACGCTCGACAAGCCGGGTACCGAGCGTGGCAAGCTCGGTGGGGGAGTAGTTGCTCCGCCGCAGGCGGTAGCAGGCAAAAGGAGCCGTGAGCACATCGGGAGTTTCGAGGTCGTCGCTGCCTGCGACGCAAAGCGCAGCGCCATGCCGCGCAAGAGCACTGTAGGTGGCGTCAGCAAACCAGGAGGCGTGACGAAACTCGAATGCAAGCCGCAGGTTGGCCGCGGCAGCCTCGGCCAGAAAGTCGACCAACAGGGCCGTATCCGCCTGGAAGTTGGATGGAAGCTGGTACAGGATCAAGCCAAAGCGGCCGGCATCGAGCACAGGCTGGATGCTTGCGACGAGCGCGGCCAGGGGCGCAGCGCAGTTGCGCAATCGGGAAAAATGCGTGATTCGCTGCGGCGCTTTGAAGGAGAAGCGGAACTCCGGCGGTGTGGCAGCCAGCCAA
>CAXTPL010000171.1:0-7651 GCA_964246065.1 uncultured Acidobacteriaceae bacterium
GCGGGGCGCAAGGGCGCGAGTTGGTTCGAGGGGAGTTCCTGTCCTATTTTTCCAGTGGATTCCGAGTCGTTCGGACCACGTTTCGAGCGTCTTCTCATGTGTGGGGCGCGCATCCATTTCGCGCATGGATGGATGGTACATGGAGGGGGCGGGTGTCGCAATCCTTGTGCAGATTTTCAGATGGCTCTTGCCCGGGAGGGGCCCGATCGCCCGGGCAAGGTGAACAGGCTTTTCAGTGCGTCTGCGATGCCTGCTTGAGCTGCTGCCACATGCCGCCGAGCTTCTGCTTGGCCGCCGTGGCGTTGGTGATGGCATTGGAGGCCTTGTCAAGCGTGCCCGCAGGCGCACCGGCGGCGGCAGGATCGGCAGCCGCGGTCTGGGCGGTCGCAGTGGCGCCTCGGGCAGGCACGGTTCCGGGTGCCTGGGTGGGATCCATGATGGTGACGTCGACGTTGGCGATGCGATCTCCTCCATTAGCCAGGGTGATTGCTGTAAAGGATGGGCTGATGTCGTCATACTCCATGACGTAGCGGACGGGATTGCCGGGGCTGGTGGCGGCAACGGTGAACTGGGTACCATCCTGGCCGAGGAAGAAGGCGCTATGGCGAGCTACCATGCGTCCGCCGTCGAGAATCAGGCCGACGGTGGCAAAGATATTGAGGCCGACCTGACGAGACTGGGTGTCGGACAAGTCAAAGTCGCAAAAGACCCGGGTATTGGCGCGGAAGCAGCCAAAGGCGGTCAGGGTCCAGCCGAAGCCTTGAAAGGTGCCGAGCCCGGCCGCAAAATTGGCCGAACGGGAGCCTGTCTCCGAGCTTGCCACCGAAGCCAGGTTGGAGCTGCCATAGGACGCCGCGGAAGGGGCAGTGGCGGCAGGGCCTGAGTTGAGAAAGCCGGCAAAGGAGCCCTGGGACGGAGCGGCCGGCGCTGCATTGACGATAGCGGGGGCGGCTGCCGTTGCGTTGACGACAGCGGGTGCCGTGCTCGGCGAGCTGACCAGTACGGCGTTGGCGGCTACAGGGTTAGCTTGCGCGGCGACAGTGCGGCTTTGGACCACCCCTGCGGCGGTCAGCTGGGCGGGCTGGACCGTTCCCGCTCCCCCCCGACGCCGAGGCTGCTGCTGAGGTCGTCGGAGCTGCCCCTGCGTGGGCCGTCGCGGCTGCTGCTGGCGATGTCGCTGCAAGTGAAGCGGGCCTGACGGCTGCTTGCGCCGGGACCGGCCGGGCCAGTTGCGCGGGTGGCGGGACTGGCTGGGCGACGGTGGCCGGCTTGGCGGGCACCGCGGCCTTGGCCGCCACGGCGACGGCGGGTTTGGCGGGAGGGACTGGCTTCTTGGTGGTGGTCTGCGCGCCGCACACCAGAGGGATGGCGACCAGGGATGCCGCGAGCGCGTGCAGCGCAACCCGGGGCACGCCGATGAAAATGCTCATACGGTCCTGCTTTCTTTTGTTATGGATTGTCAGGGTGGACCGGGGAGCGGGGAGCAGAAGCCAGCAGCGAGAGGCGGTCCGCGAACGGCAACACAGTAGCACAGGGATTTGGTCGCTTCTACATGAAAAGAAGAGAAAAAAATGCGCTGATTTGGCGAGTGAAGAGAGCAGCTGTTTCAGGGACTCCGCAAGCCCGCTCGCCGCGCCCCGGCGGGAGCGGAGTCCCGCTCCCGGCCGTCGTTCGCAAGGCCGTTCGGCGCATGGTCGGCGCCCTGGCCGCACGGGAGTTGCAAGCTGTCCGCCCCGGCCTGTAGGAAGGTGCTAGCATCCTAGTTTGGCAGAGAGGCTCGGCAAGCGGTTTAAGCAGAGGGTTTTTCCAAGAGCGCGTGCGGCAGTCGCCTTTGCAACTTTCGTTCTCTTTTTCGCGCGGAAGCGTGAGGGAGCGCGGGCGCGTCAGGCATGTGCGAGGGTTCGGGGGGAGCGATCTCTTTTGTGCCCTGGTCGATCTGAGGATTGCAGGCTGGTTTTATCAGGAGAAGGCACGGCATGGCAGTGAAGGTAGGGATCAACGGATTTGGCCGCATCGGCCGCAATGTACTCCGGACAGCACTCGGCAACCCGGAGATCGAGTTTGTCGCGGTCAACGACCTGAGCAGCCCGCAGACGCTGGCGCACCTGCTCAAGTACGACTCGATCCTGGGCAACCTGAAGAACGAGATCTCGGCGACTGAGGGCGAGATCACAATCGATGGCAGGTCGATCAAGGTCTTTGCCGAGCGCGACCCGCAAAAGCTGGACTGGGAATCGGTCGGCGCGCAGATGGTGGTCGAGTCGACCGGGCACTTCACAGACGCAACCAAGGCGTGCCAGCACCTGGGCCGCACGGTCAAAAAAGTGATTATCTCCGCGCCGGCAACCAATGAGGACATCACCGTCGTGTTGGGCGTGAATGAAAAGAAGTACGACCCGGCCAAGCACAAGATCATCTCCAACGCGTCGTGCACCACCAACTGTTTAGCGCCGGTGGTGAAGGTCATGCACGAAAAGTTCGGCATCGTGTCCGGCATCATGACCACGGTGCACAGCTATACCAATGACCAGGTGATTCTCGACTTTCCGCATAAAGATCTGCGGCGGGCGCGCGCAGCGGCTCTGTCGATGATCCCGAGCTCGACCGGCGCCGCCAAGGCCCTGAAGCTGGTGATTCCGGAGATGGCGGGCAAGCTGGACGGGTTCGCGATGCGTGTCCCCACACCTAACGTGTCGATTGTCGATCTGACCTTTGTGGCAGAAAAGCCGGTCACGGTGCAGACGGTCAACGGCGCGCTGAAGGAAGCAGCCGAAGGTGAACTGAAGGGCATCCTCGACTACACCCGGGAGCAGCTGGTGTCGATCGACTTCAAGGGCAATGCGCATAGCTCGATCGTGGACTCGGAGTTGACCAAGGTGGTGGGCCAGTCAGTCAAGGTGCTGAGCTGGTACGACAATGAGTGGGGCTACTCGAGCCGGGTACGGGACCTGATCCTGTACGTGGCGGCGCAAGGGTTGTAGGCGCGGAAAGGGGAGGGCTCCCGGTGAGGACGAACTATGCCGGGAGCTCACCGTTTGAACCGCTGATCGGCTTTTCGCGCGCGGTGCGCGTGAGCGGGCCGGTGGGGACCATGGTGCTGGTCTCAGGGACGGGGCCGGTGGGCGCCGACTCGGAAGATGCCGCGACCCAGGCGCGCCGGGTGCTCGCGCTGATTGCCGAAGTGCTGGAGCGGGCAGGCTGCGGGCTGCGGCACGTGGTGCGGACGCGCATCTATCTGACAGAGGCTGAGGATTGGGAGGCTGTGGGCAGGGTCCATGGCGAGATCTTCGGCGCGGTTCGTCCTGCGGCAACCATGGTTGTCGTTGCAAAGCTTCTTCATAAAGACTGGCGGGTCGAGATCGAGGCGGATGCCGTGATCGACGATCCTGCTCCGGGGAGTTATAAACCAGGCATGGCCAAGCTATCGATACGCGATCTCGACTTGCAACACAAGCATGTGCTGCTGCGAGTGGACTTCAACATGCCGTTGACCGAAGACGGAACTGAGATTACCGACGACACGCGGATCCGGGAAACGCTGCCGACCATCGAGTATGCGCTGCAGCATAAGGCCAAGCTCATCCTGATGTCGCACCTGGGGCGGCCCAAGGGCAGGCCAAATGCCAAGTACAGCCTGCGCCCGGTAGTGGACCGGCTGCGCGTGCTGCTGGACCACAGGCTTGGGGAAGGCATAAACGTGGCGTTTTCGCCTGATTGTGTAGGCGAGGTTGCGACAGAGATGGCGCGGCAGCTTGAGTCAGGGCAGGTGCTGCTGCTTGAAAATCTGCGCTTTCATCCGGAAGAAGAAGCAAACGAACCGGAGTTTGCAAAAAAACTTGCCTCACTCGGCGAGATCTACGTGAACGATGCCTTTGGCAGCGCGCACCGCGCCCATGCTTCGACTGAAGGGATTACGCACCACGTGGCCGAAGCCGCGGCCGGGCTTCTGATGGAAAAAGAGTTGGAGTACCTGGGCACGGCGCTGGAAGCCCCGGCGAGACCCTTTGTCGCAATCCTCGGCGGGGCGAAGGTTTCAGACAAGATCGGCGTCATCGACAATCTGCTTGGCAAGGTGGATGCGATCCTGGTCGGCGGCGGGATGGCGTACACCTTTCTGCGCGCGCAGGGGCAGGCGGTCGGCAAGTCCCTGGTTGAGGCGGACAAGATCGATACCGCCAGAGCCGCGCTGGCCAAGGCCGAGGAGCGCGGCATCCGTTTCCTGCTGCCGGTCGATCATGTGCTGGCCGACCGTTTTGCGCCCGATGCTGCGACGGAGGTCTTTGCCGGCGATGGTGCTTTTCCTGCAGAGTGGATGGCGCTCGATATCGGGCCGAAGACGGTGGAGCTGTTCGCGGCCGAGATCGCCGCAGCGCAAACCCTTGTGTGGAACGGGCCGATGGGCGTCTTTGAGCTACCGGCTTTTGCGGCGGGAACCGAGGCGGTGGCGGCCGCGGTGGCCGGCAATCTGGCAGCGACGACGATTGTGGGCGGCGGAGACTCAGTAGCGGCCATCAAGCAGGCCGGAGTGGCCGAGCAGATCAAACACATTTCGACCGGCGGCGGAGCTTCGCTGGAGTTTCTGGAAGGCCGGAAGCTGCCCGGCGTCGAAGCGTTGACAGAGAAGTAAGCTCGAAAGGGAGCGCGCGGGCTGCTCGAAGGCGCGTGTCGGCAACCATGGTGCGCCCGCAGGCAGCCCGGTGTTGGGGAGGCAGTCGGGCAGTCTCGACCAAGACAAGGAATCTGAACCTAGCCTGATGCGCAAGCCAATCATTGCCGCCAACTGGAAGATGTACAAGACACCCAGCGAGGCTCGAGCCTGGGGCGAGTCCTTTTTACCCCTGGTCGCGGGGCACGATCGCGACGAGATCGTTCTGTGTCCGCCTTATCTTTGCCTGGCGACGCTGGTCGAGATCTTGTGCAACGCCGGGATCGCGGTCGGCGCACAGGATATGAGCGCGGAGGCGCAGGGTGCCTTTACCGGGGAGATTTCTGCGCCGATGCTGCGCTCGATCGGGGTATCGCATACGCTGATCGGGCACTCTGAGCGCAGGCACTACAACTGCGAAAGCGACTGGGACGTCAACCGAAAGCTGCATGCGGCGCTGGTGTACGGGCTTACCCCAATCGTCTGCGTGGGCGAGGTGCAGGAGGAGCGCGAAGAAGGCCGCACCAACGATGTGTTGCTACGCCAGGTGAAGATAGCGCTGGAGGGCGTCGCAGCCGAGGATGCAGCGCGGATCGTCATGGCCTATGAGCCCGTTTGGGCGATCGGAACCGGGCAGACCGCGTCGCCGGAAATGGCGGCCGAGGTGCACGGCGTGGTGCGGCACGCAGTGGCTGAAAAGCTGGGCCCCGGGGTAGCGGCCGGGATGCGGATTTTGTATGGCGGAAGCGTAAAGCCTGAGCATGCAGCGTCGCTGCTGGCGCAGCCGGAGATTGACGGAGCGCTGGTAGGTGGGGCTAGTCTCAATGCGGCTTCGCTTGCCGGGATTGTGAAGTACTAGGCGGTCGCGCGCAAGCAAGAGCGGACTCAGTTCCTTACGAAGAGGTTCCCTGATGAATCGTCGCCGATTTGCGGCTTGTTCGCTGGCGGCAGCCGCCGGCGCTTGGCTTGAGCTCCCGGCGCCTCTTGCCGCGGAGCCGTTTTCGCGTGGCGAGATGCCTGGAGCGGTCTCCGAGGCGCTGATCCGCAAAGCGAGTTTCCCAATAGGATTTTTATGGGGCACAGCAACGGCCTCTTACCAGGTGGAAGGTGCCTGGGATGAGGATGGCAAAGGCGAATCCATCTGGGATCGCTTTACCCATACACCCGGCAAAGTACGAGGCGGGGTTACAGGCGACATTGCCTGCGATCAGTATCACCGCTATAGACAAGATATTGCGCTGGCGAAAAGTCTGAACCAAAAGAGTCAGCGCTTTTCTATCTCCTGGCCGCGGATCCAACCTACCGGCGTAGGCGCGCCGAACAGCAAGGGGCTAGATCATTACAGCCGTTTTGTCGATGCGCTGCTCGAAGCGGGGATACGGCCATGGTGCACGCTGTACCACTGGGATCTTCCGCAGGCTTTGGAAGAGCGCGGAGGGTGGCCCAACCGGGAGCTGGCGAAGTATTTCGCAGACTATGCGGGGATACTTGCGAAGCATCTTGGAGATCGAGTTACCGTTTGGGCACCCTTCAACATGCCCTGGGCCATCGCTTTCATGGGCTATGCTGCAGGGGCTGCACCTCCTTGCCGCACCAGCTTCAGTGACTTTTTGAAAGCGGCGCACACCCTGGCGCTGGCGCAGGCAGAGGCGCATCGCGCGGTGAAGGCGGCCTCGCCAAAGGCTACCTTCGGGAGCGCGTATGAGATGGCACCCGCATATCCGAAGACCGACTCAGAGGGAGATCGTGCGGCAGCGGCGCGGTACCATGCGATGAACAATGTCTTCTTCCTCGAGGCGGCGATGCATGGCCGCTATCCCAAGGCGTTTGTGGGAGAGCCGCCGTATGAGGTGATGGGCTTCAGGCCGGGCGATGAAAAGCTGCTGTATGCGCCGTTGGACTGGGTTGGATTTCACTACTACACGCGGCGCATTGTTTCCGATGCAAGCCAGGAGCAGTTTGTAAGTGGAGGCAGTTTCAGCGGGACAGAGATTGAGAGCAATTCTCCCGGCGGCCGCGACCCGTATACGCGCTTTCGCGCGGCCATGCCTACAGAGGGGCCGCTGACAGATGCCGGATTGGAAGTGTGGCCGCGTGGGATATATGACTTAGTCACGCAGCTTTCCAAGGAATACAACCACCCGATTATCGAGATTACCGAAAGCGGGTGCGGGTATCTCGATGCGCCGGATGAAGAGCAGGGTGGCCGGGTGCCGGACGGCAGGCGCATTGCATGGTATCGCGAGGTGCTGGCAGAGCTGGCCCGTGCGATCGCGGATGGTGCGCGGGTGCGGGCGTTTCATGCATGGACGCTGCTGGATAATTTCCAATGGGCGGAAGGGTATACGGAGCGATACGGGTTGATTTACACGGATTTCCGGAATCAAAAGCGGACGATCAAGGATTCGGGGTATTGGTACGGGCGGGTGGCGGCGGCCAATCGGCTGGATGTGTAATGGAGTGGCTTAGTGTAGAGTGCCAACGGTTTGTTTGGGCGTGAGTGGAAGCGAGCTTATCTGCAGTTTCTGCCGCGCCCTTGCTGCATTCGTCACAGTGCGTGTTACTTAACTCCCTGCTCATGTATGAGCTGAAGATGTAGGGCTAGTAAGTCGATACTAGTCGCTATCGAGCGTTAGGCCGGCGGGGTCTACGGCCATTTCGCCCATGGATTCCGAGATGGGGCTGAGCCCGATTGCGGGGACGGGGACTACGGTGCCGTCGGTGCGGAAGATGTGGCCCATCTTCTCCTGCTTGACCTGGAGGTAGCGCTCGAAGGTTTCTTCTACCGGGACCTCGGCGGGGACGCGCTCGACCACGGTGATGCCGGCGCGCTCAAGAGCGGCTACTTTGTCGGGGTTGTTGGTCATCAGGCGTACGGCTGTAATGCCGAGGCTGCGGAGGATGGCGGCCTGGAGCTCGAACTCGCGGCAGTCCGGCTTGTAGCCCAGCTCGATGTTGGCCTCGACCGTGTCGCGGCCTTGCTCCTGGAGCTCATAGGCTTTGAGC
>CAXTPL010000172.1:0-7640 GCA_964246065.1 uncultured Acidobacteriaceae bacterium
ATCTAAACGCATTGACAATCCCCTAGCAACGCAACCATTGAAACAGGAGAGCAGATGCAAGACGAACGAGGCACCCCGCCAAAGGGCGGGCAAATCGCCCCCACCGGTTCCGCAGGCAACGCGGGCGGCGCGCCGTGCGACTGGCCTGTCTCGCGGCGCGATTTCGTGAAAGGAGCGGCGACCGGAGCTGCCGCCCTCAGCGTTGCTGCCTTGCATCCGACGCTGGCAACCGGGGCCCCGGTGGCACCGCCTGTGCAGCCGGTCGCGCTCGCACTCACCATCAACGGCCAGCAGCGTCGGCTTTCGGTCGATCCTCGCACCACCCTGCTCGACTTATTGCGAGAAGATCTAAAACTTACCGGCACCAAGAAGGGCTGCGATCACGGCCAATGCGGCGCCTGCACCGTGCTGGTTGAAGGAAGGCGCCTGAACAGCTGCCTCACCCTGGCGCTGAGTCATGAGGGCGACCGCATCACCACCATTGAAGGCCTGGCAGAAGGCGAAACGCTCAGCCCAATGCAGCAGGCGTTTCTCGAGCACGACGGTTTCCAGTGCGGCTATTGCACCCCAGGGCAGGTGCTCTCCGCCATTGCCCTGCTCACCGAGGCGGATGCGGGCGCACCCAGCTTTGTCACTGCCGACCTCCAAAAGCCGGGCCCTGCCGAACTGACTACAGCCGAGATCAAGGAGCGCATGAGCGGCAATCTTTGCCGCTGCGGCGCTTACCCGGGCATCGTGGCCGCCGTGCAGCAGGTCTACAATCACGCAGGTACGAATCGCGCAGGCGCGCCCGGGGCCGCAACCGGCGTCGATACCCGGCGAGGAGCTTGAGCCATGCAGCCTTTTGAGTATCATCGCGCGACCGACCCACAGGGTGCCGTTGCCGCGCTGGGCGAAAAGCCCGGAGCGAAACTGCTCGCGGGCGGCACCAACCTTGTCGACCTGATGAAGCAGCACGTGGAGCAGCCGGAAGAGCTGATCGACATCAATCGCCTGCCGCTCGCGGCGATCGAGGAGCTGCCGGACGGCGGCCTTCGTCTTGGCGCGCTGGCCCGCAATGCCGAAACAGCAAATCATCCCCTGGTTCGCGAGCGATATCCGCTGCTGGCGCAAGCTATCCTTTCGGGCGCCTCCCCGCAGCTGCGCAACGCCGCTTCAAATGGTGGCAACCTGCTTCAGCGCACCCGTTGCTACTACTTTTATGATCCGGCGTATGCGCAGTGCAACAAGCGCAGTCCGGGCTCCGGGTGCGCGGCGCTGGCCGGCTACAACCGGATCCACGCCATCCTGGGAGCGAGCACGGACGAAGAAAAAACGGCCTGCATCGCCACGCACCCGTCCGATATGTGTGTCGCCCTGGCTGCGCTGGAAGCGTCTGTGCGTGTGCGTGGCCGGCGCGGCGAGCGCACCCTCGCCTTTGCTGACTTTCATCGCTTGCCTGGCAAGACGCCGCAGGTAGAGAGCAACCTGCGTCCCGATGAGCTTATCTTGTCGATTGATCTGCGGAAATCGCCTTATGCGGCACACTCGGCCTATGTCAAGGTGCGCGACCGCGCCAGCTACGCGTTTGCGCTGGTCTCGGCTGCGGCAGCCCTGGACCTGGAAGGGGAAACCATCCGCTCAGGCCGCCTGGCGCTCGGCGGCGTGGCTCACATGCCCTGGCGCTCAACTGCGGCGGAGGCCCTGCTCGCAGGCAAACCCGCAACTGAGGCCACCTACCGCGCGGTCGCAGAGCGCGCCCTTTCAGGCGCTCACACCTATCCCTACAACGCCTTTAAGCCGGCCATGGCGACTGAGGCTATTGTGCGCGCCTTCGCCACCGCGGCCGCTTCCACACGCCCCGCAGGAGCACACGCATGAGCCCCGCACCCGAAACCGCCAGGACAGCAAGTACAACCATCGGCCAATCGGTGGTTCGCGTCGACGGACCGGCCAAGCTGACCGGCTCTGCCAGGTACGCTGCGGAGTTCGACGCGCCCCGCCTTGCTTATGGCGTACTGGTCACGAGTACGGTCGCAAGCGGTCGCATTGCGCGGATGGACACAGCGGCAGCCGAAGCGTTGCCCGGCGTGCTCTTGATCATGACCCCGGCGAACGCACCGCGGCTGCCGCAGGGCGCCAACACCGGAGCGCTTTCTCTGCTGCAAAGCTCTGAGGTTCGCTACAACAATGAGCCGATTGCCGTGGTGGTTGCGGAAACGCTCGAGCAGGCGCACTATGCCGCCGCACGTGTCGGCGTCAAGTATCGGGCGGCCACACCTCGGCTTGACTTTGAAGCAGGCTTCCCGACGGCGCACCCTGGCGGCCATGGCCACGACCCTGCCGACGTTGCCAGTGGCAGGCTTGAAGCGGGCATGGCGCAGGCAGAGGTCACGCTCGATAAGATCTACACCACCCCGCCGCAGAACCATAACGCCATGGAGCCGCACGCAGTGCTGGCGCAGTGGGAGGGAGAAAAGCTTACGGTTCACGCGTCCACGCAGTACCTGGCGGGCGTCCAGTTCACGCTGGCCAAGCTGCTCGGCCTGCCCAACGACAATATTCGTGTTCTTTGCCCCTTTACCGGAGGCGGCTTCGGCTCCAAGGGCATGACATGGTCCCATGTCATCCTCGCCGCCATGGCTGCCAAGGCGGTGCAGCGGCCTGTCAGGATCGCACTTGAAAGACCGCAGATGTTTGGCCCCGTAGGCGGCCGCCCGCGTACCCACCAGCACATCGTGCTCGGCGCCAAGCGCGACGGCACCCTCACCGCGGTGCAGCATGATGCCTATACCCACACCGCCGTGATGGATGACTTCACCGAGCCGGCTTCAAACCAGACCCGCATGCTCTATGCCAGCCCGGTCATCTCGACCTCGCAGCGGCTGGTCGCTTTGAATGTCGGCCCGCAAACCTACCAGCGGGCGCCCGGCGAAGCTACGGGTACCTTTGCGCTTGAGATTGCACTGGACGAGCTCGCATATGCGCTCAAGATGGACCCCATCGCGCTGCGCCTCAAGAATTACGCCGAAAAGGATCCCACCTCCAACAAGCCCTTCTCCAGCAAGCATCTGCGAGAGTGCTACGCGCAGGGTGCCGAGCGCTTTGGCTGGGCGCGGCGCAACCCCGAGCCGCGTTCGACCAGGCGGGGGCATGAGCTCGTCGGCTGGGGCATGGCCACGGCCACCTACTCGGCCAACCGGTCGGGCGCAACGGCTACCGTGCGCATGGAGCCGACGGGGCGGGCGACCGTCTTTTCTGCCACTCACGACATGGGGCAAGGGATGTACACCGTGATGGCACAGGTTGCGGCGGCCACCCTCAACATGCCCATCACGCTGATCGATGCGAGACTCGGCGACTCCGAGATGCCCAAAGCGCCTGTCTCCGGCGGCTCACAAAGCACCGCAAGCGTGATGCCGGCAGTGCAGGCTGCCGCGCAGCAGGTCACGCTCAAGCTGATTACCGCTTCTGTGGCCGACCCTGCTTCTCCCTTCCACGGCCTTGAGCCAGGTCAGCTCGCCTTTGCCGACGGCATGCTGCGTCGACGAGACAACAAGGGCGCTTCTGAGCCCTTTCTTGCCCTGCTGGCGCGCAACGGCGGCGCCGCGGTTGAAGCCACTGCCTCCGCCCAGCCAGACCAGGAGAGCGAGGCCTACTCCAATCATTCCTGGGGGGCGGTCTTTGCCGAGGTCGGCGTCGATGAAACCCTGGGTATGCCGCATGTGCATCGGGTGGTCGGCGTTTACGATATCGGGCGGCTGCTTACCGAGAAAGCCGGAAAAAGCCAGCTCATCGGCGGCATCGTCTGGGGAATCAGTCTCGCGCTGCAGGAGCAAACCCACCTCGACGCACTGACCGGCCGCCCGGTAAACAACAATCTGGCCGAGTATCACGTCCCGGTGAATGCGGACATCGGCGAGATCGATGTTTCTGTTCTCGACATCCCCGATACCAAGTTCAACCCGCTTGGCGCCCGGGGCATCGGCGAGATCGGCATCACTGGCGTCAGTGCGGCGATCGCCAATGCAATCTACCATGCCACGGGCAAGCGTCTGCGCCACGCCCCCATCACCCCGGACCAGCTTCTGGCCTGAAGCTGGGCGGCGCATGGGAGCAGCCGCGCGGGGCCCGCTCCGGCGCGAACGCGATCCTGCATCTCAATCCACGGGAGTACGTTACCATTTCTACGATGGCCGCATCTTCGAAAGCCACGCTGCTGCTCGCCACGCTTCGGCAACTGGAAAGCGTGCTGGTCGCCTACTCAGGCGGCACCGACTCGGCGTTTCTTGCCTATGCCGCGTACCAGGCCCTGGGCGACCGCATGCTGGCCGTCATCGCCGACTCGGCCTCCCTGCCGCGCGCCGAGCTTGCTGCGGCGCTCGCCTTTACAGCCGAGCACGGCATCCCCACCCATGTGCTGCACACCGACGAGCTCGCCAACCCTGAGTACCGCCGCAACGATGCGCAACGATGCTTCCACTGCAAGGATGAGCTGTTTACGCGGATGGAAGAGACGCGGGCCCGGCTTGGCTTTGCTCACCTGGCCTACGGCATGAACGTGGACGATCGAGGTGAGTTTCGCCCCGGTCAGCAGGCGGCCGCTCTCCATCGTGCGGTCGCGCCGCTGGTCACTGCCGGGCTCAGCAAGGCGGAGATTCGCGAGCTCGCGCGGGAGGCGGGACTGCGGGTCTGGGACAAACCGGCCTCTGCTTGCCTGTCTTCGCGCATCGAGTATGGACGCCCAGTCACCGCCGAGGCCCTGTCGCAGGTGGAGCAGGCAGAAGAAGCGCTGCACCGGCTCGGATTTCAGCAGGTTCGGGTGCGGCACCATGGAGAGCTGGCTCGAGTCGAGATTGCGCGGGCAGAGATGAGCAGCGCGCTTTCGCTTGCCACCCTTGCCGCCATCACGGCATCCCTCCGCCCGCTCGGCTTTGCCTATATCAAGCTCGATACGCATGGTTATCGCTCCGGGTCGATGAACGACGTGCTCCCGGCAACAGCGATCGCCTCTGCGCGCAGCGCAGGAAACGCACCCTAAGAAAGCCCCAAGACGAGAAAGCTCAGAGAGAAAACTGTTATGCGTATCGCCTACCTTGATTGTTTTGCCGGTATCTCGGGCGACATGTTTCTTGGTGCCCTGCTTGCTGCCGGCGTGCCGGTTGAAGTGCTGGAAGAAGCGGTGGCCTCGCTGGGTCTCGGAGCGAGGCTGCGGGTGGAAACGGTGGACCGCAGCGGGATCTCTGCGACCAAGGTCCATGTGCTTGAAGGGGACATCCTGGCTGAACAGAGGCCGGGCCATGCCCATCAGCACGCCCATGCTGAGACACATGCCGAGACACATGCGGACAGCCATGATCATTCGCACGCCGGCGAACCGGCCCACACGCACGAGCCCGTCCCTGCCAAAGAGCATCCGCACGAGCACGGCGACGCCGGACACAAACAAGAGCCTCACACCCACCACCCGGCGGCGCACCCTCATCCGCACGCCGCCGAGCCCGAGCGTGGCGGAGACCCGCACCGGGAGCATGTCCATGAGCATGGGCATGAGCATGAGCACGAGCACGAGCATCGGCATGCTCACGCGCATCCGCACACCGATGAGCATGAGCATGAGCATGACCACCCGCATGTTCCTGGACACACGCACGACCACGCCCACGGCCACACACATGCTCACGCGCATCCGCACACCCATGGCCGCTCTTTATCCGTGATCCGCACTCTGATCGGAAACGCGCCGCTCCCAGCGCCGGTCCGCCAGTTTGCCATCCGCACCTTTGAGCTGCTAGGGAGCGCCGAAGCGAAGATCCACAACGTCCCCGTCGAGCACATCCACTTTCACGAGGTGGGCGCGGTCGACGCAATCGTCGATATCGTTGCGGCTTCAGCAGGCGTCCACTACCTCCAACAGAAGCTCGGGCCCGTGCAGTGGTACTGTTCGGCAATCAACGTGGGCGGCGGCATGGTAGAGTGCGCACACGGCACCTTCCCGGTGCCGGCGCCGGCTACAGCCGACCTGCTGCGGGGCATGCCGACCTTTTCCGCACATGTCCAGAAAGAACTTGTCACCCCTACCGGTGCAGCGATTCTGGCAGCACTTGCACCGCAGTTCGCAGCGCAGCCTGCAGCGCGCATCGACTCAATCGGCTACGGCGCCGGCACACGCAATCCGGCAGGTTTTCCGAATGTGCTGCGCCTCAGTGTAGGCACGCTTGTCGCGCGGCCGATCGACACGCCCGTGCATCTCCCCGACGCGCAGGCAGAGCAGGGGCAAGATGTGTTGATCCTCGAGACGGCCATCGACGACGCAACCCCGCAGCTGCTTGCCTACGTAGGGGAGCGCGCTTTGGAGCACAATGCCCTCGACGTCATGCTCACCCCGGTCATCATGAAGAAGGGTCGGCCCGGCACCCTGATCACCGTGCTTGCCAATCCCGGCGACGGCGAAGCGCTGGAACAGCTGCTGCTGCGTGAAACGACCACCCTGGGAGTTCGCAGGCGTACCGAGCGCCGCTCCTGCCTGCTTCGTCGCCACACTGCCGTTGAAACGCCCTACGGAACCATCCGCATCAAGGTAGGCTCGCTCGCCGAGGAAACTGTCAACGCCGTGCCCGAGTACGAAGACTGCCGCGCCGCTGCCCTTCGCCACGGCGTCCCGCTCAAGCAGGTCATGCAGTCCGCTCTTGCCGGCTATGCCGGGCAGCGGCTTGCTGAAGAGCAAACGGAGACGACGCGATGACCAAAGCCTCGCTGCTCGACCTGCTCGCCCAGGTAGAAGCCGGCACGGTCAGCGTCGGGAGCGCCGCCGACCGGCTCGCAAAGCTCCCCTTTGAAGATCTCGGCTATGCGCGGGTGGATCATCACCGTGGACTGCGCAATGGGCTGCCGGAGGTGATCTATGGCGCCGGCAAGACGCCGGAGCAAACCGCCGGTATCTTTGCTCACATGGCTGCGACCGGGGTCGACGTTCTGGCCACCCGAGTCTCGCCGGCCGCGGCTGAGCTGGTCCTGGCTGAGCACGCATCCGCCGCCTACCACGCCTTGTCGCGCGTGCTCACCCTGCGCCAGGCACCGCGGGCCCAGCCCGAGGGCCATATCGCGGTCTTGTGCGCAGGCACCAGCGACCTGCCCGTGGCGGAAGAAGCCGCGCTTACCCTGGAGCTTTTCGGGGTGGAGGTCACGCGTCTGTATGATGTGGGTGTCGCCGGGCTGCACCGTCTGCTCGCTGTGCGCTCGCAGCTCGCCGAAGCCCAGGCGGTCATTGTCTGCGCAGGCATGGAGGGGGCTTTGCCCTCGGTTGTAGGCGGCCTGGTAGGCGTTCCCGTCATCGCCGTGCCTACCTCGGTCGGCTATGGTGCCAGCTTTGGAGGCCTTGCCGCCCTGCTCGGCATGCTCAACGCTTGCTCGCCTAATATTACCGTGGTCAACATCGACAACGGATTTGGAGCCGCATACACGGCCACGCTGATAGCTCGCGGCGCCTCGCGCGCCAGGCAAGCTGCCACTCCTGACAGCCAGGCGCTCCCCGCGGCTGCCACCCCATAGCGCAACTTAAACCCTTGCTCCTCAGGAGAGATCATGGAACGCCGTGAGTTTCTTAAGTCCGCCGCTGCAGCCGGTGCCGTTGTCGCTATTGCTCCCGCGGGGTCAGCGAC
>CAXTPL010000173.1:0-7525 GCA_964246065.1 uncultured Acidobacteriaceae bacterium
GCCGCTTGACCGATCAGGGCGAAGGGGTGCCTACAGGACGCATCTAGCTCAGTGCGAGTGCCCGTGATGATGATGCGCATGCGCGCCCACTTCTTCCACCGCCATCACGCATCCGTGCGTCGTCTCACACTCGCAATTTTCAAATTGAATGGTCGTGTGATGAATATGGAACTTGTCGGCTAAGGAGTGCTTGACCCGCGCCAGAATCTCATTGCTCTCGCTCAAGGTGAGATCGGCAATGCGAATATGCGTAGCCAGCGCATGCGTCTGCGATCCCAGGCTCCACACGTGCAGGTCATGCACGTCTTCCACGCCCTCGATGCCTGCCAGCGCCGTGCGGATCGCAGGCAGCGAGATCCCCGCAGGCGTGCCTTCGAGCAGAATATTCAATGTTTCCCGCACAATGGAGACCGACGACCACAGGATCAGCGCCGCGATCAGCAGCGACAACGCCGGATCGATCCAGTTGAGCCCGGTAAAGTAGATCGCCGCGCCGCCGGCAATGACCGCCGCCGTCGACAGCGTGTCGCCCAGCATGTGCACAAATACCGAGCGCATATTCACGTCGCCCGCTACCCGCCACAGCATGGTGGCAATTGCGCCGTTCATCACCACGCCCGCAGCCGCGACCAGCATCATGGGCCGCGTCGCTACCACCGCCGGATGCGAAAGGCGTCCCACTGCGTCCACGCCGATCCAAACGGACAGCCCCACGAGCGTGATCGCATTGAAGAACGCCGCCAGCACCCCAGCCCGCTGGTAGCCAAAGGTCTTTTCATCGGTAGCCGGCCGCGCCTGAAAGTAAACTGCTACAAACGAAAGCAGCAGCGCGCCGGCGTCGGAGATGTTGTGTCCAGCCTCAGAGATCAGCGCTAACGAATGCGCCCGCAACCCCACCACAAAGGTAAGCACCACATACCCAAGCGTTGCCACCACCGAAAAGCGAAGCACCTGCTGGGTCCTGGCCGTGGGCGCTGCATGCACATGCATCTTTCCAGTCTAAAGGCAACTACGCCGCCCCGGCACGCTCTGCATGTTCACACGTTCACCAATCAGTCTGCCCGGCAAGCGCAACGGCGACCGACCAAACCACGCGACACTATAGCGCTGAAGGAGAACAAAGGGAATAGGGAGCCACCGCCCACTAATCCTTCGTAACTATGCTTTCGGGTACTTCAGCGCTAGTATCTGTGAACTGGAGCGGAAGATGCCTACTGAAGACTCTTGGTTGCCTGCGAGCAAAAGGATGGAAAGGTCGGGCTTCAAACCCCATCTTACGCAGGGGTTGCGCCGTTCCGGCCATCCAGCCTTCAAGGAAGAGCTTTCCCTGGTAGAAATCATGGCTCGCTTTACGGAGCACGCTCCGCAAGGCATTCTTCTGCTGGACGAGAACTGGCGCATCACCTATGCCAACGGCACCGCCATGGCCGAAGCTCACATCCAGCCGCAGGATCTGAACCAGCGCATCTTCTGGGAGATGTATCCGCAGGTGGTCGGCACCATCCTCGAGCAGACTTACCGCAACGTTGCCGTGACACGCAAGCGAGGCTCCGTCAAGGAATACCACTACGCCCCGTTCGATACCTGGGCGGACGTCGATGTGTTGCCCATGGGGCGGGGCATCGGCGTGTACTTCAAGGACGTGACGGCGAGGGTAAGGCTGCAGGCCGCCCGGGACCAGGCTAACGAACAGCTCGACCGTGTCTTGAGCGCGACAACCGACTCGGTGATGTCGGTGGGCAGAGACTGGCGCATCCTTTACATGAACCAGCATGGCAAGGCGTCGGTCGCGAACAAGGGAGACATCCTAGGCGAAAACCTTTGGGAAACTTTCCCTGAAGTCGTCTATGACGGATCGCCCTTCCTTTACTACCACTACCGCGCAATGAATGAGGGTGTGGGCGGCAGTTTCCAGGCCTACGTCGATGAACCGATGAACGCCTGGTACGACAGCGTGGTGCGGCCTTCTCGCGAGGGGATCATCATCTTCTTCCGGGATATTACGCAGCAAAAGCAAGCTGAGGCCATTGCCATCGAGAACGAAAAGCTCTCGGTAGTTGCGCAGCTGGCTAGTTCGATCGCGCACCAGATCAACAATCCCCTGGCCTGCTTGACCAACCTGCTATACATCGCGCATCAACGCGCCGAGATTCCCGAGGTACGGCAGTATCTGCAGATTGCCGAGGATGAGCTTCGCCGCGTCTGCTCGATCACGCGGCAGTCTTTGCGGCTGCACAGGCAGCTCACCGCTCCGCAGGCGGTGAGCCCGACAAAGCTGCTTACCGACGCAGTGGGGGTCTTCGATACCCGCGTGCGCAATGCCTCGATCGTGGTCGAAGAGCGATACCGGGCGAAAAGGCCGGTCGTTTGCCTTTCCGGCGACGTGGGGCAGCTGCTCAGCGAACTCATCGGCAACGCGATGGCGGCGATGGGGAGCGGCGGCACCCTGCGGCTGCGCAGCCGTGAAGCAACTGAGTGGCGCAGCGGCCGGCATGGGACGGTCCTGACCGTCTCCGATACGGGACAAGGGATGGATGCCGAAGCCCGGAGCCGCATCTTTGAGGCTTTCTTCACCACAAAGGGAATTGGGGGCGTCGGTCTCGGGCTCTGGATCGCGGCGGATATCGCCAAACGCGTAGAAGGCGAGCTACGCGTTCGTACCAGCCAGTCTGCAGGCGGGCATGGAACCGTGGTGACCCTTTTTCTTCCCGACCGTGTCGCGCCGTCGCCGGGAGACATCGCCGCACCTCAAAAAGCTGCCGTCGCCCGCCTCTATTAGCTGAGGCAGACAAGGCTCGGAGCGGCGCTACCCGACCGGCGCGGACCAGCGCCTGCGGGTGGTCCGCCGCACGGGCACAGAGTTCGCCGTGTCCCGCAGGCCCATCCAGTTCTCCGCCACAATGATTGAGTTCTCCGGCTGCCGCGTGTCATAGCGCACCGAGCACGGAAAGCCGATCCGGATATCCTCGAGCCTCACCACATCCCGCAGCCCCGTCAAGTCCTGCGAGCACTCGTACGACACGCCGGCAATCTCGTATTTATAAAGAACGAGCTGCATGCCGCCGGCGCGACCGCTTTCAGTTTCGTCCAACTCGGCAATATCGAGGATGGTCCCGTCGATAATGCGTCCGCCCAGCACCAGGTCCTGCCGCCGGATCCGCTCCAGCTCTTCGGGCGAGGTCCGCTTGCGCGTCACCATGTAGAGCACGATGCCGCCCAGGCACAGCCCCGCAGCCGCAATGGTAGCGGCGTAGTGGGAGTCACGCGGAGAAATGCCGTTCACCTGGGGCGCTCCATCTTGGCTAGCCGTCTACCCTGGCGCGTGCGCGTTCAAGGCGAGCCGTTTGTATAGATGCAGGATATCGCACAGCCATAGCTTGCCAGGCCCTCTCGCGAAAGCCCCCCGCTGAGGGAGCCGCACTGACCCTAAGCTATACTTAAGGGTCAGTATGACCAATCGCTATCCCCGCACTTCAGCAGCCTCCCATCCCTTCTCGCTTGAAGACTCCCGACGCATCCGCTCGACCACCGTGGTTTGCGTGCGACGCGGCGGCAACGTCGTGATGGCGGCCGATGGGCAGGTGACACTCGGGGATGCGATCCTGAAACACTCCGCCCGCAAGATCCGCCGCCTGTACCAGGACAAGATCCTGGCCGGCTTTGCCGGCTCGACCGCGGACGCGTTCTCACTGTTTGCCCGCTTCGAAGGCAAGCTCGAGCAGTACGCAGGCAACCTCGGCCGCGCTGCCGTCGAGCTCGCCAAAGACTGGCGTACCGACAAGATGCTGCGCTCGCTTGAAGCTCTGCTGGTGGTCAGCGACCTGCACACCATGTTTCTCATCTCCGGTACCGGCGATGTGATCGAGCCGGACGAGGCGCTGCTCACCATTGGCAGCGGCGGCTCCTATGCCCTAGCCGCCGCCAGGGCACTCTACGACAACACAGAGCTGCCCGCCCGCGACATTGCCGAGAAGAGCCTCCGCATCGCCGGCAAAATCTGTATCTACACCAACGATCAGATCACCATGGAAGAGCTCAACGCCCCCAGCTAGGCAGCAAGCACCACGAAATCGACCGGCAAGCACACAGCACGACCCAGCACCCTGCACACACGGACATCGACGCCAAACCGCATGGATGCGGACCCTTTGCCCTAAAGTGCGGTGCGGAACAGGAAAGACATGGCTATCTATCTACCCGGCACCGCCGACGACCAGGAACTCGCACTTGACGAGCTGACCCCGCGCGAGATCGTCGCCGAGCTCGACAAATATGTCGTCGGCCAGCGCGCCGCCAAGCGCGCGGTCGCCATCGCACTGCGCAACCGCATGCGCCGCCAAAAGCTCCCGCCTGAGGTTGCCGAAGAGATCATGCCGAAGAACATCCTCATGATCGGCCCCACCGGCGTAGGTAAGACCGAGATCGCGCGCCGCCTGGCCAAGCTCACCAACTCTCCATTTTTAAAGGTGGAAGCCTCCAAGTTCACAGAGGTCGGCTACGTCGGCCGCGATGTGGAATCGATGATCCGCGACCTGGTCGAGATTGCCATCGACATGGTGCGCGAAGAAAAACTGGAAGAGGTAGAAGACAAAGCCGAGCTCAATGCAGAAGAGCGCCTGCTCGATCTCCTGCTCCCGCCTGTGCCGCCTCCGGCTGCCGCAGCGCCGGTCGGTGAGGGCGTCATCTCGATCGTTCCTGCGCAGGCTGCGAGCGAGGACGGTGCGTCCCCGGACAAAGCCAGCCCGGACCCGCAGGAGCGCGCCCGCGAAAAGCTTCGCCAGCAGTTCCGCGAAGGAAAGCTCGACGACCGGATGGTCGAGATCGACGTTCGCGAGCGCAACCAGCCTTCTTTTGAGATCATCTCCAACCAATCGCCGGAAGACATGGACGTCTCCCTTCGCGAGGCGCTGCCCGCCCTGTTTGGCCCGCGCACCAAGAAGCGCAAGCTCAAGGTTGCCGAGGCCTTCGACTACCTCGTGCAGGAAGAAGAGTCGCGCCTGATCGACATGGACCAGGTGAACCGCATCGCGGTCGAGCGTGTCGAGGACTCGGGGATTATCTTTCTCGACGAGATCGACAAGATCGCCGGGCGCGAAGGCGGCCACGGTCCCGATATCTCGCGCGAAGGCGTCCAGCGCGACATCCTCCCGATCGTCGAAGGCACCACCGTCAACACGCGCTACGGCATGGTTTCAACCGACCACATCCTTTTTGTCGCTGCCGGCGCCTTCCACGTCACCAAACCTTCAGACCTCATCCCGGAGCTGCAGGGCCGCTTTCCTATCCGCGTCGAGCTGCAGTCGCTCACCGTGGAAGACTTCGTCCGCATCCTCAATGAGCCCAAAGCTTCACTGACCAAGCAATACACCGCGCTGCTTGAGACAGAAGGGCTCAAGCTCGAGTTCACCCCGGAGTCGTTGGAAGAGATGGCTCAGTTTGCTTTTCGCGTCAACGAGACGACGGAGAATATCGGCGCCCGGCGCCTCCACACCATCATGGAGCGCGTTCTCGACGAGATCTCTTTCGTCGCTCCCGACCTGATCAAGGCGCCCCGCCCGGAGTCCGGCGTGCTCGACATCGCCGCCGCGGCTGTGGACTCAGGCGACGGCAAACCGATGATCCCGCTGCCTGTGGTCGACCGGCCCAACGGCGCCGGCCATGAACGCACCGTCATCATCGACCCGGAGTACGTGCGCCAGATGGTCGGCTCTATCGTCAAGGACCAGGACCTAAGCCGCTACATTTTGTGACTCTGGATGGTTCAGCAGCGGCATCCCTCATCCAGGAGCGTAGATATCTCACGGGAGAAGGTCGTAGAGTTCTTGCATGAAACGAACTGCCTGCTTAAGGGTCGCCAACTCCTCAACCGTCATAGGGTCCGGATCGAAGTGCATAACGTCATTGCGGATGAGGCGCACCTTGTCAAGCAGTTCCACAAGAACAGGCCGATCGATTTTCAAGTCGAGTTTCTGCCAGATATCCGGATGTTGAACCAGCCTTACATACCCTCCAAAGCTCAATTCTGCGATACTTTGCGGGGCAGCTTTACTTGAAGTGGTAGAGGCAAGTATCTGGAGATCGCCGAAATCGACCTTTCCGATAAGAAGTTGACGCACATGTAGCTCTATTTCGCGGAGAAGCAGAAAAGGCTCGGACTGAGAGCGGAACTCGAGACTAAGATCGCTGGCAGTGACTACGCCTGTTATTCTCCGATCTTTCTCGTCTCGAACAAGTACGTAGCCATGATCAACAATGGTCGATATAGAATCGAAAAGTGTTCGATTGGAGTCGACGACTCGAGCGTCCTCACGGCAATCTGCCACCGTGAGACATCGGGCTCCCAGTGCGAGCTTAGAGCCAATTGACTTCCATGTAACCACGCCCTTAACCTCCCTTTCACCCTGCATCACGGGCAGTTGGGAAAAGTCATTCTGTAAAAGTAAGGTGACGGCTCGCTCCAGCGAATCATTCTGATTTACAACGACTAGCTTTTTATTAGCTGCCGGTAACCGACCAATCCTGAACGTAGGGTCATCGATAGCTGAAGGTCCAATGCCCATAGCTTCCTCAGTATCTTCAGGCTCGCCTAAGAGGGGAGCCGATTCAATCTGCTCTTCTGCCGCTTCTACTGCCGATGGAGTGCTGTCTAAGACATCTTCAACATCCTGAGATGTTTCGGCAGTTTCAGAAGCTTCGCCTAATTCGGATATTGCCTGCGCTGCGACAGTGCCGTCCTTTAGACGAAGCCAAAGAAGACCGTCAATCCACGCTGTTTCGAAGTCCGGTTCTGTAATTAGGTCAAGAGAGTTCAGGATGCTTCGTATCTTCTGGACCTTTACCGATCCTCTGCGCTCTGCTCCGAAGTGGCGGAGAAAATCCCGTACTGTTATGCGGTTGACGCGACGCCCGTTTTTTAGGCTATAAGCAGCAGACTCTATCTTTTTAGGAATCTTCATTTTTCCTTGAGTGGTCCTCGCGCAGCGACTGCGGTCTGATCTTTGAGGTTTTGACTGAAGACATCTTATGGCTGTTAAGTTTTACGTGAACTTTCCCAACTCAGCTAGCTAGTTCTTGACTGACCCTGTTTCTAACCCAGATCAGGCCGAAGAGACTACCTCTTTGCCCATGCGGCGCAGCACCTGGGTCCCGCCTAAAACCAACCTCCCGCCCAACCCGCTCGCCGCGCCACCGACTCCCCTCCGACAGCGTCGCCCGCAAGCAATACCGATTAACCTACTGGCTTGCCTTCGACCACACTGCCAAAAGGGACCAAGTAGCCTTTCAATCTTGGCGAGATAGGCAGAACCTACGGAAGCTTAACATCCAGCAAGAGAGTCTTGGCAGCCAGAAACTTATGGCGTCGACCAACACTTCCAGCTACACTCCTCGCCGGAGACAAAGATGGACACCGCCACCCCTCCTGCCGCACCCTCAATCGAACAGATCAAGCAAGGCATGCGCGCCGCCTGGACCGCCGGCGACTTCGGTATGGTCGCACGCCCCCTCGCGGCTGACGCAGAAGCCA
>CAXTPL010000174.1:0-421 GCA_964246065.1 uncultured Acidobacteriaceae bacterium
CCCAACTTGGACGCAACCCACAGAAACACGATGGCCAGGACGCCAAGAACGAGCAGCTGGCCGAGGCTCAGGCGCGTGGGCTGCGGACGCGCACCCACCCGCCGCGCCGGCTGCTGCTGCAACGTTACCCCTGCACTCTGCGCAATCAGCCCGCTTACCTGCCCTACCGCCAGCAACACGGCGCCGTCATAGTCTCCGGCACGCAGATTCGGCACCATGGCGCGGCCTATCTCGCCGACCTTGGCATCCGGCAGCACCCCTTCCAGGCCATAGCCGGTCTCGATCCAGCGCTTCTTGTCCTTGACCGCCAGCAGCACAATCACTCCACGATCGCTGCTCTTCGGCCCTACCTTCCAGGCGTCTTCCAGCTGCACCGCATAGTCGCTGATCGCCTCATCGCCGATATCGTTCACCGTAACCA
>CAXTPL010000174.1:431-5767 GCA_964246065.1 uncultured Acidobacteriaceae bacterium
ACGGCGATCTGCGCATGTGCTTGCCGGTCCACCTCTCCGCAGAGCTGGTCAAGCTGCTGCACGGTACCGGGCGAAAGTACATGGGCGTCATCGCTGACATAGTCCGTAGGCCGCGGCAGGTCTTTCACCGCCTGGGCAAGCAGCGGTCCAGCGCCCCACCAGCCACTCAGCAGCAGCACCCACACCCAGTTTCTTACCTGATAAGTCATCGTATCCATCCGTGCCTATTCTACGGACATTCTCACGAAGGCACTCCGCAGTCACCTATGCCGATACGACAAAAGAGGTGCCGTCAGGCACCTCTTTGCTTGCTGCATCTTGTGGAGTGCTCGAGCAGCGCACGCACTTACATGCTGCTCTTGCCGCCGGAAACTCCATGCGTCTTTGCCAGGTCCTGGACCATCTGCAAATGTTGCTTGATGATCACGTCGCCCTGCTGTGCTGCTTCTTTCTCTTGCGGGTTCTGGCCCATGCTGGCTTCCATGCTGAACTCCTTGTTGTCTTCCTCATGGTCCTTCAACATGGCCTTGATGTATTCCTTGTCAAACTGATCGCCCGACAAACCCTGCAGCTTCGTCATCAGCTTTTTGTCTTTCGCAGGCAGATCGGCCGGAGGTTGTACGCCCACCTGAGCCGCAATCGGCTTCATCTGGTCGTTGAGCTTGGTGTGGTCATCGACCATCTTTTGGGCGAATTGTTTCACATCGTCTGCACTCGCTTTTTGCTGCGCCAGCTGACCAAGCTGTACCTCGGCCATACCGCCGGCGAGGGCCTTTTTCGCGAACATCTTGTCGTGCATTGATCCCGAGTCAGCGGCGCCATTCATCCCGTTCATGCCGTTGCCTTGCCCGGGCTGCATGGTGCTGTTCATCGGGCCGTTGGGGCCAGGGTTGCTGGCAGACGGCCCTTGCGGCATGCCGCCGGTTTGTGCCACGGCTACACCGCCGGTCAGCAGTGCTGCCGCAGCAAGAGTGATCACGTTTCCGCGCATTCGGCTGAAAGATCCTGTCGTTGTCTTCATCGCTATTTCTCCTCGTTTGCTGTACCTAAGCTTCGGCTCGGGCCGGGGTTGTCGTCTGTGTACCTGCTGCAACCCTGCCCCGTCATACGCCTGCTAGTAGGGTGTTGCCGGCTCGCTTTTCGTTGCCCCTATCTCTTACTTCCCCAATGCTGCCTTACTTGCAACCGATCAAACACAGATGCCGCCGATAGACGACCTTCCGCGCCTGGTTCGCATCGCCAAACGGCCGGCGCATGGTCGCTTGCTCATCCTGCTTGCTGACGGGCTATCCTGAGCAGGATGACCCAGCCACTCGCCCCCCCGATCGCACGTATCCAGCGCACGGAAACACGCCTGCACACCCACATGCTGGTTGATGATTACGCCTGGCTCCGCGAAAAAGACTCCCCGGAAGTCCATGCCTATCTCGAAGCAGAGAACGCCTACACAGAGGCAGTCATGGCGGACACCGCGCCGCTCCAAGCCGCTCTTTACAACGAGCTGCTTTCCCATATCAAGCAGACCGACGTCAGTGTTCCAGCCGAAGAACATGGCTACTGGTACTACACCCGCACCAGTGAAGGCGCGCAGTACCCGGTCTACTGCCGCAAACCCGGCACGCGCGACACCTACGACGCGGCGCCTGAGCAGATCGTGCTCGATGTAGAAGCGCTGGCCAGGGACGAGAGCTTTATGGCGATTGGCGGGCTCGATATCTCGGACGACGGCACCCTGGCCGCCTACTCGACAGACACAAAAGGCTTTCGCCAGTACACCCTCCAGATCAAGGATCTTGGCACGGGCGAGCTGCTCCCCGAGTCTCGGTCAAACCCGGTGCAGCGTGTCGGCTCCATGGCGTGGGCGGCTGATCAGCGCACCTTGTTCTACACCGTTGAAGATGAGGAACAAAAGCGGCAGCACCGGCTTTACCGGCACACCGCCGGCACGCCGCACGCACAAGATACGCTCGTGCTTGAAGAGCCCGACGAACGCTTCAACCTGGGCGCGGGCCGCACCCGCGACGGTCTCTTCATCGTCGTAGAAAGCGGCAGCCACACGAGCGCCTATGGCTGGCTCATCCCGGCGGGTGCTCCGCAAACGGCGCCGCGGCTGGTCACGCCGCAGCGTGAGGGCGTGGAATACTACACCGATCACCGCCACGGTCGCCTTTACATCCGCACCAACGACGCCGGCCGCAACTTTCGCCTGGTAACCACGCCCGCTGACACGCCGCAGCAGGAGCACTGGCAGGAGCTGATCGCCCATCGAGACGACGTCATGCTTGAAGATGTCAGCCTGTTTGCAGGCTTCGCCGTGGCAAGCGAGCGGCGCGGCGGGCTGGAACATCTCCGCATCCTCCGCTTGTCCGCGCCCACCGAGGGAGCAAGCCCGAGCGTAGCGCGCGAAGCAGAGATCGCTTTTCCCGAGCCAGCCTACAGCGTCCACCTGGCCGGCAATCGTACCTTTAGCACGAACTACTTGCGCTACGCCTACCAGTCCCTCGTCACGCCCTCCTCGGTCTACGAGTACGAGCTCAGCACAGGCAGCTCCACCCTGTTGAAAGAGCAGGAAGTGCCCGGCGGCTTTGACCGCACCCTGTACGCCTCTGAGCGCATTGCGGCCCTCGCTCCAGATGGCACCCGGATCCCCATCTCCCTGGTCTACCGCCGCGACAAGCGCGCACCGGGAGATGCCACTCCCAGCAGGGCGTGGAACCCGCAGCTGCCCTCAGCTGTCGAGCGACCGGCTCCGGGCACCCCGGGCCTTGCCTCTGAGATCCCGGCACCCTCGGAGACGACACGCCCGCATCCTGACACCCTACCTTCTGCCAACCACCAAGCGGCACAACCTGCCAACCCGCTGCACATCTACGGGTACGGCTCCTACGGTTATTCGCTCCCGCTCGGCTTCAATTCGAACCGACTGGCCTTGCTCGACCGCGGCTTCGTCCTTGCCTATGCTCATATCCGCGGTGGCGGCGACTTAGGTAAACCCTGGCATGACGCCGGCCGCCTGGCTCATAAAAACAACACCTTCACCGACTTTGTCGCCGTCACCGAACACCTGCTCGCCGAGGGCTACGGCGACCCGGCGCGAGTCGCCATCCAGGGCGGCTCGGCAGGCGGCCTGCTCATGGGCGCGGTCGTCAACCTGCGGCCTGAGCTCTTCCGGGCTGTGCTCTCGCAAGTCCCTTTCGTCGACGTGATGAACACCATGCTGGACGCTTCACTGCCCCTCACCGTGCCCGAGTACGAAGAGTGGGGCAACCCCAACGAGCGCGCTGCGTTTGAGACCATGCTCAGCTACTCGCCTTATGACAACCTGCGGGCGGCCAGTTACCCGGCCATGTTAGTCAAGACCTCGCTCTATGACTCGCAGGTCATGTACTGGGAGCCGGCAAAATACGTAGCCAAGCTCCGCACCCTCAACCGTGGGAGTTACCCCATCCTGCTCCATACCAACATGACCGCGGGGCATGGGGGCGCCAGCGGTCGATACGACTACCTGAAGGAGATTGCGTTTGATTACGCGTTTTTACTTCGGGAGTTGGGAGTGCAAGATTGAGCGCGTAGTCACTGCCCGGCCCGGCTCAGGGAGCAAACAGCATAGTGGGAACTAAGTCGCCAGGGGCGCACGGGGATGATCCGCGCGGCCTCCTGGCGACTTATCCAGTGACTTTGCCGGCGACTTAGCTGCGACTTGGCTCGCACCTACTCCGCGGCTCGCCCCAGTCGTGGAGCCTAGTTACGACCGGCTGCCAACTGTTCAGCCTGCAAAACCACTAAGCCGGACAAGTCCTTCTTTTCGAGCCCATGCACGTCTTTGTTAAACGCATCGACCTTGCTTGACCAGTTCATCGAGCAGAACTTAGGCCCGCACATCGAGCAAAACGCGGCTTCCTTGTAATAATCGTCCGGCAGCGTCTCATCATGCATCGCCCGCGCCGTTGCGGGGTCCAGCGACAACGCAAACTGTTTTTCCCAGTCAAACGTGTACCGCGCATAGCTGATCGCGTCGTCCCGATCCTGCGCTCCAGGCCTATGCCGGGCGATATCGGCCGCATGCGCCGCGATTTTGTAGGCGATCATGCCGTCCTTGACGTCCTTCTCATTCGGCAGACCCAGGTGCTCCTTGGGGGTCACATAGCAAAGCATGCTCGCGCCTTTCCAGCCGATCATCGCCGCACCAATGGCAGATGTTATGTGGTCATACCCTGGAGCGATGTCTGTCACCAGCGGCCCCAGCACATAGAACGGCGCACCATCGCAGTACTCCACTTCTTTTTCTACCTGCTCGGCGATCTTGTCGAGCGGCACATGCCCGGGCCCTTCGATCATTACCTGTACGTCAGACTCCCAGGCCTTGCGCGTCAGCTCGCCGAGTGTCTTCAGCTCCGCAAACTGCGCCTCGTCGGATGCATCGGCTACGCACCCGGGCCTGAGTCCATCCCCAAGCGAAAAGCTCACGTCGTGCTTGGCCATCACCTTGACGATGCGGTCATAGTTCTCATAAAGAAAACTCTGCTTGTGGTGCGCCGTCATCCACTGCGCCATGATGGCGCCGCCGCGACTGACGATACCCGTGATGCGCTTTGACACCATCGGCACGTACTGGATCAGCACGCCGGCATGGATCGTAAAGTAATCGACTCCCTGCTCTGCCTGCTCTTCGATCACCTCGAGATATAAGTCGATGTTCAAATCTTCAACGCGTTTAACCCGCGTAAGCGCCTCATAAAGAGGAACCGTCCCGATCGGTACCGGAGAGTGACGCAGAATGGTGTTCCGTATCTCCGGTATGTTGCCGCCGGTTGACAGGTCCATGACTGTATCGGCGCCATGCTGCACCGCCATGTATAACTTGCGCAGCTCTTCATCGATATTTGAAGTGACCGCGGAGTTTCCTATATTCGCGTTTACCTTGCAGCGCGACTCGATCCCGATCGCCATCGGCTCGAGTTCAGGATGATGAATGTTGGCCGGGATGATCATGCGCCCCGCGGCAATCTCAGACCGGATAAGTTCCGCTGCGAGCTTTTCCCGCCGGGCCACATACTCCATCTCTTCGGTAATCCGCCCCAGCCGCGCAAAATGCATCTGGCTCATGTTGGTATCGCTGGAAAGCGCTGCCTCGGCCTTGCGCCTGGCGAGCCAGGCTGCTCGCGGCGCAAGCACGTCTTTGGTTGTTTGCACAGCATCGCGCGGCGCGAGGCCTGGGTGGGGTACCGGTTCGTATGTCGCCATGATCACCTCGTCGGCTGTGCCGTAGCCAGCGCTTTCTACGATCATATAGCGGGTGCGCCTCCGGGCGCATTGCGCCCTCGTCGGTGGCGCAC
>CAXTPL010000174.1:5777-7466 GCA_964246065.1 uncultured Acidobacteriaceae bacterium
TCGGGGGGGCCCCCCGGGGCCATGGGCCCCGTGGGGGGGGGCCCCCCCGGCGCCGGCCGGCGATCGATGATCGGCTCCACGCAAGCGATTGCCCGCAGCCGCTTGACGGGCCTCTGCTATCTACCTAACCTTGGTTACGAGAGGCTTGGAGTACTTACCCGGCATGAAGACCTCAAAACAAACGGTCCAGATCGCGATGGCGACATTGATCTTTCTCGGCGTGATCGCCTGGCTGGCCGTGAGCGGTATCCAGTCGGATAAAAGCTACTACGTCACCATCAATGAATTGCAGACCATGGGGGGCAAAGCATATACGCGGCACCTGCGCGTAGCCGGCAATGTCGCTCCCGGCTCGATTGAACATCGCGGCGCCAGTGCGAACTTCGTGCTGGTTGAAAATGACAAGCGGCTCCCGGTGGACTACCAGGGAGAGGAGCCGCCGCCCGACACCTTCAAGGACAACGCTCAGGCTCTGGCTATCGGGACCTATGGGCGAGACGGCGTCTTCCATGCCACCCAGCTGCAGGCAAAGTGCGCCTCAAAGTACGCTCCTAAGCCCGGCGCCGGCCCGGCGGCAGCAGGTACACCGCCGACCAGCGCAGCGCTGGCAGCGCCTGCCCGGTAAAGCCATCCTGCGCCTTGCCGCGCACGCGCAACCGGGGAACCGGTTGCCGTCCCTGCCACTGCCCTGTAACGTCAGGTAAGCCTATGCCTTACCTGTACATCGACAAGGTGCTCAACGAATTGCGCGACGAACTGCTGTCTGCCATGCACGCCGCCGTTGAGCGCGAGGTACGCGCCGGCACACGTGTCGATGTCGACCGTTTATACCGAGCCTTTACGCGCGCTGCCGCGGGCAAAATGGCGAACCCGGTGCGTGTCTCCGACCGGTGTGTAGAGATGACGCCGACGCGGGCCAAAAAAGGCGCGGGACGCGAGGCGGAGTGAACCCAGACCGGGCAGCGCTCGTCACCCATCACCCAGGCTCCCGCAGCCTTATACTTTCGCACATGGTGGCTGAGCCCGTCCCGGCGCCGCAGCATCAGCAGGCCGCGCCGGTGGCCGAACTCCTTGACGTATCCAAGCTGTATGGGGCAATGGCGGCTCTTCGCCATGTCACCTTGTCGCTGGCGGCGGGCCGCTGCTACCTGCTTCTGGGAGACAACGGCGCGGGCAAGTCGACCCTGCTGCGCATGCTTGCGGGTCTGCTTGAGCCAACCCAGGGCGTGGTGCGCATCGGCGAACAGGCGGCCTCGGCAGGGCGCAGCCACGTCGGCTTTATGAGCCACGCTGCCATGCTGTACGACGAATACTCGGCAAGGGAAAACCTGCAGTACTACGCCGCACTGTATCGCGGTTCCCTGTGTCTGGCTCCCGACGAGGCGTTGCGGCTGGTGGGGCTCGATGCGGCGCTTGCGCGCCCGCTGCGACAGTATTCGCAGGGCATGCGCCAGCGGGTTTCGCTTGCACGTGTGCTGCTGGCTCAGCCAAGGCTCCTGCTGCTCGATGAGCCGTTTTCAAACATGGACCGCGCGAGCGCCCTGCAGATGGTGGCCCTGCTGGCCACCCTGCGCGACCAGGGACGAACCATTGTGCTGACCACCCACCAGCGGGAGCTGGCCGAGCCTGCTGCCGACGTGTTGCTGCTGCTTGAGGGGGGTCGGCTGCGCGCTGCGCCGCCTGCAGCCG
>CAXTPL010000175.1:0-2174 GCA_964246065.1 uncultured Acidobacteriaceae bacterium
GCCCAGGTCACCCAGGCCGCCGCCCGGCAGTTTGCCCGCCTCGCCGAGCGGCTCGAGCTCGAAGAGCGCAACCTCGGCGCCACACGCGAGCAGATCGCCCATTTCCTCATGCAGCTGCTCTTCTGCCTCTTCGCCGACTCGATCGGCCTGCTCCCCGACCGCGTCTTCCGCAACCTCACCCTGGGCCAGGACCGCTTCCTCCCCACCAAGTTCCTCCGCAAGCTCCGCCTCCTCTTTGAGGCCATGAGCGAGCCTGACGGCATCTTTGGCGAGCACTCCATCCGCTACTTCAACGGCGGCCTCTTCAAGCCGTCAGACCCCATCATCAAGCTCGACCAGGCCGACCTCGGCATCCTCTACGACGTCTCCAAGAACTACGACTGGGCCCACATTGCCCCCGCCATCTTCGGCACCCTCTTTGAGCGTTCGCTCGACCCCAAACGCCGATCGCTCATCGGCGCGCATTACACGTCAGAAGAAGACATCCTGCTGCTGATTGAGCCCGTGCTCATGCGCCCGCTGCGCAAGCGCTGGGCCGCCGTACGCGAGCAGGCGCTGGCCGCGCTCGAGCTCGAACGCGCCGAAGAAGCAGCCCGCACCAGCCGCCAGGCCACCCTCCGCGCCGACCGCGAGAGTGAACGGCTCCTCGCCGCCTGGATTGACGAGCTCACCGCCGTGCGCGTCCTCGACCCCGCCTGCGGCTCCGGCAACTTCCTCTACGTCGCCCTGCGCAGGATGCTCGACCTATGGAAAGAAGCACGCGACTGCGCCGCCGAGCAGGGCATCTCGCTCGTCATCCCCAGGATGGTCTCGCCCTCGCAGCTCCTCGGCATTGAGACCGAGTTCTACGCGCACGAGCTGGCCTCGGTCGTGGTCTGGATCGGCTTCCTCCAGTGGAAACACGAACACGGCGTCCTCGAAGACCGCGAACCGATCCTCGAAAAGCTAAGTAACATCGAGCACGCCGACGCCATCCTCCGCTACGACGCAGACGGCAAACCGTATGAACCGGAATGGCCCAAAGCGGATTTCATCGTGGGCAATCCACCGTTTCTAGGTGATAAGAAGATGCGCGCGGAGCTCGACACTAGCGAGCACCCCAAATATGTAGATCATTTACGCGCCTTATATAACTCGCGCGTTCCCGGCGGAGCTGACTTAGTCACATATTGGTTTGAGAAGGCACGTCACCACATAGAAAAGAGGCTTTCCGCACGGGCAGGCTTGCTCGCCACCAACTCCATACGCATGGTGGGCAATCGGCCCGTGCTGGAGCGTATCGAAAAGACCGGGAACATCTTCATGGCATGGAGCGATCGCCCCTGGTTGCTCGAGGGCGCCGCGGTGCGCGTCTCCATGGTCGGCTTCGATGATGGAACTGAGCCAGAGCACACCCTCGATGACCTGCCTGTAACGCAAATTCATGCCGACCTTAGTGCCGAGTCGAACCTGACAACAGCACTGGCGTTACACGAAAATGACGGTCTTTGTTTTCTGGGAGTCATGAAGGGCGGCCCCTTCGATATCTCCGCTGAGGATGCAAGGCTGATGCTCTCGCGACCTGTAAATCCGAATGGGCGGCCGAACAGCGATGTAGTGAAGCGACGGCTTGGCGGTCGCGACATTACCGGTCGCGACAGCGGAGGCTGGCTCATCGATTTCGGCGTAAACATGCCCGAGTCAGAAGCTGCATTTTATGAATGGCCGTTCGAGTACGTCAAGAAGCATGTGAAGCCGTTGCGCGACGTAAACCGACGCGCCCGGACGCAGCAGCGCTGGTGGATTCATGGCGAAGCTCGCCCAGGTCTAAGGCGAGCAACGGCCAATCTCTCGCGCTGCATTGTCACGCCAGAAGTGGCGAAACACCGCCTCTTCGTCTGGATGGATACCGCAGTTGTACCCGACCATACATGTCACGTGATTGCGCGTGAGGACGATTACTTCTTCGGCCTCTGTCACGCGCTTCCGCATGAGCTTTGGTCACTTGCACAAGGCGCTTGGATGGGGTGGGCAATGATCCACGCTACTCTTCTGCGCGCACCTTCGACACCTTCCCGTTCCCCTGGCCGCCGGGCACCGAGCCCTCCGAAGACGCCGACCCGCGCGTGCGCGCCATCGCCGACGCCGCCCGCGAACTCGTCCGCCTCCGCGACGCCTGGCTCAACCCGCCCGGC
>CAXTPL010000175.1:2184-5480 GCA_964246065.1 uncultured Acidobacteriaceae bacterium
ACCGCACCCTCACCAAGCTCTACAACGAGCGCCCCCAGTGGCTCGCCAACGCCCACCGCACCCTCGACGAAGCTGTCTTCGCCGCCTACGGCTGGCCCGCAGACCTCTCCAAACAAGAGATCCTAGCCCGCCTGCTCGCCCTCAACCACGAACGTGCCGGAGGGGGAAGAGGCGCGGGAGATCGTGCCGCCGCTGCACGAACCCGTGCACAAGACCCAACCCCGTCCGAGTCGGCTACCAAACCCACTCACGCCGGCAGGAAACCGCCAGCCCGATAAAACTAGCCGCCGGCAATGCTCGGGCAGTACGTCACGGCGCAATGTGCCGCGAGGGTTCGTCTGCACCTCCTCACACAATGCGCCCGTACTGATCACCCGTGCCGAGCTGTCCCTCAAGCTGAAGAGTGGGCGCGCCGCAGCACGGGCTGAGGGACGAGGGCAGGATGATCGGGCTGCCGCCTGTGGCGGCAGCAGCTTAGACAAGAACTGAGCCTGTGGCTCAACTACTAACGGGCAGCCGCAGCCTTTTCCGCGCGCCCTGCCTCCCAGGCTTCGCGGGCGGCTGTCACCATCTCCTCGACGCTGATCGTCGACAGACAGCGCCGCTGGTTTACGATGCAGGTCTCCAGATCGCAGTTCGAGCAGGAAAGCTCATGCCACACCACCCGGTGATGCGCACCGATCGGCCACCACATGCCAGGCCGGGTTCGCGAAGCGAACGGTATGGCGCACGGCACGCCTACGGCGGACGCGACATGCATTGGCCCGCTGTCCGGGCCCATAAAAAGCTCTGTCCGGGCAAGCACGGCAGCGCTTCCGCGCGGGCTCAGCTTGCCGCACAGGTTGAGCGCGCGACCAGCCCAGGCGCCCGACGCCGCATCGCTGACGGCCGCGTCCTCGCCGGCGCCGATCAGCACCAGCCCATGCTCAGGAAAGAAAGCAGCCAGCCGATCCAGCAGCCCTCGCCATTGTTCGGTGCCCCAGTCCTTGGCCTGCATCTTGGTTCCGGGACCGCAGGCGATCAAGGGCCGGCCGCCGAGCGGCGCGAGGGCCTGCGCAGCCTTCGCATGCTCGGCCGCGTTCAAGCCCATGGCAAACATGCGCGGATCGCCGAGATCAATCTCCCCGAGCGCGCGTATGGTGCGCGCCAGCCGCGCCGCCTCATGCTCCCACATCCCGTTGCCCAGCGGCAGATTCTCTGCCAGGTCGCCGACCGGGAGACCGATGATCCTCCCAATTCCGCAGGCCCGGAAGAACTTCCGGTCGCGCGCCGTCGCTGCTTCACCGCGAGGCTTGGCCAGGTAGACGAGCAGGTCCGGCTTGAACCGCCGCACTTCAAGGATGATCCTGAGTAAGGCGAGCGGGTTGCGCTCGCCGACCGTGTAGCGAATGTAGCTCTGCACCAGCCCCGAGTCGCCGATGACCGCTGACGCGGCAGGCGCCTTGCCATGCACCGGCACATTGGTCAGCATCCGCCGCTCGGCGTGGGGAAACGCGTCTGCGACCCGGTGGAGACATGGCAGCAGCACCACAGTGTCGCCAAAGCTGCCCAGCCGGTAGATGAGCACACGCTTGACCCGCGCGCGCTCGGCCTCAGAAAGCTCGACAGCCATGGATGGTCTGGGCAGGGGAGCCTACTTGCTCACCAGCATCTGGCTTTCGATCCACGCATAGGTCTTCGCCATGCCATCCCGCAGCTTGATCGAGGGCTCCCAGCCAAGATACTTCTGGATCAGCGTGTTATCGGAGTTGCGCCCGTTTACACCTTTCGGCGCGCCCAGGTTGTACTTGCGTTCGAGCTTCACTCCGGCGATCTCTTCGACGATGTCGACCAGCTGGTTGATCGTGACCAGCTCACTCGAGCCGAGATTGATCGGTTCCAGAATCTCGGACTCGAGGATGGCCTGCGTTCCCCTGGTGCAGTCGTCGATGTACATGAACGAGCGGGTCTGGTGCCCGTCGCCCCAAATCTCGATCTCGTGCTTGCCACTGATTTTGGCTTCAATGACCTTGCGACACATCGCGGCCGGCGCTTTTTCACGGCCGCCCTCGTAGGTGCCAAGCGGTCCGTACACGTTGTGGTAACGCGCCACCCGCGACACCAGGCCGTAATCCTCCTCGAAGTGCCGGCACATGCGCTCGGAGAAGAGCTTTTCCCACCCGTAGCCGTCCTCGGGCAACGCCGGGTAGGCGTCTTCTTCTTTCAACGCGACCACGTCCGGGTTGGTCTGCTTTTCGCCGTTGTAGACGCAGGCTGAGGACGAAAAGAAGAACCGCTCTACGCCGGCCTCGCGAGCCGCCATCAGCATGTGCGTATTGGTCAGCACGCTTAACATGCACAGGGCTTTGTTGTTCTCGATAAAGCCCATCCCGCCCATGTCGGCTGCAAGCTGGAAGACGATCTCGGTGCCATTGGCCGCCGTCTGGCAGTTGGCGCGGTCGCGCAGGTCCAGAGACAGGTTTTCTACCCCCGGCGAGGTCTGGTACCACTCGTCGAGCGGCTTGACATCGACCGCACGCACCACGTTGACGCCCTGGGCGAGCAGGTCCTTAACCAGGTGGCCGCCGATAAAACCGCCCGCCCCGCACACCACTACCTTTTGATCCTTCAGCTTCATACGCTTCGTACTCCTTACTATGCTGTTGGCCCGGCAAGACGAAGAGGCTGATTGGTCGAGATGTTAACCACCCGGAACCTTTCAGGCTCTGTCGACGCTGCAAAGACGCGATCCCGGCCGTGCTTATTTGTGTCGATCGCAATCCTGTACCTGGAGTATGGCTTTCCCGGCGCCCGGGGGTCAAGAGTACCGGAGTCTGGGCGCGCCGCAACTACGCCGGTTCTTTCTCCCGCGCCGATCGCCTCAAAGCAGCCACTGCGGTACAGTCGCCTCCCGCAGCTGGTTTACATTGGGTCGCCCTACGCTCAGATAGGTAAAGCCGCGTTCGGCCATGGCGGCAGGCTCATACAGGTTTCTCCCGTCGATCACGATCGGGTACCGCATCGACTCGCTGAGCCGATCGAGGTCAAGCTCCGCGAACTCCTGCCAGTCGGTCAGGATCAACAGCGCGTCCTTGCCGCGCGCCGCCGCATAGCTGTCCTCGACGTAGTGCATGCACTCGCTCGCCGGCAAAGCTTCAGCCGTGCGCCCCATGGCGGCAGGGTCATAGGCATCGATGGAGCAGCCTTCCTTGAGCAGCATCCGGATGATGTCGATCGCCGGAGAATCGCGGATATCGTCTGTTCCGCCCTTAAAGGCAAGCCCCAGGACGCCGAGCTTTTTCCCGCGAAAGGTCCAG
>CAXTPL010000175.1:5490-7413 GCA_964246065.1 uncultured Acidobacteriaceae bacterium
CAGAGCGCCGCCCGTACCTTCTGGAAAAAGCGCAGCTTCTGCTCCGCGTTGATCTTTTCTACCTCGGACAGCAGCCCGAAGGGGATGCCGAACTGCTCGGCTACATAGCGAAAGGCGGCAACATCCTTGGGAAAGCACGAGCCTCCATACCCGACGCCGGCCTTGAGAAAGCGCGGGCCGATCCGCTCATCCATGCCGATGCCGCGCGCAACCTGCTCGACATCGGCACCCACGGCTTCGCAGATATTGGCCACCACATTGATAAAGGAGATCTTGACCGCGAGAAAGGCATTGGAGGCATGCTTGATCAGCTCCGCCGCTTTGGTTGAGACGTGGAGCAGCGGCGGCCGCGTTTCCGCAGTGCAGCATCCCGGTACCGCGTCCGGATGGTCGTAGTACCGCCCGCTCGTCAGCGGCGCATAGATGGCGCGCAGCAGCTCGGCGGCCCGATCGCTGTCGGTCCCGATGACGATCCGGTCGGTATGCAGAAAATCGACGACAGCTGTGCCTTCGCGCAGAAACTCCGGGTTCGACGCCACATCGAACAGATCGCGCGGCACCCCGTTGCGCTCTACCACGCGGCGAATCCACTCGTTTGTGTAGACCGGCACGGTGCTCTTCTCGACGATGACCTTGTAGCTGGTGATCGATCGCGCAATCTCGCTCGCCACCGCATCCACATACGACAGGTCGGCGCTGCCGGTCAGGCTTTGCGGCGTCCCTACGGCGATAAAGATGGCGTCCGCCTGCTGGGTGGCTGCGCGCAGATCGCTGGTAAAGGTGATTGCCCCGTTGCGGTGCCGGCTGAGCAGCTCCGGCAGGTACTCCTCGTGGATCGGCACGCCGCCTTCGCGCAGCATGGCTACCTTGCGCTCGTCATTGTCCACGCAGACCACGCTGTGGCCAATCTCCGCAAAACAGGCCGCCGCTACCAGGCCCACATACCCTGAGCCGACCACGGCAATGGAAACAGGCTTGCTCACTGACGCTCCCCCTCTCACACGAACACTTTCGTTCCACCGCACACTCTTGGTTCATCGCGGAACATTGTCGCGGAACATCGCCCCGCGCGAATGCCTCCGATTTGCCTGCCGCGCCCGGCGCGACGTCGCCGCCATGCAGAAGGGGCGGCACGGAGAAGCAGCGCCAGGGATGTCCGCCCCCCGGGACGATCCAAGCGCGAGCCCGACGCTACGGATTTGGGACAATGGTTGGCACGGTGCCCGCACGGCTTCTTCCCCGCCCTTCCTGCCGCTGCCGAACATAGGCACGCTGCATGGCGCGCTCCTCAAAGGGAGACGGCATGATCGCGTCTGGATTGGAGACCAGGGCATGCAGCCTGGCTTCCCGGGTAAACTCGCGCAGGGTCATCGTCGAGCGCGGCGCGCCCCCGGCACCGCCTGCCGCGTGCAGCGAAGGGCGAAGAAAACTGGTCGTCTGGGAGCTCATCTCAGGAAACGGGCTTGCCGCATCCGCGTTCAAGCGGCCCGAAAGCAAAGGCGAAAGGCCGCCCGTCTCCCGTGGAGCCACCAGCCCGGCTATGCCCATGGTGGAATCTTCAAATCCCGTGGAAGAGGGCGTAACCACCGACAGACTCGGAAAGATATCTCCCGGTCCCGGACCGAGCGGCATGGTGTCCGCGCCCAGGCGGACAATCCCGGTGGCGGGCACCCCTGCAAAGGTCTGCCCCAGGGAGTCTACCCCGCTCGCTGCAACACCCTCAACGCTGCCCATGCCCGAGGGCGAGGCGCCGGCGCTCTGGACGGTACTGCCCTCGAGCCCGGCCGCCGGCACTGTGCCCGAGGAGAACAATGCGCCGGAGCCTAGATCCGCGGTTGCGCCGCCGTTGGCAGCCGACAGGCTTGCACTGCTGCCCGCCGCAAAGCTCCCGGCCCCCGCACCATGGAGCATCGCCTGCTGCTG
>CAXTPL010000176.1:0-7263 GCA_964246065.1 uncultured Acidobacteriaceae bacterium
GCTTTAAAAGGTATACCGTGCTGAAAACTCAAAGACGCGGGGCAGGCCGTCCGGGCTTACTTCCTGCAGGGCACCAAAGTTGCCCGGGCCGCTGTTTGGCACCAGATAGCAGTTTTGGTGAAGGGAGATCCCGTCTCCGCAGTTTGTTCCAACGGGGGTATATTGCAGCTGGTTTACCCCGTTCCCGTTTTGCACATAGTAATTGGCATGGTTCAGCACGTTAAAGGCTTGCGCCTGTAACTGGATCTGCTGACCTTCTCGAACAGAAAAGCTGCGCGCGACCCCCATGTCGATCCTTTCCAGCCAGGGACCATAGAAGGAGTTCAGTCCGACACCAGGAGTCGGACCGCTGCCATTGATGCCGCCGGCAGTATTGGCGGTGTCTTCATTAAAAGCGCTGTCGTTGAGGTTGCCATCGGCGCCATCGCACTGGCTCAGCGACGCAACGGAACTGGTGCAAGCTGGGCTCAGCAGCCCGGCAAACGGGCGGCCTGACGAGAAATTGGTGACACCGCTGAGCTGCCAGCCGGCCAGCACGGCGCGAGCTACAGGGGACCGAGCCAGGCTGGGGAGTGCCGGCTGATACACGGCGGCGAGGAGGATGCGATGTCTCTGATCCAGCAGCGAAGGAGCATGTGTGCCGGCAAAGTCGAACTGGTTGTTGAAGTCCATGCCGTGAGACATAAGGCTTTTTGCATAGGTGTAGGCCAACTGCGCAGACAACCCATGCGCGGTACGCCGCTGCATCTGCACAAAGAGCGAGTTGTAGGTATTTCTTCCGGGACTGATCAAGGCATTGATCTGCCCAAAGCTAGGGGTGAGACGCCCTTCTGTAAGCAGGCCGCTATCGAGGTTAGGGCCCGTGTAGCTTGTTCCGCTGCACGGGGCGGTGACTGCATTGGCCGGACAGACAGTGTACGTCGTCGTTCCTTGCGGCAGGTTCAGGTTCATATCGTACGCACTGCCTGCGGCCAGGTGCACGCCATGGTTCCAAAGTGTCCCGATGCTGATGGTGGTGTTCGCATCAAACAGCTCGCGTTCAATCTGCAGGCTGCCCTGGAGCAGATAAAGCGCCCGAAAGCCGGGCGAGACCAGAGAAATATCCGGGGAGGCCTGAAAGAGTGGCGACCCGCTCGCAAGAATATTCGGAAACGTTGGGGACTGCTGATTGGGGATACCGCCATCGTAGCTGAAGCTTACGGAAGACTGCTGCGATGCGAGTCCATTTGAGATGACTGAGTTGCGGTAGTTCAATCCATTGAAGTTGGTGTGGAAGACGCCGAAGCCGCCGCGAACGACAGTGTGCGCATCGAGCGAATAGGCGAAGCCTGCACGAGGTGCGAGGCGGAGATATTGGTTAGGAAATTGCCCTGTAAGCGGAAACAAAGGATTCTCTGCCGGCTGCGGGTATACCTGAAAGTCCTCCCGCAATCCCAGGTCGAGTGTGAGGCGCGGATTGGGCCGGTAGGAATCCTGAAGGTAGAAGCCATAAAAAGGCACGGAAAAGGCAAAGGTCGGCTTTCCCGAGGCCTGGCTGAAGGTTAAGTACTCGCCCAGGGCGAAAGCTTGAAGATTCGGGAAGTCGTAGCTCCCCAGCAACGAACCGAACTGTACATTCGCGTTCGGGTCCGCCCCGCCGTCATTGTTATCAGAGTCATGGGCGTTGCTGAAATCAAAGCCCAGTTGCAGCGTATGCTTACCCACGACATAGTTGATGCGATCTGAAGCAGAGTATTGCCTTTCAAATACTCTTCCGATAGAAAAGGGCGCGTTGCCCAACGTGAACGCTGCCGGACTATCAAGAAGAATGGTAGGTACGCCTGGGGCAGTGCCGGTCGGCGTAGCTACCTGGTTATCCGTTGAGGCGCCGGCATGGAACTCATTGAGCAGCTCAGAAGAAAAAGAGTGCGTCCAACCCAGAGCAGCGACAAAGGTGTGTACATACGCGTTGGCAAGGGTTTCCTTGCCGAAGACCCCAACGGTAGGATCGGTAATCACCCCACCGGGTGAGGTGAATCGATTCAAGTCCAAGCTGAGAAACAGGTCGTCGCGGCTGCCCGCGCGATAGTCCAGCCGCGGGGTGAACACCAGGTCATCGCGCTTCCGTGCAGCCGTGCCCAGGTTCGCATCGAGCGCGCCAAGCACGTTTGCTGCCTGCTGCAGGTACACAGGATTATTTGCATCAGGAGCCGTGTCCGTACCGGGTATGGGCAGGGGTCCATTCGGCTTCGGTAGAACAGTCCCGGGGGCGAGTCCAAGGAGAGCCATAAGATTCGGCAGGTTTGATGCTGAGGGTTCGAGCGCCGCATTGATAACCGAGACAGGGTTGTTGCGCAGCTGCTGCTCATAATCGAAGAAGAACCATACCTTGTCTCTAAAGATCGGACCGCCGACCCTGCCGCCAAACTGCTGGAGCGCGTCGACAGGCTTTGCAAAGCCCTGGGACTTATCGAGGGCATCGTTTGCGCCCGTGGCCGAATTCCGGTTGTAGTAGAAAGCGCTCCCATGGAGTTCATTGCTTCCCGACCGGGTAATGGCGTCCACAAAGCTAGCACCGCCGCCATAAATGGCAGAGTACGGATTTACCGAGACTTGAAACTCTTCAATCGCATCCTCTCCATAGAGATAGGGAACCCGATAGCGTCCGACGATATCGGCGAAGTAATTACTGGTTGCATTCGTGCCATCGACAGCAAAGGCGTTGGAACCATTTCCATTGGCGTAGCCGGAGTCTTCGCCTCCCTGCTGCCCTGCAATGCTGACCAGGCCTGTATCACCGTCGTAGCTGACGTTGGGCGTCAGCACGCTGAAGTCAGTGTAGCGGCGCCCGTTCAGCGGCAGCTCGCCGATGAACGGCTGCTCAAGCACAGTGCTCAGCGAAGACTGCGCCGGTCGCAGGAGCGAGTCGCCATCTACGCGGACGGTCTCGGTCCTACTTCCCAGCTGCAACTTAAGATCCTGGGTCGTGGTGTTCCCTACAAGCACACGCACGAGCGCTTCCATCTGGCGAAAGCCGGTGCTGTCGGCGAAGAGCGCATAGGATCCCGGCATCAGGGCCGGCAAACGGTACAGGCCGGCACGGTCGCTTCGGCTGTACATCTTTATGCCAGTGCCTAGATTCTGAACCACAAGCGTGGCGCCCTCAACAGCAGCCCCGGCTGGATCGGTGACGCGGCCGCTGAGCGAACCGGTCAACACCACTGTCTGTCCGCGAAGCACTGGCAAGCAGCCAAGCGCAAACAGTAACGATAGGATGGCACCGGGTAGCAGTCTCCGGCAGCTTACAAGCGGGCTTGATCGATTCATCGAGGTCCTGCTGATACTTGCGGTTTCGTATTGATTTACAGCTTGCCGGCACTCTGTCTGCGCTTGCTCACCTTTGCCGCAGAACCCACTGGCAGAGAGTTCCTGCGCGCCACGATCCTGGCAGTGCCGGCGATCGGTAAACGGTGGTCAGTTGAGGGCCGGGAGCCAAGCACGCGCGCAACCCAAGGTGACACTGGCAAGCAAGCGGGCAAAAGCGGTCTCCTGTGCAGGTTCTTTCCTAATCTGTGCCGGTCCATACTGTGAGGCCAATCGTTTGTTGATCGACGCTCGCCGAGCTGAACAAGTGAAGAGAATAGCCGCCCGTAAGTATGTCAACTCCGAGCCGTAGCTATCCAGACGCCTGATTTCGTACCCGTGTCATTTCGCGCAGGCTTGCAGAAGAAGAGCGGCCGGTGGCGCGCTTTCGGCATAGTTCCGGGTACAAGGTGAGCAGTATGCGCTCGACGCACGCATGCGGTCCGTGGAGCAGCGCATTGAGGTGTATCTCCGCGGCCTTGGGAGGCTCGTACTCGCTATCGATGCCCGTGAATTGCATCAGATCACCGCGCCGCGCCCTGGCATACAAGCCCTTCGGGTCTCGCCTTTCGCATTCCTCCAGGGGCGCATCCACAAACACCTCGACGAACTCGCCCGGTTCAAAGCGAAACCGCGCAAGCTCGCGCTGTGCGCGAAAGGGGCTGATAAAAGCGGCGAGCACGACCAGACCTGCATCGACAAACAGCCGCGACACTTCTGCAGCCCGGCGGATGTTTTCTATCCTGTCGGCGGCAGAAAAGCCCAGGTCGCGGTTGAGACCTTGGCGCATCTGGTCCCCGTCCAATAGATAGGTATGTACGCCGGCAGCATCAAGCTTTTCCTGCAGAAGGCTGGCCAGGGTAGACTTGCCCGCTCCGGAGAGCCCGGTGAACCAGATACATCGGCCTCGGTGCTTTGTCTGCCTAAAAGGTAGATCGTTCAACATACGCGTCCTGCTCGGCAAGGTTGATTCTGCAACTAAGTTCCAGCGGGCCACAAGGAAGGTCCGCCCAGGCTCGATGACTCACGGACTCCGCTGCGAAAGAAGAGACAAAGCCCGCGGTTGTTCCATCTGTCTTGTTTGCTGTTTGAGCAAAAGCCCCTTCCCGCGAACGGGAAGAGGCTCTTGCCGGCAGGGCTGGATCAATCGTCAAGATCTTCGCCCTTGGGAGCAGCCTTCTTAAATTCGCTTGGAGGGCGAACCTTGCTCTCGCCAGGGTAAGGCCGCGTAAAGCCGGTCGACATGTACCAGTTCAGATGGTTGACCGTGTCCGGGTCTTCCGCATCCGGCTTGGTCAGTTTCCCAGCGAAGATATGCTTCTTCTTTTCTAACCAGGCTACCTTTAACGCCTTGGTTGCCGGGCTCATGGACTGGTTGGCAGCGGTTGTCGTGGTGACACCCTGATCGAGGGGGACCTGGTTCGGTACATGTGTCCACGGCTTAAAGTTATCCGCGGGCGGCATGCCGTCGACAAAAGCGGTCCGCATCGGAGAAGCGACAAGGTCAAACTGGTTCATCGGCGGCAGACCAAGGATCTGTTCCATCGTCCGAGTCATGTTTACTTGCGTGTAGTAGGTGTGGTCGACCACTCCGTTCTGCTTGGTGTAGGGGCTCACTATGTAGCCCGGGCTGCGGTGCCCGTCCACGTGATCGACGCCGTTCTGTGAGTCGTCCTCCTCAATAAAGATTGCGGACGAGGACCATACATTGCTATGGCTGATGGAGTCGATGATGCGTCCCACAGCCAGGTCGTTATCCGCTTGCTCAGCATCTACGGTGGGCGGTCCGCCGGTGTGGTCACACATAACCCACAAAATGCTAAGGGCCGGAACCGTTCCGCCTGCTATGTCCTTGTTAAAGTCCTGCTGCCATACATCGACGCGGAACTGGTCGGGAATCCCGAGATCAAATTGCGGGAAGTTTGTAATCAAGTGATTGGCAACGGCGGGGAGAGAGGATTGCGCCTGCACCGTGTTCTGGTAATAGAGCGTGGGCTCAAGTCCGGCTTCAAAGCGCTGCGCATCTGCGTAGAACTGGCTCCAGCTTGGCTCGGTAGTCGATCCGTTTGGCTGTTTAAAGGTGTCATTCTCGACATACTCACCATAAATCTTGACTGGCAACCCTGCAGCGGAAGCTTCAGAGAACAGGAAACCCTTCTTCTGGTAAGCAAGGGCGTCGCCGGCGTTGCCGCCCGGGTAGCTGCGAACCCAGTCTGGCGCCTGGATGTCGTCTGCGTACGGCGCAAGAGCCTCGGTGATCCATTGGTGACCGTCAGCCGACTGGCGGCTTGGGTCGTAAAAGTTATCAAAAAGAGGGAAGCGCGCAACCAGTTCATGCGCGTTGGGAGTATCTTTGCCGCCGAACACCGCGAGAGAGCTGTCGCCGTTGCCGCCCGCTACATCGCCAAGCACCTGATCGTAGGTGCGGTTTTCACGGATAATCAAGAAGACATGCTTGATCAGTGACGGATCGCCGATCTTTTCCGGAATCGCAACCGGCTGATTATCCTTGGACCCGCCGGAAGCAGACTGGATATTTTGCGTCAGATCCCAGTGATTGTTCAGGTAGACCTGGCGGGTGGCAGCAGCCAACGCTCCAGGATCGGACAAGGGCACAATGCTGACGGTGCCGTTGTCCTGGTGGGTGTTGTAGTCAGTCACACCGTGGTCCGTTTCAAAGGAGTAGAGTGCGCCGACCCCCTTGTCGTTGGCCACGATCAGCGAGTTGTCCGCCTTGTCGAGCACCACGGAGCTAGGTGCGTAGGCAACTGGAATTGCGCCCATGATGGGGTTGGCTACACCTGGTTTCAGGTTGATTACGGCGATCGCGTTGGCGTTGTAGCAGGCCACAAAGGCGACGTCTGCCTTGGCATCCACTGCGATCGATACAGGTGCCGCTCCGTAAGCCGGCTGGCTTTGCCCAGGCACTCGGATGGGGAGAGAAAGCGCAATCGTGCGCGTCACCTCGTTGTTGCTTGTGTTGATAACGGAGATTGTGTCGCTGTATGTGTTGGCCACCAGGAGCTCCCCACCATGGAATGCCATGCCGGTAGGGTGCAGCCCCGTTGCGATGGTAGCAGTCACCTTCATGGAGGGCAGGTCCACCACAGAAACAGTTCCCGTAATGGCGGCGCCAATCACCGGGTCGGCAACTATTTCCGTGCCCGAAGAGTTGATCTGGAAGTCGCCGGCGGTCGCGATGCGGCCCCCTTCATTGCTGACGTAGGCGGTTGTTCCATCCTTGCTGAGGACGATGCTGTGCGGCGCATTGCCCACGCGAATCTGCGTTCCCTGCGTAGGTGTCTTTTGTGTCAGATCGATCTTGGCAAGCGTGTTGTTCTGGTTGAGCAGGGCATAGGCGCTCGTGCCATCCTTCGATAGTGCGACGCCTCCCGGATACGAGGTCGAAGGGGTATAAAACGTTCCGCAAGGATTGGCGTAGGAGGCCGGCGGGCTGTTGGGGAAGCACTGAATAAAGGAAGGGTTTGGAGCTACGCTGACCTGGGCGTTGTCGCTCAGCAAACCTTCCTCAGAAACATTGGCTATGGTGACGTTGCTGCTGTCCTGGCTGAAGACCAAATGCTTGCCATCGGCCGAATAAGCAATGCCGCTGTAGCTGCCGTGCGCATCCTGTCCAAAGGTGATGTAGTTTTGCAAAACCTGGCCGGTGCGGGTATCAAAGACTTCAACGGCTTGCGTCGCGCCCATGGTAAGGACAGCAGCCGTGTGCGTCTTCGTCGCCGGGTTGAGCGCCACTGCCTTGGCGCGCACGCGAATGCCGAGGTCGACCTGCTTGCCTGCGGGCGTAATGATCTGGCCGCTGCTGACGACAAAGGAGCCGTCAGGCTGCGCACCCGTTGTGTAAGTGGGGTAAGGGACTGATTGGCCAAGGGCGGGAAGGGTCAACCCGGCCGCCATCAA
>CAXTPL010000177.1:0-285 GCA_964246065.1 uncultured Acidobacteriaceae bacterium
GCCCGGGACCGCACCGAAGACCGGAGCCCGGAACCGCCCAGGATCAGTCAAGCCCAAGTCAAGCCCAAGTCAGATCAAGGTCAGCTCCAGGTCAGCCCAGGGTCAGCCCCAGGTCAGCCCAGGTTCAGGCAAGATCAAGGAGCCGAGGCCGTAACAGCGAAGACCGCTCCCTGCGGGTCGACCATCTGGGCGATCCAGCCTCCTCCAGGCACCTGCCGCGGACCCGTGAGCAGCTTGCCGCCTGCGCCCGTGGCGCGGTCCACGGCAGCTTGTACCGCATCCACC
>CAXTPL010000177.1:295-7213 GCA_964246065.1 uncultured Acidobacteriaceae bacterium
TAGAACTGCCAGAAAGGCGCCGGCGCTTCCGGCATCTTCTTCATCATGCCGCCTGCGGGCGCGCCCCCGATGGCAAACATCCGGTACATCCCGGCCGGCCCCATGTCGATGGCGCCGGCGTCGGTCCAGCCAAACAGCCCGGAGTAAAAGCCGTACGCTTCCGCCGGCTCGCCCGCTTGGAGCTCATGCCAGCCCACGCGACCGGGCGCAATCACCTGCGAAGCATCCCCAACCCCGTCAGCCTGTGTCGACGCGCCGGCTTTTGGCTCAAACATGAGAAAAACAGCTCCATGCGGGTCCCCCGCAACCGCAAACCGCCCGATGCCGGGGATCGCCGCGGGCGCGCGATGGATGCTTCCGCCCGCCTGCTGCACGGGCTCCAGGTAGGCGTCCAGGTCGTCTACCCCGATGTGGCCCATCCAGCAGGGACTTTCGCCGGGCTTGGGCACCGCCATCACGCTGCAGATCATCTCCTCACCTTTCGAGAGCAGCGTGTACGGAGGGCTGTCCGGGATGTTCGCTTCGCTCGCTTCCCAGCCCCCTACGTGGTGTTAGACGGCGGCGGCCGCCGCCGGATCGGTGGTCATCAGGTCGTACCAGACAAATCTCGATGCTTTTTCCGGCATAGGGGCTAGCACCTCCGCGCTTGAGCGACGCGACAGACGTTAGGGCATGCAAGGGTAGGCTTGCAAGAGAAAAGCGCGGGGGTGAGAGGTGCAGGTTGATTACGGAGTGAGCATGGGCGCCCACTCGGCTGTCTGCCAAGCTCGCCATTGATCGGCTGGCAGCGCGGGCCAGCGGATTGCGCCAAAGCGAACCCAAGCCTCGCGATATGCCAGCCATGCGTGATCCGCCGCGCGGATTGTAGGAGCGACGCAATGCGTCGGGAACTTGCAGTCCGTAAATCTGTCAAGGCTGGCGCGGTAGTGCTCATTGAGATCTTTATCCAGCTTCTCTAGATCGGCGGGCTTGGCATCCATTGCCGGAGGAGTGCCGGCACGGATGGCTTTCAATGCTGCAAACCAGGAGCCAGTCAACTGTAGGTCATCGTGCTCCGTGATCGGGCCGCAGCCTGTGCCGCCGTCACAGAGGGCACCGTCCATGCTGCCATAAGCAGAGTGAAAGTCTCTCCAGGCCTGACGCAGTTGCAGAAACGAGGTGCGCACGGCAGATGGCGTGGTCGCAAGTATGGCATTTTCGAGCTGGCGCACCTCATCTTCTCTCCGCCCTTGCTCCATACGTAGGCAGTCGTAGGCTACCCCCCGCCCAAAGTCGATCTCTTTGCCACACATGTCCAGGCGTTGGCCAGCGAGTACAAGGGAGTCGAACTTCTTGAGATGCTCTGAAGCCGTGTCACTCCCTATCCCCTGACCGTACTCACACAGGAACAGGCGCGCGAGCGGGAGGTTTCTACGTACTCCCTCTCCGTTCGCGTAGACCATAGCGAGCACCAGTCCTTCCCGGTCGATATCGGCTGGTTCAGTTGCTCCACCAGCGGCCGCCGATTGTGCGGCACTTACATCCAGAGCGCCGGCTCGGAAGAGTCCCAGCTTCGCCAAAACACAGGCCCGCGCCTTGACGAACCGCTTGGGATCGTTGCTGTAATAAAGACTCTCGCCATCACAGGACGTTCGGGCTCCATAAGCTGGAAGCTCGGATGGCGCCCGATTCGGGCCGCCTTTGAGTACGACACCCGTTGCGAGAACATCGTTCAAAGTGGGCCGATCTTCCTCAGGCACTGAAACGCGCGGCAAAGCCGAGCACACATCAGAAGCTACCTGCGCTTTGAGGCTTGCGCAGAGAAAGATGAGATTCAGCATAACGACCAAACATGCGGAAAACAGCATCGCCCCGCCTCTGACGTCAGAATACCCGGCGCTTGTATCGCTATAGGGCCTGGATTTCGGGAACACACTTGGACTCCGTCGTTCGTTTAAGTCCCTTTTGTCTTCAATTCCGTCGCGAGTGCTCAATCGAAGCAGATTGCCAATGCACTCATCTGACAAGCGACGAGGACCAATGGGCATCTCGTCGCCAGTGTGGCAGATTGTACCGGCTGGCCGCATTTCGGTTGCCAGCATCTCCCGCGCGAAAATCAGGCGACCGGATAAGTGTCTTCGTGCTCCTCAACTCGAACCATCGCAAGGCAAGGGCTTGTAACGGAGTGTCTGGTCCAGAACGTGCGCATATCTCGGTACATTCGCGTCTTCACTCCCCCGCGTCGCTTGTCGGCTCCTGATCGAGAGCGAGATCCTGCCCTTCGTCCTCTGTCTCGGCCACGATCTCGGAAGGATCCTCGGCCGCGTCCTCGAGCGTGATGTTGTAGCGCGGTGCGAGCTCGGGCGCATAGCGTGCAATATCAGCCCGCAAACGCAAAAGCGCCAGGTCTTTCGCCTTAGCCTCCAGCATGATGTCCGCATCGAAGGGCGCAATCATGCGAAGAAAAGCGATCGTTTCGAAAGGATTGTTGTAGTCCGCGTGCCCGGTCCAGATCGGGGGCTGCAGCACGGTCTCGATCTTGCCCGTTTTGCGGTTTCTCCGCTTGATCTCCCGCAGTTCGGTTCGCGCGCAGGAGTAGTGCAGCTTGGGCCGGACGCCGGCAGGCCAGGTGGCTAGCATACGCTCGATCGTCGGCAGCAGCCCGAGCTTTTCCGGGTTGAAGCACCAGAAGTGCTGGTAGTCGAAGATCAGCGGGACGCCTGTTTCTTCGTGGATCCGCAGCACATCCGCCGCGCTGTAGCGAATATCGTCATTCTCAAGCACCAGCCGCCGCTGCACCGGCTCGCTCAGCCGCTTCCAGGTCGCGCACCAGCGCCGGCACCCGCTTTCGCGGTCTCCATAGGCGCCGCCCACGTGGATAACCAGCCGCGCCTCTGGTCCACATTCCATCCGGTCGAGGATTTCGGCCTGCGAGTCCAGATCCCACATGCTTTTGCGGGTCAGCTCTTCCTTTTCGCTGTTCAGCACGATGAACTGCGAGGGATGAAACGACAACCGCAGGTCCCCTTCCCGCGCCAGCCGCCCCACATAGGCCAGGTCGCTCGCGCTTTCCCGCACCATGGAGTGGAACCGGGGCATATCCGGATGGGTGGCGTAGGGGGCCAGGTCCGAGCTCATCCGGTACATGTGGATGCGGTGCTTGCGCAGGTAGGCGAAGATCTCGCATAGGTGCCCAAGGGAGACCCGGAGGTGCGGGTCGGCCTGCCAGCGGCGAGTGTCGTTGCTTTTCAAGCCCTGCTGCCCCATGACCTTGACGGCAAAGCCAAGACGCATGCTTCCCGCCGGCCAGGCGACCTGAGGCTGCTCGCCGAGCGGCGTGCAAGGAAAGAGCGGGTAGTCGAGCCGCCGCGCAAGGTCGGCTTCCTGGACCTGCTTCTTGCTGGGCTGCTTGCCGGGCTCTTTGGCAGACTTTTTGCTGGGGGGCTTGCCGGGCTTTTTGCCGGGCTTGCTGCTGAGATGTTTCCCGGGCTTGCTGCTGGGCTTGCTGCCGGGCTGCCCTCGATGCCTGTTTGCAGGCTCGCCTTGCTTGACTTTCGGCCGAGGTGCGGGCTCTGGGGAGCGGGCGTCCGCAGCTTTGCTCCCCGGCTCGGCCGGCGCGGCTGCCGGGCTTGTGGATGCGGTTTTGGGACGGGGCGGCATGGTGTTTTGTTGGGATGCGCGCTAAGCGGACGGGTCGAGCATCAGTTCCGGCCCAAAGCCGAGGTCGGCGGCAAAAGCGTCCCAGGAGGCGACCGGAACCGCGCCGCCGCTGGCCTGGTCGTGTCCATTGCCGTATCCCTGGTCGGCGCCGGCCGGGGTATGCTCGCGAAGAAACTGGATGACGTTGACGCCGCGGGGCCCGCGCGCAGAAAAGTGCACATAGCCGGGCCGAAACCCGAAGTTAACCCCCATCACGATCGAGTCTTTGAAGCGGCCTCGCCAGGTTTGCGCGACCAGAGGATGCACCTGGCAGGGCGTGTTCATCCGCAGCGCCACGAGGTCGGCCCCGAGCCGCTCGCGATACTTTCGGCTAAACCTGGGCGCGGCCTTGCGCGCAAGGGCAAGCGCGCCGGACACCTCATCCTTGGCTGCGAGCAGCTCGCCGCTGCGCGGGAGCGCGTTGGACGCAATTTGCTTAGGCCCGGAGGACTCAAGGAGCACCGATAAGGCCGCTTCGGCGTCGCCCGCGGCTGTTCTGCGCGGCGCGTTGATCAGGGCGACCGCGGTCTTCATCGCCCCGGCAGGCCATAGCTGCCGCGCCTCGGCAAGCTCCGCAAACGGCGCCTTGTCTCCCACGTCGCTCAAGATACTGAGCGCGGCCAGCCACAGCAGGCCATGATGCTCGTCGGTCGACAGCAGGGACCGCACGCACCACCACACCAGCAGCCCGGTGGTCGGCGTCGGGTCGGTGCCGTAGCCGGTAATCAGTTCCGCACCGGGCGGGATGCCGCCGGGCAGGTGGTGGTCGATAAGCAGGGTGGGCACGCCGCCTAGCAAGGGATCAGACCGGCTGCCGAGGTCCAGCACAATCAGGGCTTGAGGCCGGCGGGAGGCAAGCCGCTCGCGCACCTCGGGCAGCCAGGCGGACTCGCCCTTGCGCTTGGGCTCGATCGAAAGCTGGGTATAGCCGGCCAGCGTGAGCGCGCGAAAGAGCAGTGCGCCGGCCGGCAGCCCGTCGCAGTCGCTGTCGCAAAGCATGTGGATGGGGGTAGCCTTGCCGGCCGGCAGCGCAGCGAGAAAGGCGGTGCAACGGGCATCGCACTCGTCTTGAAGGGCCATGACGATGTGGATGCGCCCCGGCCGCGGGGCGGGCGTTGAGCGACGTTTGCAAGCCGAAAAAAGAAGGGGGCACCTCTCAGCCGTGAGCCCAGGGCCGTGAGCCCTGAGCCGTGAGCCCTGAGCGCTGGGCCCTGAAGCCCTGAGCTGCGGGAGATGCCGCCCTTTCCAGCGTCGCCGCCGCTCTTAACGCGAGCCGGTCACCGGTGTGCCGGGGGTCAGGGCCACACCACGCAGCACCTCAGCAAAGCCGGCCGAGCGTACGGGCGAAAAGAACTCACCCCCTGCGGCAGAAGCGCTGGTATTGCTCAGCTGATCGATGACAGCGACAAGCTTGTTCGGGTCAGCGCCCTGGTCGCCGCTCCCGCTCACCGTGGATGTGGTGCCGTAGACTACCACGTACCCGTCATAGGTCGCTCCGGTGATGTTGCGGAGACCGTCGGTTGTCGGGGCCCAGGGCAGGTTGCCCATGGCCGGGTTGGAGCCCGTGGGGTATCCGTTTACCGTGTAGGGTGTGCCCAGGTTGAGCCCTTTCTGGAGCGTGTAGGCCAGCGTCCACTTGCCGCCGGACAGGATCCACTTCTGCAGCCCGGCCGTGGTCTGCGCGGCCGCGTGTGCATACAGGTCCGAGCCCTGGTAGCCATCCCCCTCATCGGCAAGGTAGAGCGTGGTGGGGTTGGCAAACCACAGGCCAAACGGATAGCTCAGCCCGCTGCTGCTCTTAGCGGACAGGGTGGGAAAGCCTGCCAGCACACACATGTTGCTGGGCAGGCCATTTGCCTGGAGTGTGCCCAGGTTGTACATCAGCGCGGCGGTCGGCAGCACCGCATTGGAGGCCGGCAAGCCTGTTCCCCCGGGGCAGGCCTTGCCCGTGGTGTCGACAAAGTAGACCGTGTTGATGCCGTTTCCACCGCTGCCCTTGGTGTAGTACACGACATTGTTGTAGACAGCGATGCCGCGAAAGTTATCGTCCTTGCCGATCTTGTCCGTTTTGCCGGTAAGCACGGCTGCATTGAAGCTGGCGAACGGGGTAGGCGTGCCCGGGCTCTGCGCATCCTCGGGCGCCTTGACCTCGTCGATGATCTGCGCGCCCGCCCCGAGGATCACCCCATCCGGCTGCGGATTGGATCCATTGCCGGCGTTGCCGGAGGTGTAGAAGATGTCGTTGCCGTCGAGGTCGTTCAGGATGGCGGCACGCCCATTGTTGCCGCTGTAGGCGTTGGTCTCGGTGAAGTGGAACTTGCCCCTGGCGTTGACGGTGGCTACGGCGCGGTAGGTTTCCAGGCCCACCGGGTTGGTGGGATCAATGGCACCGGGCGTGTTGGAGTTCGATACATCCAGCGCATTCACCGGCGCAACGTAGTCTACAAAGCTGAGCACCTTGCCGCTGAGCGACAAGTGCAGCGCGCCTTCAGACTTGGAGCTAAAGCTGGTCACCAGCTGGTCGCTCGTTCCGGTGATGCCCTTTTGGAGGCTGTTCGGCAGCTCAAGCGTGTTGATCAGCTGGCCGAAGGGCGTGATCTGGTCGAGAAGCAGCCGCGAGTGATGCCGAAGCTGCCATCGTACAAGGCATTGTTGAAGACATAAGGAAAGGTGCCGTCGTTGGTGGCGCCCGAGCCTCCGGCACACTTGCCCTGCGTGCCGGCGCAGTTGGGCGGCAGCAGCTCCCCTACCTTTACGTTTGCCGGGTTGCTGTCATACACGCTGCGGCTGACGACCAGGTTATAGGGCTTGAAGTGCGGTCGACTCTGTGCGTGGAGCGCGATGCTCGAAGCAGCAAGGGAGCAAAGGGCAAGCCCCTGCGCGAGGATCCGGGCAGCACGCTGCTCGCGGAACAAGGTAAGTATCATCTCCAGGTCTCCTAAGACGCGGAAGATCAACCCTCCGCACGTCGGTGCCCAAGCTAGCAGCAGATGATGAAAGGACGGTGACGCGCCCGGGAGAAAGTTTTCCGGCCGGCTGTCTCGCCTGGGACTTTTCCCTCCGCCGGGAAACGGCGGGTCAGAGGAAAGGAACCGTTTTTGCCGTGCGGGCCGGCGTGCGGGCACGGTGCGGGCACGGCGTGCGGGCCGGGCGTACGGGCCGGCCCTCCGGCAAGAAGTCCGGCGCGGGCCTGCCCTGCTTGCCCCAGGGCCGCCTGGCGGAAGAAAGCCCCCCTCAGGG
>CAXTPL010000178.1:0-7205 GCA_964246065.1 uncultured Acidobacteriaceae bacterium
AGGCAGCAGGGGGCAACGCTCGCCTGCGGGGGCGAGCGCATCGGGGCCCGCGGCTACTTTGTGCGGCCCGCCATCTTTGCCTCCGTGGAAGCCACGATGGCCATCGCCCGTGAAGAGATCTTTGGCCCGGTGATGAGCATTCTGCCTTTTTCGACGCTCGACGAGGTCGTTGCCCGCGCCAACCAGACCGAGTACGGACTGGCAGCGGGGGTCTGGACACGCGACATCAAGAAGGCGCTCGCCGTCACCAACCGGGTCCGCGCCGGCACGCTCTGGGTCAACTGCTACAACGTGATGGACACGCGCTCCCCCTTTGGCGGGTATAAGCAGTCGGGCATCGGGCGCGAGCTCGGCGAGTATGGCCTGCACCAGTACACGCAGGTCAAGTCGGTCATCGCGAGGCTGTAGCTTTTCCGCGCACCACTTTCCTAAAAGCCCCTAGAACTCCCCCAGAACTCCCCTAAAACTCATAGTCGAGCGAAAACTGCACCCGCCGTGCGTCGCCGGCCTCGATCGGCCGCCCGAACCCGGCAGCCAGCTGCATCCCCGAGCCGAAGGTGGGGTTCAGCAGCGCCGGGTTGGTATGGTTCAGCAGGTTGAACGACTCGGCAACCACATCCAGGTGGCCGCCGCGGATGGGCATCGTGCGCAGCACGCGGAAGTCCAGGTTGATGTTTGGCGCGGTTTGGAGCGTGTTTCGCCCCAGCCCAACGGGGCGCGCGGCAAACGGGTAGATATGCTCCCGGTTGCTATCCACCCCCACCAGCGGATTGGCGCGAAAGCCGCTGGTCACGGTCAAAATGGGCACAAACTCGAGCCCAAACAGCGCCTGCATCAGCCGACCCGCGCCGCCGGACGCCCCATCGCCATGCGCGTCGTCCGGATCCGGCCCGATCAGCCACAGCCCGCTCAAGGTGAAGCGGTGGCGCTGATCTTCAAGCGATAAGGCACGCTCCGCGCCGGGGTCAAACGGGTTCTGCGGCTGCTCGGTATCGTAGGAAGCATCGTCGAGCGTCTTTGAGTAGGTGTACCCGGCGAGAAGCTGGAAGTCCTCTGTAAACTGCCGGTTCAGCGTGACGGTAGCCCCGTGGTAGACCGAGCCGGCCGAGGTTGAAAACAGGTTGATCGCGTCGAGTGCCGGGCCGACCCGGCCGCTCGTGAAGACTGGCCTCCCCAGCTGTTGCGCCGAAGGCTGGGCCACTCCCAGCGCTGCCGCGTTTGCTTCTGTCAGCAGCACGGGCGGCAGCAGGTTTGCATCGGTCGTCCGCCCCAGCCGCACTCCGTGCACGTACTGGTATTCAGCTTTGAGCGTGGCTTGGAGCGGCAGCGACTGCTCCGCGCTGAACGAGGCCACTTCGCTGTACGGGTTCTGAAGCCGTGCCTCGGCTCGCCAGATGCTGGGCGCTACCCCCGACAGCGGCTGCGCTGCAAAAGCGCTGCCCCGGTAGACCGCAGCTGCTCCCGCATCCTCTACCAGTTGCGAAAACCCGTGCAGCCCGTCCTGCTCCAGCAGCCGGTTCATCGTCGCCAACAGAAAACGGTCATAAAAGATCCCTCCGCCGGCCCGCAGCACCAGAGAAGGCCGCGCAGTCCAGGCCACCCCCATCCGGGGACTGAACAGGTACGGGTTTTGCGGCAGCCTGGCGGGCAAACGGTTCTGCTCATACCGCAGCCCGTAGTCCACAGCCAGCCTCCGCGAGGGCGTCCAATGGTCCTGCGCATAGGCGGACGCGCGCAGCTCCGCGTAGTTCGTGTCAAAGTTGCCAAAGCTCTGCGTAAACAGGCCGGCAGCCCCTGCCTGGAGGGCGCTTACGCTTGAAAACACGAAGAGCCCCTGCGCTCCGTCAAGCACCCTCGCCCGCAGCGCGACCCGGTTTAGCATCGCCCCGACCCGCAGCAGGTGGCGTCCGCGCTGGGAGCTGAACGCATCCCCCAGATCGAGGTGCGTCTCATAGCGGCGGCTGTTGCCCGAGTAGGGCGTGCCCAGCAGCACCACTCCAGGGATCCACACACCCGGCCCGTTCCGGCTCACCGTACTCTCGGCTACCCGCCGCTGTGCGAGCTCAAAGTTCAACGCGTTGTAGGCCTTGGCGCTCAGCACAGAGTTGAGCGTGCCGCTGAGGCTGTTGTCCGAGGTAAATGCCGATCCGCGCGCACTCGCATCCGCCAGGTCGTCGGTGTGGAAGGCGTTGTTCACACTTCGTGTGTTCGAAAAGGCATAGCGCAGCATCAGAGATTCCCGCTGCGTCAGGGTTCGGTCCAGCCGGCCGGAGACCTCCGTCTGCTGGTCGATCGTCGGGATGAACCCGGTCTGCAGGCGCGTGCCGGCCAGCGGCCCACCCGCTTCAAGTGCGGTGTCGACTGCCGCCGCCGTTCCCGCGCCAAGGTCGTTGGCATCTTCGCCGCGGGCCAGCTCCTGCTCCGCAGCCAGGTAGTAGAAGGTTTTATCCAGTTGAAGCGGGCCGCCTAGCGACGTGCCCGCACGCAGACGGCTTTCGTCAGGCTTGCGAGGCGCGAGCTCCAGCGGCGGCGTTCCGTTCAGCGCGCCGTTCTGCACAAACACAAACGCGTCGCCATGCCGCTGGTTGCTTCCCACACGGGTCTGCACATCCACGGAGCCGCCCGAGCCGCCGCCTGACTCTGCCGCGAAGCCGTGGTTGACGATCTGGAAGTCGCTGATCGCCTCCGGCGACAACTCCGTCCGGCTGCCGCCGCTGTACTCATCGTCATCATCGACCCCGTCGAGGTACACCGCGTTGCTGCCCGGCCGCAGCCCGCCGAAGCTGAAGCCTTCGCTCGCCGGCAGCCCCGCTGCCTGCGCCAGCGCCGGGTTGGCGGCCGCCACCTCCGGCGCCAGAAGCACAAACGTCAGGTAATTGCGGTTGGGGATAGGCGACTCCTCGAGGCGGTCGCGGTCGATATTGACGACCGAGGCGGTCTGCGTGGTGTCAAACGCCTCTTGCGTCGCGTTCACATGCACCGTCTCCTCTGCGCCGCCCAAAGCCATGCGAACGCTCAACTGCGCCGTCCGTCCTACCGCCACGGGGATGGAAGCAGCACGGTAGGGAGCAAACCCCGGGGCTGTCACCTTCAGGTCGTAGCTGCCGCTCGGCAGGTCGCTGAAGGTGAAGCTGCCGTCGGCTGCGACCGAAGCCGCTTGCACGTGACCGTCGGCTCCTGCGAGGCTCACCTGCGCCGGCGTGACCGGTGCGTTATCCGGTCCTGTCACGGTGCCGACCACAGATCCATTGCGGGCCACCTGCGCCCCCGCGGACGCGGCCAGCACGCATAGCAGACACATTGCCTCGCTCGCGCGAAGCTTCTTTCCAAATGCCATGATTGGAGGAACTCCAGGACTCTCGAGACAGTTGCAACGAGCGCCAGAGGCTCAGGCGCAGCAAGACCTCCGCGCACGCCGCCCAAGGGGGAACGACGCGCACAGGGTGCTCTCTATCCGGAGATCAGATTCTTAAAGGAGGTGGGCTGTGCAGGCAAACCTGAGGCAGGCAGACGGCCTTTGCGGCGCAGACCGCAGAAAAGGCGGCGCGAAACACGGAACCGAGTCCGATTAGCCTATCGAGCGCCGCGCCAAGCCTGCTTACCAGCAACACCAGCACGACGACGAGCACGAAACCAAAGATGCGCAGCTCGGTATCGTTCATGGGGAAGCCGACCGCGTCCCACCGGTCGAGGAACTCGGCAATGGGCGTCAGCACAGCTGCACCCACCAGCAGCAGGACCCCGAACTGGAGAAGACGCCTCACGCTGCAAGTATAGCTGCGCGAGGCGCCCCGGCAGGTTACCGCCGGTTATGGCCGACCAAGATTGTTCAAAGCAGTCGGGCGTGCCTCCGACTTCGCACACCGCTCGCCGTCGAGTCTGCCGAGCGGAACGCTCAGCTCTTGCGGCTGGCCGGAGGCACGATGCCGTTGTCGCGCAGGTACTCCACCATTTGGCCGTAGTGATCCATCATGTGCGCCAGGCCGGCCAGGGCCATGCCCGCCCGCGTGCTCTTGCGCTCACCCATTTGTTCAAACGCATTCGTGGCGGTTATGCTTCGCACGGCTGTATGCGCGAACGCAAAGGAATCACGCAGGGCCTGCAGGATCTGGTCCCGGCCAGCCAGCTTGTCCAGGTCGGCAGGGCTTTTTGCATTTGGCGTGCCCCAGTTGCCGAAGATCACATAGTTCGCCTCTGCCAGGTGCCTGACCTGTGCTGAGAAGTTGTTGACGCCCTTGAACTCGCCGGTGGTCGGCGCAAAGTCGAACTTGTCTGCCGGCATGGCCTCAGCGGCGCCCACGATCTCTTTCTCCTCGGCGCTCAGCTGCTTATCGAAGATGTCGGCCGGCGACGCCATGCCGGCAGAGGCCTGGGCCAGGGTCATGGCGGGGGCTGCAAAGGCGCCCGCCAGCGCGGCGAGCAAGAACATGCGTTGGATCATCGTAAGAACATCTCCTTAAACGAGGTGGCTCGGAAACGAGGTGGGCCGGCCGACAGGTCGGCGGATCTGCCGCGCTGCCAGCGTAGCAGACCGGCAGCTCTCCCTGTTCGCCTGCCGCTTTGCTCGTGCCCCGAGCGTACACCCGCTCTCCACTGCTATGCTTTTCTTTCCGAACGCCTAAGGAGAATTGCAAGCATGTCCCTGTTGAACCTCGAAGGCCGCATCGCCGTTGTCTTCGGCATCGCCAACAAACGATCAATCGCCTACGCCATCGCGCAAAAGCTGCATGAGGCAGGGTGCACCCTCGCGATCGGTTACCAGAATGAGCGCCTGCGCGCCGAAGCCGAAAGCCTGGCAGTTTCGCTCGGCAATGCGGCCACTTTTGAGTGCGACGTGACGCAGGACGCCTCGATCGATGCCGTCTTTGCCGCGCTCAAGGAGAAGTATGGCAAGCTCGACGTGCTGGTGCACTCGCTTGCCTTTGCTCCCGCCGACGAGCTGAAGAACGACTTCTTGCTGACCTCGCGAGAAGGTTTTCGCATGGCGCTCGATATCAGCGCCTACTCGCTGGTGGCGCTGGCACGCGGCGCGGCACCGTTGATGACCGACGGTGGCTCCATCCTCACGCTGACCTACTACGGCTCTGAGAAAGTGATCCCCAACTACAACGTTATGGGTGTGGCGAAGGCTGCGCTCGAAGCGACCGTACGCTACCTGGCTGCTTCGCTCGGCAAACAAAAGATCCGGGTAAATGCGATCTCCGCCGGCCCGATCAAGACTCTGGCCGCACGCGGCATCGGCGACCTCGGCACCATGCTCAAGGCCCATGCCGAGCGCTCGCCGCTGCAGCGCAATGTGGAGCAGGCTGAGGTTGGCGGCGCTGCCGTTTACCTGGCCTCCGACCTTGCGAGCGGGGTCACCGGCGAGGTCCATTACGTGGACTGCGGCTACAACGTGGTGGGGCTCTAGCCGCTGTCGCTGGCGCTTTCTCGCCGCGCAAGGCTAGAGCAGGGCGGCTACGCGCGTCGGCGTCAGGGGCGCCTGGCCTTTAGCACCGCGACTACGGGCGTAGGCAAGCGGCAATCCGAAGGACCTGCGGTTGCCCTCGCCGCAGTGCCTGTCCGCCCGCCTGCCCCCGCTGATCGAAGCGCCCAGATCAGGCCGCATCCAAGCTAGCGACCATCTAGGAGACCTCCCCGTGCCCATTGCCAAGTACAGCGTCCTCAAAGGCGTGCCTCTCTCCGGCAAGCTTTCCTCAAATGCCATTCCGCACTACCTGATCGATGTAGACGTGAACGGCGCCACGTGGGAGATCGCGTTCAATGTCGAGTCGAGCGATGGCTCGGAGGTACTGTACCTGCTGAACGAGAACTTTCTGCCGCCGGACCCCGCCGCGCTGGAGGCGCTACCCGTAGGAGTGACCCCGCTGGCCGGCCTGGACGCCAATCCGGCCATCGACTACCAGCGGAGCCTCGTCAACAGCTCCCCGCTTGTGACTTTGCAGGAGATGACGCTGCTGCCTCGCCCCGGGCAGGCCACCGCCACAGATCTCCAGAACGCGGTCGTCAGCTTCCTCAACCAGGCTGTGGCCGACAAGAACGGCACGGTGTACGCCTTCGGCAGCGAGTACACCACCGGCAACGGCATCCACAACCTCCACATGAACCAGGGCAATCCCGCAGGCCGTTTCGAGCGCGATAACGGCATCTGGCAGGACGGCATGCTCATCTTCCAGATGCCCGCCACGCCGGCGTGGGTGGCCGTCTTTATCGCCTTCCAAAGCGAGTCCTGGACGACGGATAGCAACGGCAACCCAGCGTAATTGCCTCGCTCCACGCATCAAGAGCCTCGCTGGACTGGGCTAGTCCAGCGAGGGAGCTCTGACCATGCAATATACCGTGCATGAGTCTGACGTGACCCCATTTTCCGTCCAGCTGGGTGTCTGAAATCATAGCGTGATTATTCTTTCTTTTTCTTCCTTGTGGAGGTTTGGTTCTCGGCAGGCGAGCAGCCACTGCCGGGTAAACTCTTCAGGCGTTCGGTAGTGGAGAGAAGAATGCGGGCGCTGCGAGTTGTAATCCAGCCGCCAGGCGGAGATCTTTCTGCGTGCATCGAACAGGTTCCAGAACCAGCTCACGTTCAGGCACTCATCGCGCAGCCTTCCATGGAAGCTCTCGACATAGGCGTTCTCAGTAGGTTTCCCGGGCCGGATATGCAGGATATCGATCTTGTTCTCGATCGCCCAGGCGAGGAAATGCCGACTGGTGAGTTCAGGGCCGTTATCACAGCGGATGGCGAGAGGCTTGCCATACTGGCCGACCGCCTTTTCGAGCACGCGCGTCACACGCCGGCTGGGAAAGCTTGTGTCCACATCGAGCGCAAGGCTTTGTTTGCTAGAACTGTCGATCACGCTCAACACGCGGATGCGTTGGCTCCCAGCTGTGACATCGCTGGCGAAATCAATGGACCACTCCTGGCTGGGTGCTGTCAGCACCGGACGCGGCTGCAGCACGCGCTCCAGGCGCTTGCGCCGTGTGCGTTTCACCGTAAGGCCAAGCTCCCGGTACACCCGCTGCACCTTCTTATGGTTGACCTCGATTGCGTCGCGGCGCAGCAGAATGTGCAGCCGACGGTAGCCGAACCGCGGCCTCTCTCTGGCCAGTTCCAACAGACGCTCCCGCAGCTCGCTGTCATCGCGGCAGCTCTGATAGCGATAGGTCATCCTAGGCACTCCAATCAGCTCGCAGACCGGGGTCCCCGCGGA
>CAXTPL010000179.1:0-7145 GCA_964246065.1 uncultured Acidobacteriaceae bacterium
GCCGGCATGGTGGGATCAATCATGTACCGGATCACACGCGCTGAAACGCCTACTGACTTGAGGGAGGATAAGCCCTGCGCGCTCGTATCGAAATTGGTAGACGGCGCAGCATGTATCTTCGCCATGATGAGATCATCCTCAAGCCCTGCTGAACTCAAAGCGATTACATCGCTGTTGGTCATCGGTTTTGCTGCGGGCTTTTGGGTAGCGTGGTGGGCTGCTTGCGCAAAGCATGTGCCGGGCGCAGCGGCGAACAGGCATACAAGGGTGAACGCGGCAAGAGGAAGCAACGAGAGGGAACGCATAAGTGCTCCTTGTTAGTCAGGTGAGGAGGCTTTTGCCTGCATGGTGCAGACCGAGGGCGCGTTGGCTGGCATAGTAAATGCTTCTCGGCAAGGAGGGAAACGTTTTTGCAAGCCGACCCTCCCCTCAGACCCACCGCCGCTTTCGGTAGACAAAACGAGCGCGCCCGTTCACACTGCTACGGAACAGAAAAAGCCGTATCTGCAGCGGATCTACAGGAGAGCCATGTCAACTCTAGAAAACTCAACCGCTCCGGCGCCTCTTTCCCCGGGCGCGCGCATCGTTGCCGCCTACGTTTCTCCCACCTCTTTATTCCAGGACATCAAGCGCAGCGCGAGCTGGTGGCCTGCCTTTCTTCTGCTGGCCGTCGTGACGCTGCTCTTCTGCTTTGCCGTGCAGCGGCAGGTAGGCTGGGGCCATGCGTATGACACCATGCTCCACCAACAGCCCAAACAGGAGCAGCGCTTCTCGACCATGACCCCGGCCCAGGTCGCGCAGGCCAAGAGCCTCGGTGCCAAAATCACCCAGATCTCGAGCTACGCTTCCCCGGTTCTGATCCTGGTCATCTCTGCCGTGGCGTCCGGAGTACTGCTGGGCACGCTCAACTTCGGCTTCGGCGGCAAGGCGCGCTATAGCGAAGTCTTTGCCGTCTACATGTATGCCGGTCTGCCGTACGTTATCAGCAGCCTGCTTGCCACCGTTGCCTTGTTCGCCGGGCTTGACAGCGGTTCCTTTCTCATTTCAAACCCCGTCGGCTCCAACCTCGGCTATTACCTGTCGCCGGATTCAGCCAAGTGGCTGCTCGCCCTGGCAAGCTCGTTTGACCTGTTTACCCTGTGGGTGCTGGTGCTGCTGGTCCTCGGCTGCTCCATCGTTGCCAGGGTCAGCCGCTCGTCCGCAGCCATTGCCGTGGCGGGCTGGTGGCTCCTGATCGTTATCATCAAGGTGGGCGCGGCGGCCCTCCAAAGCTAGCCGCCGAACGGCTGTTGCGCAAGCAAAGTGGAGGCCAGGCGCTGCTTCGCCAGGCCTCCTTTGCTTGACTCTCCAGCAGCGCCCGCGTTGTCCCGATCAGTCCCGCCTCCTCCCGGGTGACTCAATCCGGTACACGCGCTTGGGCGGCATCCAGGCTCCCGTGTCTGGAAGAGGAGTCCACACCACCCCATGTGTTAAAAACACGCACTCTCCCCCGCGCGGTGCAATCTGTTTCCTCTCGACACACGTTTCCCCATCAGCAACGTGTCGTCCACCTGACGCTGCGCCCCCCAGAGCCCGGCGTTGGATCCAGAGCATGAGCGTGTTTGCAACCAGAGAGGGTGTTCCAATGAAGCTCGAAGTACCGATGAATGAAAAGATCTTGAAGGCTCGCCTGGACCGGCGTCGCTTTCTCAGCCAGGCCGGTGTCGCAGGCCTTGGTGTTGCTGCAGCAGGGCTGGTTGCCGGCTCCCCCACGGCCGCGCGCGCCCAAAGCACCAGCAATCCGCAGTCGATGGACACGCCGACGGAGATCCTGACAGCCTTCCTGATCGCCGAAGATCTGGCGACCACCTTCTACTACAACGGTCTGATCGGCAAGGTCATTCAGGACCCCTCGCTCGCCGGCCCCGGCGGTTCTGCCGCGCACCCCAGCTCGATGGGCAACGTCGGCAACGTCAATTATCTGCAGGCTGCACTTACCGAAGAGATCGACCACGCTTCGCTCATGCGCTCAGCGCTTAGCCTCGGCGCCGCCTCAAACGATCCTGTGCAGACTTTCTACTTCCCCGCCGGGACCTTCGATACGGTCAAGGCATTTACGGGCATCCTTGACGCGCTTGAGAACGCCTTTATCGGCGCCTACCTCAACGCCATCCAGGAACTCGCGCTGATGGCAGCCAATGCGCGCGTAAACGGCAACACCGGCGGAAGCGGCAGCCCCTATAACGCTGCGCAGCTGGAGTACTTTGCCAAGGTTGCAGCCTCGATCATGGGTGTGGAGTGCGAGCACCGCGTTCTCGGTCGCGTGATCAGCAACATGAACCCGGCCAACAATCTCGCCTACGAGTCCACTGACACGGTCACCGCCGTGTACAACGGACCCAACTCCGCTGTTGTGGCGCTCACGCCGTTCCTTACCGCCAGCACCGGCCCCGGCTTCTCGCTGGCCACCGCGCTGGCAGGCCAAGGCTCGGTATCCCTGCCTGTTACCGGCAATCCCCCCACGTTCTAAATCGCTCTGCCGTTCTCACCAGAGGAAAAGGCATGCCTTCCGGCATGCCTTTTCTTTTCTCCACTCTTCACACAGCCCAGGCGTGCTCAGGCGGACCAGTGTTTAAAGATCAGCGAACCGTTTGTGCCTCCAAAGCCGAACGAGTTTGAAAGCGCATACTCCATGGGGAGAGCCTGCGGCTTGCCGGGCACGTAGCTCAACCGGCACTCCGGATCGACGTTGGTCAGGTTGGCCGTCGGCGGCGCTGTCTGCTTTTGCAGTGCATAGATAGTGATGCCCGCCTCCAGGCCGCCGGCCCCGCCCAGCAGATGGCCGGTCATCGACTTGGTCGAGCTGACCAGCAGCGTGCCGCTTGTGGCGTGATCGCCAAACAGCGTTTCGATCGCCGCGCTTTCGCTTTTATCGCCAAGCGGCGTGCTCGTCGCATGGGCGTTCACATACTGGATCTGCCCCGGCTCAATGCCCGCGCTCTTCACCGCATTGCGCATGGCACGGAAGCAGCCCTCGCCCTCGGGCGCCATCCCTGTGATGTGAAAGGCGTCGGCGCTCATGCCGTAGCCCACCACCTCCGCCAGGATGTGCGCGCCGCGCTTGCGGGCGAACTCCAACTCTTCAAGGATCAGGATGCCCGCGCCTTCGCCCACCACAAAGCCGTCGCGGTCTTTGTCCCAGGGCCGCGAGGCCGTCGCTGGGTCGTCGTTGCGGGTCGACAAGGCACGCATGGCGGCGAACCCGCCTACGCACATGGGCGTAATTGCTCCCTCGGTTCCGCCGGCGATCATCACATCCGCGTCATCGCGCTCGATGATGCGATATGCATCGCCGATCGAGTGCGCGCTGGTGGTGCAGGCAGTCGCCGCGGACTGGTTGGGCCCCTTGGCCCCATAGCGGATCGACACATGCCCTGCGGCCAGGTTGACGATGGTTGCCGGAATGAAAAAAGGCGAGATCTTTCGGGGACCGCCGGCCAGAAATGCGGAATGCTCCCGCTCAATCACATCGAAGCCGCCGATGCCGGAGCCGATATGCACCCCCACACGCTCGGCGATCTCCGGGGTGACCTTGAGCCCGGAGTGCTCCATTGCTTCTGCGGAGGCCGCCATCGCCAGATGGATAAAACGCCCCATCTTGCGCGACTCCTTCTTCTCAATAAACTGCAAAGGGTCGAAGTTTTTCACCTCTGCCGCAAAGGTGACTGAAAACCCGGCAGTGTCAAACGCGGTGATAGGAGCAATGCCGCTCTTGCATGCAAGCAGCCCTTCCCAGACCTCCGGCGCGGTGTTGCCCACTCCGCAGATCAAGCCCACACCGGTGACTACCACTCGTCGCTTCAAGTCTACTTGCCTGCCTTCGCGTGCTTCTCGATGTATTCCACCGCATCCTTGACGGTCTTGATCTTTTCGGCGTCTTCGTCCGGAATCTCCAGCTCGAATGCCTCTTCAAACTGCATGACCAGCTCGACCACATCGAGCGAATCGGCGCCAAGGTCTTCCTGAAAGGATGCGCTTGGTGTGACTTCCGCTTCATCTACCTGTAACTGCTCGACGATGATCTGTTTGACTTTCTCTTCCACCGCTGCCATGCGCTTCTCCTGGGTGCAACTAAGAACAAAAAATGATCCGGGACTCGGTCCATGCAGGCGCAAAAGCCCCCGTCCCCGGAACTTCCAGTCTACTGAGCGCCCCCAATGGTGTAAAGCAAGCGAGAGCCCCGCCAAGGGCCTTGCGGACCCGCTTGCTGAGGCAAGCCAGGCCCGGCGGCCGATCCGTTCCCGTACCTTTCTGCGCCTCTTTGCACCTTTCTGCACCTTTCTGCACATTGTCGCGGCCCCCGGCCGATGGCACACTGGGAGCTATGACTTCTCCTTTTCTTCTTCCCCTTGGAACGCTGCTTGCAGGCCTTGCGTTGGGGATGGCCGGCGCGGCCCTGGGTGGCCGGCGTGCACGCGCAGCCGAGCGCCGCACCGAGGCGCTCCGGGCCGAACAAGCGGCCGCACAGGCCGGCGAGCACGCTGCCCGCGCCCAGGAGCTGGCCTGCCTGAGAGCCGAGCATGCCGCGCTCAGCGCCCAGCGGGAAGCGCTGCGCGGTGCCTCCGAGGAGCTTCGCATTGCGCATGCGCGCATCGAGACCGAACTGGCATCTGTGCGCGCGCGCCAAGCTCCCCTGGAGGAGGCTGCGGCTCGCGCAGCCGATGAACACCGCACCCTGCAGCGCGAACTGGGAGAGGCCCGCGAAGCACTCCGCGAGGCGGCCACGCAGCTTACCGCGGGTCGCGAGGCCACCGAGCAACTGCTGCGCGTAGAGCGGGCAGCCGCCGCGGACAGGGTGCAGGCAGAGCGTGCCGCGGCCGAAGAAAAGCTCGCACTGCTTGCCGAGGCACGGGTCGCGCTCGCGAACCAGTTTGAGCTGCTCGCCGCAAAAATCTTCGATGAAAAAGCCAGGCGCTTCGGCGAGCAAAACCACGCCGGTATGGAAACGCTCCTGAACCCGCTGCGGGAAAAGCTGGGCGAGTTCCAGCAAAAGGTGGAGGGCCTGCAGCAGGAAGGGCTGGTGGGCCGCACGGAGCTGCGTACCCACATCGAAACGCTCTCCAAGCTCAACGACCGGCTTAGCGCCGAGGCCAGCAGCCTCGCCTCCGCGCTTAAAGGCTCATCGAAGACGCAAGGCGACTGGGGCGAGGTGCTGCTCGAACGCATGCTTGAAGACGCAGGCCTGCGACGCGGCGAAGAGTACCGCGTGCAGGAAAGCTTTACCCGCGAAGACGGCACGCGCGCCCGGCCGGATGTGATCATCAACCTGCCCGGCGAAAAACACCTGGTCGTCGACGCCAAAGTCTCGCTGACTGACTACAACGCCTTTTGCGCCTGCACCGATGAGGCTGCGCGGGCTGTCTCCCTGGCCAGGCACGTCGGCTCTCTTCGCGAGCACATCCGTGGCCTCTCCAGGCGCAAGTACCAGGCCCTCTACAACTTGCAATCGATCGACTTCGTCGTCATGTTTGTACCCATCGAGCCTGCATACCTGCTGGCACTTTCAAAAGACGGGCGGCTGTGGCAGGAGGCTTGGGAACACCACGTGTTGCTCGTAAGCCCAGGGACGCTGTTTCCAGTCATCCGCACCGTCGCCCACCTTTGGCGGGAGGAGCAGCAGAACCGCAACGTGCAGGAGATCGTCTACCGCGGCGGCGAACTCTACGACAAGCTGGCCGCCTTTGCGGGCGACCTGGCCAAGGTAGGCGACGGCCTAGACACGGCGCGCACCTCCTACGACAAAGCGATGAACAAGCTGCGCACGGGCCGGGGCAATGCCATCCGCCAGGCGGAGATGCTCAAGGGGCTGGGCGTAAAACCTACCAAGCCGATGCCGCGAGAGATGCTGGAAGCGCTTGAAGAAGAGCTGGTTCGCACCCTGGTTGAGGAGTCCGGAGCGCCCCCGCCAAACTAGCCGAGCCCAAAGGCCGATCTCACTTGAAAGAAGCAGAGAGCAAGCTCGAAAACTACCGCACCTTTGTTGCGGCCGCGGGCATCTGCTCTTCTAGCTGCATTCCATGTTGCAACAAGCTTCGGCCTTACGCAATGCCACCGTTTACGTTTACCAGGAGAGATCTTCTATATGCCCACACTACTGCACATCGACGCGAGCCCCCGCGGCGACTACTCCATGTCTCGCAAGCTTAGCGCGGCCTTCGCCGCAGCCTGGAAGGCTAAAAACCCCGACAGCAAGGTGATCTACCGTGACCTTGAAACGACCAAGTTGACCTTTGTCGACCTCGCCTGGATAGGCGGCGCCTACGCCGACCCGGCGTCGCACACCCCGGAGCAGAAGCAGGCACTCGCTTTGTCAGAAGAGTTGACGGGTGAACTTCTTGAAGCGACCGAGATCGTCCTGGCTTCGCCGATGTACAACTTTGCCATTCCTGCCGCGGTCAAGGCCTGGATCGATCACGTGGTTCGCGTCGGCAAAACCTTCAGCGTCGATCACACCGGATACAAGGGCCTGGCTACCGGGCGTACCGCTACGTTCATTGTCGCAAGCGGAGGCTTGTACTCGCCCGGCTCTCCGGCCGAGGGCTACAACATGGAGACTCCTTACCTGAAGGCGATCTTCGGTTTTATGGGCATCACGGAGACAAAGATTGTCCTCGCCGGCCCCACGACGCCGGTGACCCAGGGCAAGCAGCCTGCGGAAGAGTTTCTTACGCCCTTCGTTGAGCAAGTCAAGGCCGCGGTTTAACCAGGGTTAAAGCCAAGGCTAAAGCCAGAAAAAGGCTCCACCTGATATAGATGGAGCCTTTTCTGTCGCAGTCGCATACCTCGGACGTTTGGCATCCGGCTCTAACGTACCTCTGCGGGGAACGCACACGCTGGAGATTGGCAGAGCCTGGCGCCTGGTTAGAAGAAAGCGCTTAGTTCCGGCGTAATTTCCGCCTCACGCTAACCTTTCGGCGGAAACTTATTGAACATCTTGTCGATATCCTTGTCTAACTCCTTGATGTTTTTATCGGAGTTATTCTTGAGCTCGCTGGTGGCAATGCCGCGGAAGAGCAATTGCTTGCTTTGGCCCTGAAAAACATCCAGAACATGATGCCCGACTCTTTGATTGACCGTCGTCGTTGTGCTTTCGCCCAGGCCGCCGC
>CAXTPL010000180.1:0-2186 GCA_964246065.1 uncultured Acidobacteriaceae bacterium
GAGTCCCACTTCTGAAGTCGCCGTCCGCATCGTATCGGGCTGTCAGTCTAAAGTGGGGCTGTCAGTCTAAACTCGCCTGTCGGTTTAACCTCCTCCGCCGCCTGACACCAGGAGACCATCACTGCCCGTATGTCGCAACGATCCGCAGCCTTCCGCTCGTCTGTAATGCCTGCCTCGCCGGCAACGCACCAACGCTCCAGCGGGAGCGCCCCGTGCGGCCGGCATAAACAAGGGGCCGCTGCACAAGCCGCTGCCGCGCCATGGCAGGAACTCCACCGCCTGGCCCGGCAGCGTTTCGGCATCGATCACTTTCGGCCCGGCCAGCGCGAGGTGTTTGAGGCGATCTTTGAGCGACGCAATGTGCTTGCGCTGATGCCTACCGGCTCAGGCAAAAGCCTTTGCTACCAGCTGCCCGCCCTGGTGCTGCCGAAAACGGTCCTCGTCGTTTCCCCGCTCATCGCGCTGATGCAGGACCAGCAGGCCAAGGCTGAAGAGGCCCGCATCACCGTTGAAAAGATCGACTCAACCCTGACCGCGGCCGAGCAGGCTCAGGCCGCCGACCTGGTCGAGCATGGAATCCCGCAGCTGCTCTACGTCACGCCGGAACGGCTCGAGAATCGCGACTTCCTGGATCAAGTACGCGCAGGAGGCGTCAGCCTGCTGGCGGTAGATGAGGCACACTGCGTTTCGCAATGGGGCCATGACTTTCGCCCCGCATACATGCAGCTGAAGTATGCGCGACAGCAGCTTGGCAACCCGCCCGTGATCGCGCTGACGGCGACCGCTACCAGAGATGTAGCCGCCGACATCCTCAAGCAGCTCGGGGCTGAAGATGCCGTCATCGTCGACACAGGAACGGAGCGGCCGAACCTGGCTTTTTCCGTGCTCCCGACCGTCAATGCTGAGGCCAAGCGCGAGCGGCTGCAGGCTTTGATTGCCGCGCAACCCGGCAGCGGAATTGTGTACACCGCCAGCGTGCGCACAGCAGCCGAGCTGCAGCAGTGGCTCGTCGAAAACGGCACCTCCGCCGGCCTTTACCATGGTCGACTGCCCGCACGCGAGCGCGCTGCGGCACAAAACGGCTTTATGTCTGGCGAGTTCAAGGTGCTGGTTGCCACCAAGGCATTCGGGATGGGCATCGACAAACCCGACATTCGCTTTGTTTACCACTACGAATTTCCTGACTCGCTCGAAAGCTACTACCAGGAGGCGGGCCGCGCAGGCCGTGATGGCGAGCCGGCCGAGGCTGTGCTGCTTTACCGGCTCGAGGATAAGCGTATCCAGAGCTTTTTCCTGGTAGGGCGGTACCCCCGGCTTGAAGAGATGTGCTCGGTCTTCAGCGCGCTCGACGAGCACACACCGGCTGCGGCCGCCTTGGTCGCCGAGCGGTCGGGCGTCGCGGCACGGCGAGTGCAAGGCATTTTGCCGTTGTTGCGTGAAGGAGGGCTGGCTCGGCGCGGTGCGCGCGGGTACACGCGCAGCGCTACCGAGGTGAGCGATGCCGCACTGGAAGCACTGGTCAACGGCTTTGCGGAACGGGCAACCGCCGATAAAAAGCGCATCGACGAGATGATGCACTATGCCGAGAGCGCCGTCTGCCGCAAGCAGCTCCTGCGTGTTTACTTCGGCGAGGCAGATGGGGAGCCGTGCGGCACGTGTGATAACTGTACCGATCCCGGCAGACGCGCATCGGCGCTGCCGCAGCCCGCACGCCAGGAGGCGGTCGTAGAGCGCATCACGGCATCAGGCGAAGTGATTGCGACCACCGCACCTGAGACGCTGCCTAAGCCGGAGTCCACGCCGGCCTTCCGGAAAGGCGACAACATACGGCACCGGAGCTTCGGTCAAGGCACTGTGCTCGATGTTGCAGGCGACAACCTTGTCGTGCGCTTCCAGCAAGCCGGCGTAAAGACCGTGCGCATCACCTTTGTCCAGGGGCTGCCCGGTTAGCAGCCCTGCGACCGGTTGAGCCCCGGAACGCGCCGCGCGGTTATCCCTTGCTGCGGTCCGTAAAGCGGAAAAACAAAGACTGCTTTGCCACAGGTTCAGCCGATGCATCGAGCTTTGCCATCTGCGCCTGCGAAAGAGGCGTGAACTCCCGCGCGATCTGGACGTTCTCCTCCAGTTGTGCCACCGTGTCGCAGCCTACAATGACGGTCGAAACAGGATGCGTCAGGGTAAAGTGC
>CAXTPL010000180.1:2196-7064 GCA_964246065.1 uncultured Acidobacteriaceae bacterium
GGGGAGTCCGCCGCATTGATCGCCATCAGGATGCAATCAAACGGATGCCGATTCATGGTGTCGATCAAGGCTTCAGGCCGGTAGTGCCCTGTAACGCCGAGATAGCGTACGACCTTCTGGTCCTGCATCTCGACCAGCGCCTCCATAGCGCCACCTTTGGCGAAGATGGCATCCACATCCTCCGGCAAGCCGACATCATGGAGCTGCCATAGATCGACATGATCGGTGTTGAGCAGCTGGAGCGATTTTTCGATCATGCGCAACGAGCCATCTCGCGTTCGCTCCTTGGTCTTGGTGGCGAGAAAGGCTTCATTGCGGCGTTTCTTCATCACTTCCCCGACGTACTGCTCGCTCCAACGGTCGGGTCCGCCGTAGATAGATGAGGTGTCGAGATAATTGACGCCAAGGTCGAGAGCTCGCTCAAGGATGGGCACGGCTACGTCAAAGTTGTTGCCTTTCTCAAGCGAGGCCTGGCCCCCGAGCGAGAAGATGCCCACCTTGTACCCCGTCTTGCCCAGGTTGCGGGTGGGCATCGCGTTCTGGGTCCGTGAGTTGACCGGGAGCGGCGGCATCGCGGTTGCCGCCTGCGCCGGCAGCGCGGCCTGCGAGAGGAGCCCTGCAGCCACGGCGCCGCCCGTCCGCAGAAATGTGCGTCGATCGGGTGAAAGGAGGGGCGTCGGTGGCTGCTGCTTCATAGGGAGGAGACTCCTGCACTGCCACGATTTTACGCTTGACAGCGCCCCTCAGCTCGTTGGCTTCGCCCCTCCTGCGCCTGGGATGCGGGAAGCCGCAGTTCTGCCCAAAAGCCGACCCCCAGTGGGCGCGGCCGGGGACCGTTTTTCCTCAGATGTGCCCGGTTTTGCAGCATCCTTGCCTTCAACACTTTAGTACCGAAACCCACAGGTTGTATTTTGGCGTGCACACACACACAAGATACGGTAGCCTTACGTCAGAGGCGCCACCCCCCGGGCGGCCTGGCAGGAATGCAGCACCCACCCCGGGAACCGGTCGCACTGGACCCCGGCTGCAAGCGCCGGGCCCCTGCCTCCGGCACATCTACTGAAAGCCTCCGGGCTCATCGCATCAGCGCTCTCAAAGGCTGGCGACGCATGGCTCCGCTGGCGGAAAAGGCATCCACTTGTCCGAACTGCAGACCACGCTCGCCGACGTCCTTCCTGACTTTCCACTTCCTGAGACAGCGCCTGTCATGCAGGTGCGCAAGCGCAACGGCGGACTGGAGCCGGTCGATGTCAACAAGATCGTGCGGGCGGTACAGCGATCCTCGCACGGGCTCACGCATATCGATCCCATGCGCGTAGCTTCGAAAACCATCGGCGGCCTGTTTAATGGCGCGACGACCCGCGAATTGGATTCCATCTCGATCCAAACCTCTGCTGCCCTGATTGCTGAAGAGCCGGAGTACTCCAAGCTGGCAGCACGGCTGCTGCACGAAACGATCTTGAAGGAAGTTGCCGGGCAGAATATCTACTCCTTTTCGCAGGCCATAGAACTGGGGCGCGAGCAAGGGTTGATCGGGGAAGCCACGGCTGCCTTTGTGGTTGAAAATGCGCGAAAACTGAACAATGCTATCGATGACGAGCTTTCTGATCGGTTTGAATACTTCGGCCTACGCACGGTGTATGACCGCTACCTGCTGCGCCATCCGATCACGCGCAAAGTCATTGAAACGCCGCAATACTTCTTTCTCCGCGTCGCGTGCGGCCTTGCACTCTCGGTAAGCGAAGCTGTGCCTTTTTATCGCCTGCTGGCCGCGCATGATTACATGCCCAGCTCGCCGACGCTGTTTAACTCTGGAACCCGCCACGCGCAGATGTCGAGCTGCTACCTGATCGACTCACCCCTGGACTCGCTCGACTCCATTTACGACACGTATAAGCAGGTGGCCCTGCTGTCGAAGTTTTCAGGCGGCATCGGGCTCGCCTTTCATCGGGTTCGCTCCGAGGGTTCGCTGATCCGCGCAACCAACGGCTTATCGAACGGGATCGTTCCCTGGCTGCGCACCCTGGACGCATCGGTGGCGGCTGTGAACCAGGGCGGCAAGCGCAAAGGCGCAGCGTGCGTCTACCTCGAGCCATGGCATGCGGATGTAGAGCAGTTTCTCGAACTCCGCGACAACACCGGGGATGTGTCCCGACGCACATATAACCTGAACACGTCGAACTGGATCCCTGACTTGTTCATGCGCCGCGTGGATGAGGACGGCACATGGTCGCTCTTTGACCCTAAACTCGTTCCGCATTTGACCGACCTATACGGAGCCGCTTTTGATGCGGCTTACCAACAGGCTGAAAGCGAAGGGCTGGCGGTAAAACAGGTCAAGGCTCGCGACCTGTACGCCCGCATGATGCGCACGCTTGCGGAAACGGGCAACGGCTGGATGACGTTCAAAGATACGACCAACCTGCGCTGCAATCAAACCGGCAAACCGGGCAATGTCGTTCACCTGTCGAACCTGTGCACGGAGATCACCGAGGTGACCTCGCATGATCAAACAGCCGTGTGCAACCTTGGTTCTATCAACCTGGCGCGACACGTAAGTGGCAACGCCTTTGATTTTGCTAAGCTGGCGCATACGGTGCGGCTGGCCGTGCCTATGCTCGACCGGGTTATCGACATCAACTACTATCCGGTTCCTCAGGCGGCAAGCTCAAACAATGTCTGGCGTCCGGTCGGCCTTGGCGTCATGGGCCTCCAGGATGTCTTTTTTCAACTCGGCCTTGCCTTTGACTCACCCGAGGCAAAAGACTTGTCAACCCGCATTCAGGAAGAGATTTACTACCACGCCCTGGTGGCCAGCGCAGAGCTGGCAGAAAAGCATGGTGCGCACCTCGCCTTTGCTGATACCCGGGCCGCCGAGGGTCACCTTCAGTTTGACCTGTGGGGAGTAACGCCCAGGGAGCCTGCGCGCTGGGAAGCTTTGAAGGAACGCATCCGCAAACATGGCTTGCGCAACTCGTTGCTGATCGCGATCGCGCCCACGGCTACCATCGCTTCGATCGTCGGCTGTTACGAATGCATCGAGCCGCAGATTTCGAATCTGTTCAAGCGAGAAACGCTTTCAGGCGAGTTCCTCCAGATCAACCGGTACCTGGTTGATGAACTGAAGATGCGCGGGCTATGGACCGAGGAAACCCGCACCCGCATCAAGATGGCGGAGGGTTCGGTGCAAACCGTTACCGATCTGCCTGAAGATATCCGCAAGCGCTATCGCACCGTGTGGGAGCTCCCCATGCGCTCGATTATCGACATGGCGGCTGAGCGGGGCGCCTTTATCGACCAGAGCCAATCCTTGAACCTGTTTGCCGAATCTCCGAATATCGGCCGGCTTTCTTCCATGTATATGTATGCCTGGAAAGCCGGAGTCAAGACTACGTACTATCTTCGGTCGCGCCCAGCTACACGCATTGCAAAGACAACTGTGTCCCAGGGCCAGCAGCAGCAGAATGCTGAGAAGCCGGGCACCGTGCCTGCGATCAACGCGGTTGCATGTTCGCTCGACAACCCGGAAAGCTGCGAAGCTTGCCAGTAGGATTGCCGCGCAATGGTGCCCGCGCGGTCTCCAGTTTGCTTGCCGATCTCTCGCCCTTAGAGCCTTTTAAAGCACGTCACGAATGGAGCCAGCTATGTCGTCTTCTGTTGAAGTACCCGATTCCATCCTCGACCCAGGCCTGTGCCTAACCCTGCGGCCCATGCGCTACCCCACCTTCTTTGAAATGTTCAAAGACGGCATCAAGAATACCTGGACCGTCGAAGAAATCGACTTTTCCACTGACCTGGTCGACTTGAAACAGCGGCTTACCCCGGCCGAGGTGCACGTCATCCAGCGCCTCGTCGCCTTTTTTGCTACCGGCGACTCCATTGTTTCAAACAACCTGGTATTGAACCTGTACAAGCACATCAACTCGCCTGAAGCCAGGCTCTATCTGTCACGCCAGCTCTACGAAGAAGCCGTGCATGTGCAGTTCTATCTCACCCTGCTCGACAACTACATTCCCGAGCCGAGCGAACGCGCCGCCGCTTTCGCTGCCGTGGATAACATCCCCTCCATCGCCAAGAAGGCAGACTTCTGCATGAAGTGGATGGACTCGATCCAGGACGTCGACACGCTCGATAGCGACGAGCATCGCCGTCAGTTTCTTTTGAACCTAATCTGCTTTGCCGGATGCATCGAAGGCCTCTTCTTTTTCGCCGCCTTCGCGTATGTCTATTTCTTTCGATCGCGTGGCATGCTGCACGGCTTAGCCGCAGGCACCAACTGGGTCTTCCGCGACGAGAGCGCTCATCTTGAGTTCGCCTTCGAGGTAGTCAACACGGTGCGTGAACAGCATCCGTCGCTCTTTGATGCGCGCATGGAAGAGCAGGTCATCCTGATGATGCGCGAAGCCGTAGACGCAGAGTTGCAGTTTTCACAAGACCTGCTGGAGGGCGGCGTCGCCGGGCTGTCTACCGGGGATATGCGCGAATACCTGCAGTATGTAGCCGATCAGCGGCTCGATCGGCTCGGCATGAAAAAGGTCTTCGGATCCAGAAACCCGTTCCCGTTCATGGATCTGCAAGACGTGCAGGAACTTACCAACTTTTTTGAGCGCCGCGTCTCTGCCTACCAGGTTGCGGTCGAAGGAGAAGTTGCCTTTCACGACGATTTTTAAAGGTTCCCGGTGCAGCGTCAGGAGAGAGCCGCCAGGCTACCCTGACGCTGCACCATGGAGCCCTGCCCCATGCCGCCCTCGAGTCGCGAGCCGGCGTTTTGTGTCTCACCGTCGACTATGTCGGCAACAGATACAGGACCCGGGCGCGGTCCCTCTGATCTTCCTCACAGCATCTGTCTGTGTCCTTGCTCTTGTCCT
>CAXTPL010000181.1:0-7019 GCA_964246065.1 uncultured Acidobacteriaceae bacterium
CTTGACGACCTTGTGCACTGTCGCGACGGTGCCATACGCGTGGAGGTCAGAAGGCTGCGGATTGTCGATGCGGGAGTCGCGCTGCGCGACGACCACGATCGTCTTTTCTTCTCCGAGGGACTGGATGAGCTGAATCGAGCTTTCGCGGCCTACGGTAAGCGGCAGAACAGCATGGGGAAACAAGACAGTATCCCGAACCGGCAGTACGGGGAGGGAGCGTCCGATGGAGCGGTCCTCGCGGTTCGCGGAACTGCTGGGATGGATGATGCTTAGAAAGTCATTTGGCATTGAGTGTTCCCTTGTCATATTCCACTACATTAGACGCATCAGATCACCGCTGGATGCAGAACCGCCAACCTTCACCCGCTTGGCTCCTACCGCATCCAGTCAAGTCATCGGCTGATTCGCAGGATACTTTCGCCATGGGCTCATCCGTATACGCCAAAGCCTGCGCTCAGGCCCACTCGGTGCCGTATTGGGCGCTGTGCCCGAAGCGGCACTCGGGCCTTACCGGCGGATGGCTGCAGGATAACGACCCAGTTCCTTGACCATGGAGCAATGGCGGCCCAGCTCGGCCAGCGCGGCATCGGCTTTGTCCGGTTGGTGCATCTCGTAGTCCGCATAAAAGATGTACTGCCACGGGCTGCCAGGCACCGGGCGCGACTCAATGCGGGTAAGGTTGGTATGCTGGCGGGCAAAGACCTGCAGCGCGTCGACCAGGGAGCCCGGCCTGTTTTCGACCGCAAAGCAGAGGCTGACCTTGTTTGCAGGGGCAGACGAGGCCGCGGCCGTGTCGGTGTGAGGCAGCGGCCTTTGCTCCGCCTGACGCCGTACCAGGAGGAACCGCGTGTAGTTCTCCGGGTTGTCTTCTATCCCGTCGGCGAGCACGACGCCGCCATACTGCGCAGCTGCCTGCCGACTGGCGATGGCGGCCAGCTCCTTCGCGGCGGACGCGACCACGTGCTTGACGGCGCCCGCTGTGTCGTAAAAGGAGGCGGCCCGCACACCTGGATGCGCGCGAAAGAAGCCACGGCACTGATCGAGCGCGATGGGATGGGAGTACACCTCGCGCAGGCCGGCGAGCGTGGCACCCGGCGCGCCGATCAAGTTGTGCTGAATGCGCAGCAAAAACTCCCCCTCGATGCGCACAGGCTGCGCCAGCAGAAGGTCGTAATGCTCAAGCACAGACCCGGCCAGCGAATTCTCGATCGGGATCACTGCGGCATCGACTTCGCCCTCGCAAAGAGTGCGAAAAACCTCGGCCGAGATGGGACGGGAGACTACGCTTGCGCCGGGAACCATCGCGAGTGCGGCTTCGTGGCTGAAGGAGCCAGCTTCGCCCTGGATGGCGATAGAAGGAAAAGGCAGTTCTCGATCCATAGGTGGTCCCACTCCTTTTTGTCCGGCTTTTCTTTCCCCGCTGCGACTGCTCACAAAGCAATCTTGGCGCGTCTCCGGTAGAAGTACTGTACTTGCTTGGTACACAGTGGAATTATGACGCAGTTACAAAATATGTGTATCGCACGCAACCGAAATGCGCTAACTGGCACCCTATCAGACCGTAGAAACCATAAGTCCTTTTTCAAGGAGCCTTACCTATGCTTTGGACGATTTTTGTGATCCTTCTGGTGTTGTGGCTGGTCGGGCTGGTCAGCTTCCACGCGATCGGCGCCTACATTCACATCTTGCTTGTGCTTGCCATTGTGGTGCTGCTGATTCAGCTGATTACCGGGCGCCGCTCAGCACTGTAAGCAAGCCAACTGGCCTTGATCGCGAAGAACCAAAAGTGGCCGCAACAAGATAGGCAACTTTATCAGAAGGGTAAAGACTGACGTGCGTGCGGAAGTTCCTCAACTTCGAGTCTCTCTCCGCACGCGGCTTCAGATACCGAATCGTGGCGAGTCCCGCTAGCGGAGGTTCCCGTGGCGCAGTACGTCTGCTGCGACGGCTGCGAAGAAAACGATAGAGATGACGCCGTTCATCGTAAAGAATGCCGCGTTGATGCGCGACAAATCCCTGGCGGAAACCAGCGAGTGTTCATACGCAAGCAGAGCGGCGACCAGGATGACTCCGCAAATGGCGATTGCGCCGAGTGAGAATAAGGCGATCAGCCATACCAGCAGCGCGATCATGACCAGGTGCATGATGCGGGCAACTGCGAGTGCTCGACCGAGGCCAAGGGTCGCCGGGATACTGTGCAGGCCTACTCTTCGGTCATGCTCGGCGTCCTGGCAGGCGTAGAAGATATCAAATCCGCCGACCCAGAACAAGACGGCTGCACTCAGCACCAGGATGCGCGGATCGAGCGTGTCCCGCACTGCGATCCAGGCAGAGGCCGGCGCAGCGCCGAGCGCTAACCCGAGCACCAGGTGCGACCACCGTGTGAAGCGTTTTGTATAGGAATAGCCGAGCACCACAGCGAGCGCGAGAGGCGACAGCAGCAGCGTGAGCGAGTTGAGCTGCGCCGAAGCCAGCACAAACAGTCCACCCATGGCGACGGTGAAGCCGCCCACAAAGCTGCGACTCAATGTGCCTGCGGGGATTGCGCGCATTGCGGTGCGTGGATTGGCCGCGTCGAGTTTCGCGTCAGCCCAGCGATTAAAGGCCATGGCGGCAGAACGCGCCGTTACCATGCAGACGACGATCCAAACCAGCTGCATGGGGTGCGGCCAGCCGCGCGCCGCAAGCACCGCTGCCGTGAGCGCAAATGGGAGCGCAAAAACAGAGTGCTCCCACTTGATCATCTCAAGGGTGGAGCCTACGCTGCGAAAAAAGCCCATGCCCCTAGTGTACGGCGACTTACGCCGGCAGTGTGCGGGCGTTGAGTCCGCCCGCATGTGCAGGATCGAACGGCTCACCAGATGGTGCAGCCCAGATATCCGCGCGTCTAGCTTTTGCGCTCCGGCTGGCCGGCGACCTGCAGATTATTGACGACCTTGAAGACGCCGGGAACCGTGTTTGCGCGTATCCCCGCAGCGTCTTTATCAGCCTGCGAATCGACCACACCGTACAGAGTCACGTTGCCATTGGCGACCGAGATGCGAATCGGCTTGGCGGGGTCGATCGCGTACTTGTTAAGCATTGCGAAGCCGTAGACGGTGCGATAGGTCTGCAGCCGAATCTGGTCGTCCATGGGGGAAACAGGATCGAGCTGGATGTCGTTGATAACATCGCGAACGCCTTTCATGTTGCTGGCGACGCTGAATGCCGAGTCGGCATCGACTGGCCCGTAGGCATGGCCGCCGAGCGTGACAACCCCGTTTTGCACGCGCACGGCGATCGCATTGAAGGCGGTCGTTCCATAGCCCACGCGATCGTACTCGATCGCTTTGACGAGCTTATCTTCAAGCACCGCGTCGGGTACAGACGGGCCGGCTACCTGGATCTCGTTGTCGACGCCCTTGATGCCTTGCACATGGTGCACGCGGCGGTCCGCTTCGAGCTTGTCATCGAACACATCGACCGACCCGGTGAGCACAAGGATGCCGTTCTGCACCGCGGCATGGACACCGGCAAGCTCTTTCTTCTTAAGAGCTTTGCTGATCTCCGCCTGCTGCTTGGCATCGGTTCCATCGCTCGCCGGCGGCAAGGGCGCAGCCAGCATGCGCGTAGCGGGCAGGGCTAACAGGCAAGACGCAAGTGCAGCAGCGCTAAGCCGCTTGGTCCTGCTGCCGAAGTAGGTGGATAGCATAAGTCAGTTTCCTCAGGAGAGCGGCTTCCTTGTACCGACCTCGAAGCCGTCTCTGGAGGTACAGACACAGAAACGCTTGAAAAGGTTGCGCGCCCCGGACTGGCCTGCGAGGACAGTGCGCCGGAGCGTTTCCCCCTAACCCTAGCGGTACCGCTGGTGGAGCTTGAGGATCAGGCTGAAAACGCCAGACTCATCCCGTACGGCAATCACAGAAAGCTGTGGTGAAAGGTTGTATTGACCCTGGATCAGCTGCTCAGCGGTAGAATTGACGTTGGTTGCAAAGGTAACCGTTCCGTTTTTTGATACTTGCTGCTGCACCGTGATGCGAGCAGTCGAGTTGCCCGATCCACTTACAAAGTTAGGATCGATTTTTACGCTGCCGCCGCCGAACAGCTTGTTGATCCGGCTGCTCACTGTAGCGTTGAGTGCGCCGCCAAGAAGCGAGTCCTCGGTTGTATTGACGCCGGCCTGCTGCTGCTGCTGCGAGTAGATCTGCTGCTGCTCGGCGGTGCGCCCCACAGCCAGAAGCTGAAAGATGTCCTGCTCCGAGAGTGGCGGCTCGGACCGGAAGGTCGGTGCAAGCTTTGAGGGCGTTCCGTGTAACCCGATGACGACGTTGTAATCCTGCACGTGTGCCGTCGCTTCCAGGTCGATGGTTGGATCGATGCGCACGGGATTGGAGAAGTAGATATCGCCGTGCTGCAACACATAGTGGGTGCCTGCAAAGGTAGCATCGCCTTCGGTGATGGCGATGTGGCCTAGCACGCTGGGGTCCGCAGCCGTGCCGCGTATGCTCAGGTTGATATCGCCGGCCAGCTTGGCGTAGCTGTTGTTGATATCCAGCTGCGGCGAGGAGCGGATGCGCATATCGAGCCGAATGCGGTTGGCAAACGCGTTCGGATCAGGAGGCGGCGAGATACCGTTGGAGTTAAAGGTGGATAAGTCGAGATTAGGCCCGATCGAAAACCGGGTAATGGTCACTCCGCCACTTACAAGGATGTTTGCCAAGGTTCCCTGCAGACGAACCTTGGTATCGAGCAGCGCGCTGATGCCTCCAGCGTAGCGTACCCGTACGCTCTTGCCCGTCACAGAAAGATCGGCATAAACGCCCTGCTGGTAAGCGACAAAACCGCCGAAGACGAGCTGGCCGCCCCCGCTGGTAGCCGTCAGGTTCTGCACCTGCAGCCGTCCCTGATCAAACACCAGGGTACCGTTCATGGCGCTCAGGCCATTCGGCAGCGTGCTGTAGGAGGCATCTACGTTGACGAAGCTAACCTTGCCCTGCAGGTCCGGCTTTTCAATGGTTCCGCCAACGTTCATCGCAAAGGTGATCTGCCCGTCTGCTGTAGCGTCCGGCGCCAAGGCATGCGCTATCTTCAGGTCGAGCGAGCCGGTCGACCTCACCTCCAGCGCGCGCGCAGTGCCAAACAGCTCAGCCGAACCTTGCGCACGCAGGTCGGTACCTCCGCCGGCAATATGGACGGGGTCAAGGGTGGCGCGGCCTGCTCGCAAAGTAGCATGCAGCCCTCCTTCGGTACCGACCGGAATACCCTCCGCGACGACCTCGATCTTTGAAAGTTGCGCATCCCCCTCGAGCAGCTTGGGGGTACTTAGTGGGCCGGCAATCGAGATGGTTCCCGCGATCTGCGAGTGTCCCGTCACCCCCTGCACGTTGAACAGTTGCAGGTATGGGTTGATGTCGAGGTTTGCCAGCGTGAGCCTGGTTTGTGTCCGGTACGGCGCGGCAATCGCAGTGGTGCCGTGCACCTCGATGGTCGCCCCAGCGAGGCGCCCATCAACGTTGAGCGCGACCGAGTCGCCTGCGCTCTTTGCGGTGAGGTCTACGGCGCCCGTAAGGGCCGAGCCACCGGAGCTGTTTGCCAGGGATAGGTTGGCAAGATGAACGGTGGCATCAATCGATGGGTGAGCGGCGGTGCCGGAGCCTTGCGCCTGTAGGCTGATCTGGCCGCCTACCGCGTAGGGCCCAGTCTTGAGTGTCTTGAAATGAGCAAGATCGAAGCCGGCTCCCTGCGCTTGAAAGTGGAACTGCTTCGATCCGAGATTGTAGCCGCCATTGCCGCTTAGCCGGCCGCCATCCTCCAGGAAAACAAAGTTCGAGGCACCCACATCGCGTCCGGCATACACCAGGTCGGCATCGAGGCTGTGGTAAGGCTCGCCGTAGGCCGTGCCGCCGACGATGGTGAGGTGGCCGCCGCCCGTCAGGTTATCGAGTGCGCCGGCTACCTGGGTGTGCAGGGTGAGTGTGCCGGTAACAGGCACTGCCTGCCCGGCCAGAGCGAGCAGGTCGGTTACAGCCGCGCGGTCAATCGAGGCAGTCGCCTGCAGGGAGGAGTGATCGTCATAGGCAAGCCGGTGGCGACTCAACTGGTGCGCGTGCACCTGGCCGGAAGCCCGCACCTGTGTATTGCCCCGGACAAGCAGCGCACTCTCGATCGAGATCAGCGCCGGTGAATATTCAGCATTTGCCGAAAGCGAGTCGAAGTGAATGGTTTGCGGTGTGAGCGCGGCTGCGGCTGTGCCGGCCGAAGCATGGGTGGAGGAGCCGAGCGAGCCTGCGCGGCCTGGCACCGAGGCGGCGGCTCCTGTTGCGCTTGCAGCCGGCACGGCCATGGGGTTGCCGGCCGCGCCCGGGTTCGCATTCGACGGCAAAGGCGGGCCTGTCGGCGTTGCCACCTCGACCGGCACCTGCTGCTGCGAAGGATTGGTACAGTTCAGCACATCGGCCGGGGCGCCCGGCGCTCCGGTGCAGCCTGAACCCGTGTTGCGCGCGGAAGCATTGCTTGCCGCGCCGCTGGCTGCGCCAAGCGCCTGGGTACCGGCCGCCGCCACAGGTTGGCTCAGAGCCACGTCGAAGTTGTTGACGCTGAGGTGGCCTTTCACATCGGGCGCGGCTAGGTTGCCGGTGACCGTTCCTTGAAAGGCTGCTTGCCCGTGCAGCTGCACAGGGATAGCCTGGGCGCCTTTTTTGCCGTTGGCACCCACGCCTGCAGCGATCAGGGCCCGGTTAAACTCACCCAGGTTTGTCACGGTGACTGAGGTTTGAAGCGACGAGCCTTTGCCCGCCGCCAGGCCCACACCGCCTGAAACCTGGAGCTGGGTCCCCGGCGTGTGCACCTGCAGTTGGTGAACGAGCACGCTGTTTTCGCGGCCGGAATAATCCACATCGATCTGCCCATTGACGGGTACATCGCCGTTTGCCGGCGCTGATGGCGCGGCCAGCGCTACCTGCGCATGCGCCGCCAGGTCGCTGGGGCTGCCGGTCCAGTGCAGCTCCACGGCTCCTGAGGCGGTGGTGGTAAAACCGAGA
>CAXTPL010000182.1:0-2590 GCA_964246065.1 uncultured Acidobacteriaceae bacterium
GCCCAGCCCACCCGGCTCAGGCGCTCATGCGCGAACAGGGTTGCGCCCATCGCGAGGATGACCGGCATGGTTCCGACCATCAACGCTGCATGGCTGACGGTGGTCAGCGAAAGCCCGTAGAACTGCGACAAAAACTGGACCGGGACCCCGAGAAAAGAAGCCAGCAGCAGCACCCGCCACTCATGCGGAGTAAAGCCCGGACGCCGCAGCAGCGGCAGAAAGCCGATCAGCGCAAAGAGAAAGCGGTACAGCACCATGTGCGAGACAGAAAGTTGGCCCAGCGCGACCTTGCCAAAGAAAAAGCCTGTGCTCCACAGGCACCCCGCCAACGCGCAGGCTGTGTAGCCGAGCGCATGGCGGCTGCGCGGCAGAGCCGCGGGCCTGGTGGCCCGGACTTTATTGCCGGGAGGGCTGATCTTTGGGGAAGCGGGCACGTTTCTGAGGCTCGCATAGCTGCGGCAAAGGCCAGGAGCCGACCGCGGCCGGTCTCATTGCCTTTGCGTTGCGCAGGGGTTTGCCCTAGGCTGCCGCACAAGCGCCATGCGCTCGGCTACGCAGCCTTCGCGTTGGCGGGGGCGTGTTTCGCCATCGGCCCCGTGCCTGTTGCAAGCACCGCTCCTACCACACTGTGCAGCGCTTGGCGGGAGCCATCGGTGCGCCAGTTTTGCAGCTGTAGGCCTTCTGGAACTCCGGGAGGTTCTGGACCACACCATTGACGCGAAATTTTTCTGGCGAGTGGGGGTCCGTTTGTACCTCGGTCCTCAGCATCTCCGGCCGGCGACTTTCGCACCAGCCCTGGCCGTAGGCAGCAAAAAACTGCTGGGTCGGGGTGAGCGAGCCGTACTCGGCTGTGCCCGGCTTGTCGAGCGCGACGCCGGTCTGCTTTGCTTTGTCCAGGTACGCCAGGTAGGCCAGGCGCAGGCCGCCGATGTCAGCCAGGTTTTCGCCCAGCGTCAGCTTTCCATTGACGTGAAGATCGTCCACCGCGACAAAGCCGGAATACTCATCCGCTACGCAGTCCGCGCGTTTGGTGAACTCCTTTGCGTCGGACTTCTGCCACCAGTCACGAAAGTTGCCGTTGGCATCGAACTGGCGGCCTTCGTCGTCGAACCCGTGCGTCAACTCATGCCCGATCACCCCGCCTGCATCGCCATAGTTCACAGCGTCATCCTCAGTCGCGTCAAAGTACGGCGGCTGCAGGATGCCGGCGGGAAAGTTGACATCGTTCATTTGCGGATTGTAGTAGGCGTTGACCGTAGGCGGGCTCATCAACCACTCGCCCCGGTCGACAGGCTTGCCGATCTTGGCAATCTCGCGCTTGTCGCGGAAGGTAGCCGAACGCTGCGCATTGCCGAAGGCGTCTTCGGGGCGGATCTCCAACGACGAATAATCGCGCCATTTGTCCGGATAGCCGATTTTGTTGGCAACACCCCGCAGTTTTTCCTTTGCTTGCAACTTGGTGGCCGGGCTCATCCAGGTGAGCGTGTCGATGTCGCGACTCATCGCTGCTTCAACATCGCGCGCCAGCGCCACGGTGCGCGCCTTGTCGGCGGGAGAAAAGCGTTGCGCTACAAAAACCTGGCCCAACGCCTCGCCGAGGTCGCCGTCCACGCGCGCAACGCAGCGCTTCCAGCGCGGCAGCTGCTCGGGCTGGCCGTCCAGCGTTTTACCGTAAAAGGCGAAGTCTTCGGCGTCCAGGCTAGAAGGTACGGCGGTGCTGGGGGCGCGGCGCAACACTGTCCAGCGAAGATAGGTTTTTACATCGTCCAGCGACGCGTCATGGAGCATTTCCCCAAGAGAAAGGAAATAAGAGGGCTCCTCCACGTTCAGCGTAGACAGCTCCGGCGCGTGCACGCTGCGGAAAAAGAGCGGAAAGTTGATAGCCGAGGAGTTCGCCGCGAACTGCACGACGGGCGTCTTGTGATAGAGCCGGGCCGGGTCGCGCATTTCCACGCGTGAAAGCGAAGCAGCCGCCATGGCTGCTTCCATGCGCATCACCGTCGCGGCGTCAGCGTCGGCGCGGGCCTGGCTTTCTCCAGCCAGGGCAAAGCTTTGGGCAACGTGGTGCTGGTACTGGCTGCGCAGCTCGGTCGATTTCGTATCCGTGCGGTCGTAAAAGCCCTTCTCGGGCAGGCCGAGCCGCGGCTGCGAGACCACGGCGATCTGCAGCGTGGCATCGCGATAGTCCTGCTGCGACCCGAAGTCGAAGAGCGCGCCATCGCCGGCCAGTTCCAGGTCGGCCAGCAGCGGAGTCAACTGCTGCATGGACGCAAGCGCGTCGACCCTGGCGAGCGCGGCCTGGAGGGGCGCCATCCCCCGCGTGTCGATCAGGTCGATGTTCATGCACGCGGCGTAGTCGTCGCCGATCTTTTGCTCGTTGGACGTACGGGCCGCGCCGCCTTCCGCGGCTTTCTCGAGGATGGACTTGAGCAGGAGGTCGTTCTGGTCGCTGAGTTCGGTGTCGCGCCCCCAAGCGGCTCGGTCGGCCGGGATAGGGTTTGCCTTGGTCCAGCCGCCGCAGCTGTACTGGTAAAAGTCGGTGCAAGGATCGGCGGTGGTATCGAGCAGCGCCGCGTCACAGGCGTGCAAG
>CAXTPL010000182.1:2600-7005 GCA_964246065.1 uncultured Acidobacteriaceae bacterium
GGGTGGCCGCAGCCTGGGTCTGCGCCCACCCGGAGCCTGTGCCGAGCCCGCCCAGCAAGGCCAGGGCTGCGACTGTGCCCAGGGACCGGCGATGGTTTGCGCTCCTGCTTCGAGCCCCTGCCGGGCCGGTCTGCTCGCTGGCCCCTTTGTGCGTGCAATCCCCTGCTGCTGTGTTTGCCTTCATTCCTGCTCCTGTGGCGGGCGGTCTTTCAAACGGGCTGCCGTTCGCCGCGCTGTAACAATCCCGTCTCATCACACGGCAGACGGGCCCGGCTGTCAATCTCGCAGCAAGCTGTAGCAGAATGGTTGATATGGTGAGCGTCGAGGGGAAGGCGGGTAGTTGGATCGCGCGGACGGCTTTCGCCTGGGCCAGCCTGGCCGTTGCAGCCCTGGCGCACGCGGCACCGGACACCGCTCGCAAGCTGCAGGCACCCCCTGCGCTCGCGCCTTCGGCACGCCTCCTTGTCGAGCCGCTCGGGTTTCTGCCCCCCAGCCGCTTTTATCTTACCTACCGGGTACCCTCGGCCACGCTGGACTTTGTGGATGACACGCATCTGCTCTTCACCTTTCACAAGTCGGCACTGATGCGGCGCGAAGAGCAGGAGCCGGAAGAAGACGAGGACCAGACGATCCAGGCCCTGCTCCTGGAGCTGCCGAGCGGAAAGATCGTCGAGCAAACAAGCTGGCGGCTCCATGACAAGGGCCGTTACCTGTGGGCGCTTGACCATGGCCGCTTCCTGATACGGGAGCGCAACGACTTCTACATGCTCGACCGCACCCTGGCCAAACGTACGCATTTCCTCCACGTGGAAGGGCCGGTGCTGGCGGTGCAGCTGTCTGCCGATCGCAAGCAGCTGATGGTGCAGTACCAGGTTGAGAAACCCCAGCCGGCCGCAGGGGCTGTCAGCGGGGATGCGACACCGACAAGCGCGCCCACCCTCGGCAGCGATGCGCCGCCGCACCGGGTCTCGCACCAGGTGCGCATGTTGATGATCGACACGGTCGCCGCGCGCATCCAGTACACCGCCGTGCTGGCCCATGCCATCGTGCTGCCGCTGATCGAGAATGGCTACCTTGATGTGCAACAAGGAACGGGCAAAGGCTGGGACGTGATGCTGACCCCGTTTGGCGGGGAGCCGCACCTGGTCACCCAGCTGCGGTCCGGCTGCCAGCCCATGCTCCACGCGCTGAACCGCGAAGTTTTTCTAGCCGAGCTCTGCGTGCCGAACACCAGCGACCACCTGATGCAGGCTTATAACGCCGCCGGCAACAAGCTTTGGGAGCAGCAGTGGGAGTCCCGCTACATCTGGGGCTACTTCGGCTATGCGGAAAACGGCTCGCGCTTCGCCTATGAGTCGATCCAGCTCGACCACCCCCTGGCCACGCTGGACCCGGTAGATGAAACCTCGATCATGGGCCAGCCTATTGGGGTGTACGACATGGCCGACGGCACGCTGCGCATGGTGGCGGGAGCCGATCCTATCCTGAGCGCCGGGCAAAACTTCGCGCTTTCTGCAGACGGGCAGCGCTTTGCTGTTCTGCGCAAGGGGGCCGTAGAGGTGTATACCCTGCAGCCGGCAGGGAAGTGAACGTGCGGGCTCAGGCCGGCGGCTCCTGTCCGATCAAAAAGAGATTCCGGCGGCTCCACGCGGGAACTTACGCGCCAGATCACGCAAGAACCTGCGCTGGGGTTAACGCGACAATCTACCGGACCAGCCACGCGACAAGCCATGGGAGACTCAACGCGAGAACTCCCGCAACAATCCACCCACCGATCAGCGCAACACCGAGGTGGTCTCCTTGACGCCCGTGATCGCACGCTACGCTCTTCCGCTTCTCGGCTTGGCGGTCATTCCGATCCTCTTCCTGCGTGCGCCACGGTTTCGCCCTTTGCCCGCATGGGCCGGTGTCGCGCTGCGCGTGGTGGCTGTGCTTCCACTGTTCGGATCGGGCGCGGTGCACCTGCTGGCCTCACCGGCTTTTTTGCCGCTGCTGCCCGGCTGGGTGCCGCAGCGCGTCCTGATCATTGTGCTCAGCGGTGTCGCCGAGATTGCCGGCGCCGCGGGTCTGCTGTTGCCGCGTACCCGCTGCGCCGCTGCGTTTTGCCTGGCCTTTCTGATGGTTGCCGTCTTTCCGGCAAACATCTATGTGGCCGGCACGACCGTAGCCGGGGTCGCGATGCCTCCCCTGCTTGTCCGCTGGAGCATGCAGGCCGTGTACATCGCGGTGCTGCTGATCGCCGGCTACGGACTGCCTGCGCCGCCTCAGCCCCCTGCGCCGCCTCAGCCCTAAGCTTCGCCTCAGCTTTGATTCATCGGGGCTTAAGCGCTTACGAGGTACGCTCGTCGCCAAGGAGAGCCGCATGCACCCCATGACCACATTTCGCCTTCCACTCCGCCGGGCCTTTCAGGGCACTGCTCCAGCCTGTCTGTGCCTGGGTCTCGCGCTGTTCGCAACGCAAGCCTCGCCGGCCGCACCCAGGGCCAAGCTGTCGAAACAAGCGGCTGAAAAGATCGCTCTCGGCAAAGAAGCCGGCAAGGTCAAGAGCGGCGAGCTGGAACACGAGAAAGGGCGATGGATCTATTCGTTCGACATTGTGCAGGGGACGCACACTCATGAGGTCAACGTAGACGCAAATACCGGCGAGGTGGTGGAAGACTCGATCGAAAACCCAGCCGATGAGGCCAGGGAACAGGCAGCGGAGAAGAAACCCAGCTGAGCCCTGTGGGTGAGGTCCCTGCTTCCGCGGGGCGAGCGGGCGTCGCTGCCGGGAAGGCCCTCAGGGATGGAGCCGCGTAGCAAGCCCGCGTCGGCGCGTTGACCTGCGACGCGGCGGCTCCCTACACTGGGCATGTACCAACCGATCCGGGCGCGCCCCAACGGGGAACTGCGCAGGCGCAAAGTGCGCATCGTTTGAGAACTACAGGTGCTTCATGTCTCCTGGTCCGAGAGTGTCGCCACGCGAGCGTGTCGTCTTGCTCGCCATTATCGAGAGCTTTCTCGCCACGGGGGAACCGGTAGCCTCGCAGGCGGTCGCGCGCCAGTTTGCCCACGTGGACGGCATGAGCTCGGCCACCATTCGCAACGTGATGGCTTCGCTGGGCGAGGCAGGCTTGTTGGAGCAGCAACACAGCTCGGCTGGACGCATTCCAACGCCATTGGCATTTCGGTTCTATGTGGAAAGCCTGGGGACGCACTCGCTGGCACCCCTGCAGCCGCAGGCGTTGACCCAGCAGCAGCGCGAGCAGATTGAGGAAAGCTTTGCCGGGGTGAACAGCTCGCAACAATTTATGGAGCGCACCTCGCAGGTGCTTGCCTCGATCTCGACCGGCGTAGGCATCGCGCTGATGGCGGCGCAGGAGTCGCATGCGCTGGAGCACATCCACTTTTCGCATCTTGGCGCCGGGCGCGTGCTGGCTGTGCTGGTGACCGAGGGCGGGGTGGTGATGGATCGAGTGCTGCTCCTCGAGCAGGAGTTGCCGGCCGCTGACCTCGACGCTTCGGCGCGGTACCTGAATGAAAACTTTCGCGGCTGGTCGATCGATCGTATTCGCACCGAGCTGGGACGCCGGCTGGACGAAGAACGCAGCGAATACGACCGGCTGCTGCGCTCGGTCGAGCAGTTGTGCGCCAAGGGTGCGCTTGAAAGCGCCGCGGGGGCAGAGACGATCTTTATCGGCGGCGTGGCCAACCTGCTGGCCAGCCCGATCGACCGCGAAATGCTTCGGCAGATGCTGGCGGCACTGGAAACGCGTCAGCGGCTGATCGCGCTGCTCAATGCTTATGTCGATGCCCGCCAACAGACGGTGCGCGTGGTTGTGGGCCTGGAAGAAACGATGCCGGAGATGAGCAATTTTGTGCTGGTCGGCGCGCCGACCCGGCTCGGCTTGCGGCACACAGGTACGGTCGCTGTGATCGCACCTACCAGGATGCAGTACCAGGAAACGATTGGTGCGGTCTCGTTTATCGCGCAGTTATCGGACAGGATCCTGCAGCGGCCGCAGTAAGTCTTCAGCGGTTTTGCGCGCCGTGCCATACGCGGAGGATCTCCACCTGGGTGTCGCCAACGCGGTAGATGACGAGGTACGGCAGGGAAGCCAAGGGTAGCTCGCGCGTATCCGGAGATTCACCGGGGCGTCCAAGCTGCGGCATCTTTAAAAGGCCTCGACAGCTTGCCTGAATCGTCTTCCTCACGCGGACTGCAGCGGCTGCATTGTCTGCCCTGATGTACTCGAAGATATGGTAGAGGTCACGAGCTGCGGGAGCGGTCCAGCGGAGTTGCATCAGTTTCCGACTATCCGCTCCACGTTGGCCCAGACTTCCTCATCGGAGACGAAGTCTCCCCGATCGGCTGCGGCGATACCTTCCTCTACCGCCGCACGCAAAGCAGCGTCGTCGCGGGGGA
>CAXTPL010000183.1:0-6985 GCA_964246065.1 uncultured Acidobacteriaceae bacterium
AAGGCCATCTCCTAACCTATTGTTCTGAACGCGCTTGTAGGGCTTCTGCAGCGTCTTAGTGCTCCAACTTCGGTTATCGGGCTGCATGGCTCTACAACGTCATCACGAACACTGTTGTAGCCTGCGGGCAGACTTGCAATCACTCTAGGTTCGGGGCCACACAGTTAACTTCAAGAACGTTGGGATGCCGGCGGGGTCGACGAACAGCATACCGCATCGGCGCAGCAGCATATTAGCTATAGCTGAGTTGTATCCGATGCCCTTCGCGCCAGTGGGAGCTCCAAACAACTGCGAAGCGCGCGCTGCTGAGGCACAAAAAAGAAGCGCCATGGGGAATGGAATAGGATCTTCAGTTTTATAGGCAACTTCTTGATATATGCCTAGTAGACCTCCGTCAAAAGAACCAGATCCAGTTAGCAGCTGGATCTGGCAAGCTCATCGATTGCGTTTAGAACACAAGGCGTGCGGCCACCTGAATCCGGCGTGCAGTACTGCGCTCGCCCGTAATGGCGCCGAACACGTTACCTGATTGAACGTTGCTAGGATTGGCAAAGCTGGGTGTGTTCGTTACGTTGAACGCATCCCCGTGCAGTTCCAGTTCCTTACCTTCCAGCAGGTGGAGATTCTTCTGAATACCGAAATCCATGTCTCGGAATCCCGGTCCATAGACCTGGTTGCGGCCCAGCGTTCCCAGGCGCGTGTAGACCTGGGTATTCGGCAGATCTGTCGCCGCCTGAGAAGGCAGGTTCGAGGAATCGAATGAGGTAGGATCAAACCACTTGGACAAGGTCTTCGGATACCTGATGGGAGCGACTAAGTCGGGCCGGTTAGTCACTGCTTGTTGGCTGCTGCCGCCTGCCTGAATATCAACGGGCTGTCCGGTTGACAATTGAACGATGTCGTTCAACTGCCATCCACCTATTAACAGATCCAGTCCGCGGTTCACGCCTGTACCAAACCGCTGCCCGCGCCCGAACGGTAGACTATACACAAACGAAGAGCTAAAGATATGCCGTTCGTCCTGACTCGAATTGCCGTAATTTGCAGCTTGGTCGTACCACAACAGGACGGCTACAGGTGTTCCGCCGTAAGGGCTATCGGTATTGTCTAGCGCATGTGACCAGGCGTAGGAAGCAGTTGCCAGCAGATTGGTCGCACGATGCTCATAATGCAATTGGAGCCCGTTGTAGTTGGAGCTACCGTTATACAAGTTGTAAGTGATTCCGCCATTCTGATTCGCAAACGGCAGCGTAGTGGCACCGATATGGTAGTTCGTCAGGCTGTAGAAGGTGGAGAGCCGCCCGGCATGTGTGCCAACGTATGCGGCACTGAAGACATCTCTCGGAGATAGCTGCTGTTGCACCTGCACGTTGTACTGCTGAATCTGGCTGTGTTTATTGTTGACGTTAATCGCGGTACCAGAAACATTAGCAGGTGGATTGGCAATGTTGAAATTGGCGGTAGAGGTGGGCAAGGGCAGTGGCGAGGTTACAGCCGCCGGACTTGTATAGCCTGCGCAAGAGTCAGGCGCCTGGAGGGCCGAAGTCTGACCGCTCAACGTGATGCAATATCCGTTGGATGCGAGAAAATAGTTATTTCCGCTGAAGGGAACATTCTGCCCCAGCTGGTTATTGATCCCACCATAGTCGGGGAAGTAGAAGATGCCATACCCACCATGGATTGCCGTTTTGCCGTCTCCACTCAGATCATAAGCAAACCCTACACGAGGAGCGAAGTTCAAGTAGTCCTGATTGACGATTGATTTGGAAACTCCGTTCACGCCGGCCTCAAGAAAGTGGCCGTTGTTTACGTCAAACGAGCTCTGCTGGTTGTGTGCTTCATACGGCCAGGTGATTAGGTCATAACGGAGGCCGAGGTTAAGGGTAAGCCGTGTATTGACACGCCAATCGTCTTGGGCAAACAGCGCGTCTTCCTGGTTTATATTGGAAAAGAATCCGGTCTGCGCGCCGATCTGGTATTGAGCAGCGCCGGCAGCCAAGTATTCGCTTTCGCTGTAGCCGGTAAAGAGTTGTGCGTTGTAGAAGATCCCCCCCTTACCCTCAATGGGACGATAGTAGTTTGTGACCCGTCGGATCAGCGTCCCGCCGACGTTGAGCTGGTGTTTCCCGCGGGTGAGACTGAGTGTGTCCGTGCCCTCGTAGATGTTCTGCGGAACCTCATACGGACCGTAATCGCCCGTGTAGGTGAGAGCTCCGTCATAGGGTCCTGTCAACGGGCCGCCTGTGTTTGCCGCGGCGCCCAAGGTCGTATTCTGGATGCCGAGAATAGCCCCTACTGAGACCCCGTAGTTGGGTGGGGTATAACCGTAATCGTCGCGGTTGTACGCTAGCCGAAACTCATTTACGGCACGAGGGGAGAGCGTGTGTGTAAAGCCTAAGTCATACCCGCGAGCGTGTAGATAGTTGGTTTGGCCGCTCGCGTTCAGCGGCGGCGACCCTGGATTATCCGCGAGCTGCGAGTTCTGATCCGAACTCGTGTTGTCGTAGGAGAAACGAAAGAAAAGAAGATTGCTGCCGGAGGCGTTCCAATCGAGGCGAGTATCGAAGGTGTTGTACTTGCCGATCTGAGTTTGCTGATAGAAATAGTTTCCAATAAGCCGGTCTGTGCGCGTAGGCAACGGAAAGGCGTTTAGGTAGTTCTGCGAGACAGGATTGATCCGATTCTTCGGGATCATGTTTCCCGGGAATGGGGCGCAAGTCAGAGGGTCAAAGATCTGCCCCTTGCTTCCGGTCGCGGGAAACGGCTTGTTTAAAACGGCAGAGTTCGGGTAACAGGCGGGAAAGTAGGTGGTGTAGAACGGTGCGCCGCCGTTAGTCTCCCCATTACTTGCTAGAACTGGGTCGAGGAGCTCCGTGAAGTCTCCCGTGCGCATTTTTGCTGTCGGCACGGTGTCATAGCCGCTTCCTACTGGCTGCTTGTAGCGCGTGCATTGATAATCTCCTAATATTAACAGCTTTTTCTTGATGAGCGGCAGGCCTGCCGCACCACCGAAGATGTTTTGGTTATAGGACGGCTTCGGACCGGCCGGCGAATACCCATTGTAAGGGAATGAGTAATTTGGGTTTGCCGCCCACTTATTGCTGCGGTAATAGTCAAACGCCGATCCGTGCAAGCTGTTTGTACCCGACTTAATGGAGCTCACCACGATCGCTCCACCACCGCGGCCATACTGCGCGGGCGCAACACTTGTGTCTACTTTAAATTCCTGCGTGGCGAAAACGGGCGGGAAAAAGAGGATGACGTTCATCAGACTGTCGTTGTTGTCCACGCCATCCAGGATGAAATTGTTCGCCTGCGGGCGCGTTGCATTGACAGAAAGAGCGCTCCCGCCGGTGCTTCCGTGTCGGCCGGCCACGTCCTGATTCTGTTCGCCGGTTGCACCCTGGGTGACACCCGGCGTCAACAGGGCAAGATTGAGTGAGTTGAGGCCGTTCAAAGGCAGCTGGGTGATCTGCTTCTCTTCGATCGTTTCGCCCAGGGTCGGATCAGTCGTATTGACCAGAGAGGCAGCATCGGTGACCTCAACCGTGGTAGTCTCTGCGCCCGGCTTGAGGCTGAAGTTGAGCGTCAGGCTCGTTGTCACGCGAACAGTGAAGGCCTGCTTTTCAGTTTGGAAACCGGAGGCGGTAACCGTAGCGGTGTAGTCCCCGGCAGGAACGGCCGAGACGTTCAGTTCGCCGCTAGCGTTGGATGTTCCCGCCAACGTCGCTCCGGTGGCGTTATTTGTCAGCGTCAAGCTGGCCTTTGGGATAGCGGCGCCGCTTGGATCGGTAACGGTTCCCACAACTCGGCTCGAGTCAGCCTGTCCGAACGCAGGCCGAGGATCTGCCATTGGGAGCAATGCTAAAGCAAGAATGCCCGTTGCGGCCAGACTTGTCCTCATGCTCAACACATCTGAGAGCTTTCGTGTCACGTCTTCCTCCAGAATTGTTTTAGCCGCTCTGCCGCGCACTTGCCGGCGCGTAGGCAGGTCTTCTTGGGCTCGATCGTCACGCTCTTCTGATTCGGCAAGTTGCTGCAATGGATTATCGATTCTCTTTTGATGGGTAACGGTTTTGCGACTAACGCGCCTTTAATGAGGTACTTGCAGGTTTCTATTCATCTCCAGCAAAATCATTTATAGTGATCTTTGTCGTTGGAGGCGGGTTCAGTTGCTCATAAATGAGAGGACGGAGCGATTGACGTTTGGTCTTTTTGAAGCAGACCTGCACTCCGGAGAACTGTGGAAGGCGGGCCATCGGATCAAACTTCCCCGCCAGCCGTTCCGAGTGTTGACCGCACTTCTGATGCGACCCGGCGAAGTTGTCACCCGAGACGATCTTCAACATGAGATCTGGGGCGACAACACAAACGTCGATTTCGATCAAGCTTTGGCTGCAGCGATTAGCAAGATACGCGAGGCTCTGGGGGATTCGGCAGAGGACCCGCGATATGTTCAGACGCTTCCCAAGCGCGGCTACCGGTTTATCGCTCCCGTTGCATTGACTCGATCTGAGTCCGCAACGAGCGAGCCTGTTAAGACTGTGCTGGGGGTGATGGCAGCTCCACCGAGCACTCCTCCCACTGCGGAGATTAGAAGCGCCGTCAAAGAGGAAGAGGCAGCGAAAGCTGTACGATCTGCCAACAACTCGCCTGGCGCAGCAGCAGATGTGCAGAGCTTTACCGCTTCCACCTTCACCGAAGTCCTTACGGATCCGCGAAAGCCGCGGCACGGGGTTTCCGCAGATCGGACGGGGAACTCAACGTCAATTAAGAAACGGCGCCTTGCACTTTGGTTTCTGACGGTCTCAGCCCTAGGCATCATCGTAGGGGCCTTGGCAGACCGCCTTTTTGCTCCTCAGGAACTCAGAACAGCACCCTTTCGCGTCGATCAAGTCACCCACTACGTACCTATCTCGCTAGGACCGCCAAATCCTGAAACCTTTCTGAATATGGCTGTTGACGGCGATCGCGTGCTGACCTCCGTGATAGTGAACGGGCTGCCAAGACTATCAGCGGTCGACGTCAACACGGGTGACATCCAGAAGATCGAAATGCCCGACGAGATTCTTTCAAATGCTCTCGCAGATATCTCCAAAGACGGCTCTAGACTTCTCCTGCGGAGCCAACAATCAACGGAATCAGAGCAGCCGCTCTGGATTGTTCCATCGGCTGGCGGAAGCGGACGCCGTGTCCCCGGTGTGCTCGCCCATGATGCAGTCTGGATGCCGGATGGCAGCAGCATCCTTTATGCCACGGGCAACGACTTGGCTGTGATCGGCGCGAATGAGGATTCCTCCTCTATATATGCCAAACTACCGGGGAGGGCCTTTTGGTTACGCTGGTCGCCAGATGGCAAGGTGCTTAGATTTACTCTCTTCGACCCGACAACGCATACCAACACTCTCCGAGAAATGAATGCAGGTAGCCGCACGTCAACGCCGGTACAACTTGGAATAAAGACGCACAAGAATGTTTGCTGTGGGGTCTGGTTACCCGATGGGACCTCGTATGTCTACCAGGCGGACGATAATCTGTGGGAACTCAAGCGCATGGGAGGCACGACAAGATCTGTTCAGCTAACGAACGGGCCGTTGCGTACTCTTTCTCCACTCGCGTCTCGAAACGGGAATCGTCTCTTCTTTATAGGCTTAGAAGCGCCTTCCGGTTTGCAGCAGTTCGACTCGACCAAGAAGCAATTCCGCTCGGCGCCCACCTTTCTCGCCAGCGCGAACCGGGTCGAATATTCGAGGGACGCCAAATGGGTCGCGTGGACGGATATTCACGAGAAGCTGTGGCGGGCTCGCGTCGATGGTTCCGATAAGGTTCGGCTCACGTCGGATGCCTTGGAGGTATTTCTAGCGCATTGGTCACCGACCGGGAAACAACTAGCGGCCATGGCGAGAAAGCCAGGAGGTTTGTGGCAGATCTACATTGTGGACGCGGGCGGGGGAAAAGCCGAAGCATTGCTCGACGAATCACGCAATGCGGCGGACCCGTGTTGGTCCGCGGATGGTAGCAGGTTAGTCTTCGGTAGGGAGCCCGATCTGATGGGGAAGGAAAGCGACCCGCGTACTCTCCAGGTACTCGATCTCGCCTCTCATAAAATCGAGGTAATCCCAAACTCCGACAACCTTTTCAGCCCACGCTGGTCCCCTGACGGCCGCTGGATCATTGCACTCGCTCTGGACCAGAAAACGGTCATGCTCTACGATACGGCTCGCCGTCGATGGTTACATCTTGCAGCTACCAGCGCAGCTGATCCGGTCTGGAGTGCCGACAGCAAGGCGGTTTTTGTGCATGCATTCCTCGCAGACCGCGAACCTATCCTGAGAATAGAAGTCCCAGGTGGAGCTGTTCAGACTATCGCGACTCTGGACAACTTTCATGATGGTGAGGCCGCAAACTATTTCTTCGGAGGAATGACGCCTCAAGGTGAACCGCTGGTTCAACCGCGAGTGGGTACTGGAAACCTCTACGCGTTGGACCTGATAACACCATAGAGCTTATTCGATCAAAGTGCTCTACACAGGAGAACACTTTCAGAGAGCGGCTCAACGCAAATGTATCCTTCGAAGGAAGCACTCCCTCAGTCGAGTCTCTCAAGCATCAACGGTGTAGGAAGGTTTGCTCTTCCAGCCACGAATTGAAAGCATCGATCTCTTTCTCCGGATCCCGTCGAAGTCTCCTCAGCGGATCAGGATTTCGCCGGTTGGACGAGTCGACCTGCGAAAGGTGAAGCACCCGGCGGTCGAGCTTCACAACTCGGGGCGCGGCGTTCCGCGAACGCGCGGCGTTGACTTGTACAGCTCGATGTACAACCTCAAGCGCTCCCCATAGCACGGTGGTGTCCCCGAGTGCGGCGGGTACTACGTCCAGCTTGGCTTTGGACCATGAGGGCATCTGCCTTGCCAAATCTTTCCGCAACGGTGACCTGCCCCCTTTTTCTCACCCATTGATAACTGGAGTTTCCCATTTTTGTTTT
>CAXTPL010000184.1:0-6349 GCA_964246065.1 uncultured Acidobacteriaceae bacterium
ACCCCGCACCCGTGGGAAACTATAGGTATGCGCTCCTCCTTTGACCGGCTACGGTCCAGCTTTGATCGCCTGCGTGGCGCAGGCACGGCCGAGACCGACCAGACCGACGCGGAACGGGACGAGCCCGGCGAATCCTACAGAAATCAAGTGAGTCCAATCGATATGAGCCAGACCAGCCCCAAAGTGACTGAAGAACTGCTGGAAGCGACCCAGAATACCGATCCCGTTTCTGACCCGGCGGACGACCTGACCACCGGCGTTGAAGGAAGCGAGTCAACCACGCAGCCGCGAGAGCCGATCGTGATCAACGCCGCGGCCCAGGCGACTGCGGCCCAGGCAACTGCTGTCCAGGCAGAGGAAGCCGAGCGCTTGCGGTCTGAGCGCGATGCACTGCTTGAGCGCCTTGCCCGGCTCCAGGCCGAGTTTGAAAACTCCCGCCGCCGCGCAGAACGCGAAAAGGCCGACTTCCGCGACTACGCGGTTTCCGGCGCCGTGGAGCAGTTTCTCCCCGTGCTCGACAACTTCACCCTGGCCCTGAGCGCGACCGGGTCTGCCGACCAGCTACGGCATGGGGTGGAGCTGATCGTCAAGCAGATGGAAGATGTGCTGCGTACTCTCAACGTCCAGCCGGTGGAAACAGTTGGCACACAGTTCGACCCGCGCTTCCATGAGGCCTTGGGGGAAGTCGAAAGTACTGAATTGCCGGACGGGCAGGTGCACGACGAGGTCCGCCGCGGGTACCGTATCAAGGAGAGGCTGCTCCGGCCGGCTCTTGTGCGTGTTGTCAGCAATTCGCAAGGCAAGCCGGCTTAGGTTTTTTTGTCGAGCGTTGCCTGCCGCTCCATTGTTGCCTCTACCGATGTGCACCGCGCTTTCCCGAGGAAAGCTCATCCTGACTCCTGCCGGCATGCTGCCGGCGATGGGGGAAATGCTTGAACGTGGCCAAAAAAGACTATTACGAAGTCCTCAACGTTTCGCGCGAAGCTTCTGACCAGGAGCTGAAAGCCGCTTATCGCAAGCTCGCCATGCAGTACCACCCGGACCGCAACCCGGGAGATGCTGCCGCCGAAGAGCGCTTCAAGGAGTGCTCGGAGGCATACCAGGTGTTGTCGGACGGGGACAAGCGCGCGGCCTACGACCGCTATGGTCATGCCGGGGTAGGCGGCGGCGGTCCGCAGGGCAACCCGTTCGGCGGGGCACAGGATATCAGCGATATTTTCGGCGATATCTTTGGCGAGATGTTTTCCGCCGGTGCGGGCGGGGGGCAGCGGCGCGGCTCGCGCGCACAGCGCGGGCGCGACCTGCGCTTTGACCAGGCCATCTCGTTTGAAGATGCAGTCTTCGGCAAGGACGTTGAAGTTGCGGTCAAGCGCATGGAGCCGTGCACAGACTGTTCCGGGACAGGAACGCGATCCTCGCGCGCGCCGGCGACCTGCCAGCAGTGCGGCGGACGCGGCCAGGTGCGCTACCAGCAAGGTTTCTTTTCGGTCGCGCGTACCTGCTCGGCCTGCAGCGGCAGCGGGCAGATCATTACCGACCCCTGCCCCACCTGCCGCGGAGAGGCGCGTGTGGAGCGAACGCACAGCATCCAGGTAAGCATCCCGGCGGGCGTTGAAGAAGGCACGCGCATTCGCTACCAGGGCGGCGGCGATGCCGGGCGCTTTGGCGGCCCGGCGGGTGACCTGTACATCGTGCTCACGGTGAAGCCGCACGACTACTTCGAGCGGGACGGCAACGATCTCCATTGCGTGGTGCCGATCTCCTTTACGCAGGCAGCGCTCGGCGATGAGATCAGCATCGCGACGCTGGAAGGCGAGTCGAAGCTGAAGATTCCGGAAGGGACGCAGAGCGGCAAGAGCTTTCGCCTGCGGTCGAAGGGCGTGCCCTACCTGAACGAGCGGGGACGCGGCGACATGATTGTCGAGATCGCCGTGCAAACGCCAACCAGGCTGACCAGGGCGCAAAAAGAGCTGCTGCGGCAGCTCGGCGAAAGCGTTATGGTGGAAAACACACCCACCTCGCGCAGCTTGTTTGCCAAGGTCAAGGAGATCTTTAGCTAGGATTCAAGCGGGCTTGTGCGCTTTACTGCCTTTGCAGTGCGGGTTACGCAGCCGGAGCACCAGCAGTTTGCGTGTATCGCGGGCGGCGCGGAGCTGCTGACCCAGGCGCGCGCATGTGCTTGCGACGGTCCGCACTCCCGCACGAGCCATACGCCCGCACGAGCCAGACGCCCGCGCGAGCCAGACGCGCAGCGAACCGTGTATCCCAACGGTGCCCTGCCTATCGCTTCCGTCGCATCCTCACCCAAGCAGCGCCGAAACCACAGCTGTCGCGGCAATGGCCGCCGTTTCCGCGCGCAGGATGCGTGCTCCCAGGGTCACCGACTGCCAGCCCGCGCCGGCAAACAGCGCTGCCTCGGCCTCCGTCCAGCCACCCTCCGGGCCGACCGCCATCGCTATGTCGCGGCTGCCGGCCGCTGCGTGCGACCCCGCAAGCAAGCCTGCGACCGCATCTGCCAGCCCGCGCGTTTTTTCATGCTCGGACAAGAGCAGGCGCGCGGCCTCCGGCACAGCTGCGACCGCCTCCTTTAGCCCGAGCGGCACATCGATCACCGGAAGATCTGCGCGTCGGCTCTGCTTGGCCGCCTCCTGCGCGATTCTTCGCCATCGCTCCGCGCGTGCGATGCTGGCTTGCGCCAGGTGTTTTTCGGTTCGGCGGGCAAGCACCGGCACTACCCGGGCTACACCAAGCTCAGTCACTTTCTCGATCGCCCACTCCAGCCGGTCGAACTTGAATACGGAGAGCAGAAGCGTGAGTGGCAGCGCGCGCTCGGCGTCCAGTTCGGCGACCAGGTCAAAGCGCACCCGGTCTTCCGCGACAGAGGCTACGACGGCCTCCCATACACGCTCGCCCGCAACCACATCAAAGCGCATGCCGGGCTGCGCCCGAAGCACACGCGCCAGGTGCATGCTCCCTTCGCCTTCAAGGGTTGCGGTGTGCTCATCCCAGCGGTCGGCAATCCAGCGGCGTCGCGTCATTGCTTGATTGTGTGCGGTGCGCGGTGGCGCATGCAACCCGGCCGCCACTGCCAAAAAACAAAAAGGGAGACGCGGCCAGCGCGCCCCCCTTTTTATTGCCTGTTGCCTGTTGCAGTGCTTACTTCTTTTTAGTCGCCGGCTTCTTGGTCTCGACCTTTTTCTCTGCCGGCTTCTTGGCTGTTTCTTTCTTCGTTGCCGTTGCCATCGTTGCTATTCCCCCTGTCTGCAGCAAGAGCACCACTGCAGTTACCGCAATGTATAGATATCGAGAAAATGGCTGTCAAGAAAAAAACTTGCGCTGCCGCTTCTTTTTGCCGTCAGAGTAATCTCTTTCCGCGCATCCGCATGACTAACACTCGATGATGTTCAACGCGAGCCCGGCGAGAGAGGTCTCCTTGTACCGCGACTGCATATCGAGCCCGGTGAGATACATGGTGCGGATGACCTGGTCGAGCGAAACCTTGTGGCCTTCTGTTTCATGCATCGCGAGCCGGCAGGCTTGTACGGCTTTCACCGCGCCCATGGCATTGCGTTCGATACACGGGATCTGCACCAGGCCCCCGATCGGGTCGCAGGTCATGCCGAGGTTATGCTCCATGCCGATCTCGGCCGCATGCTCTACCTGTGCGTTGGTGGCTCCGAGCGCCGCCGCAAGGCCGCCCGCGGCCATCGAACACGCCACCCCCACTTCGCCCTGGCAGCCAACCTCCGCGCCGCTGATCGAAGCGTTCTCCTTGTACAGCATGCCGATGGCGGCGGCGGTCAGGAAATACCGGAGCAATCCTTCGTCATCGGCGGCGGAGATAAAGTCACGGTAGTAACGTGCCACGGCCGGCACCACGCCGGCAGCGCCGTTGGTGGGAGCGGTAACCACGCGGCCGCCTGCCGCATTTTCCTCATTGACGGCCATGGCAAACACGGTCACCCAGTCAAGCGGGGCGAGTGGGTCCTGCTCGCGCGCGCGCAGCCGCGCCGCCAGACGCGCGGCGCGGCGGCGCACGTTCAGGCCGCCGGGCAATATGCCTTCGGTCGCCATGCCGTGCTCGATTGCACCTTGCATCACCTGCCAGATGTGCAGCACCCCGGCGCGCACCTCCTGCTCGGGACGGATCGCAGCCTCGTTTGCCAGCATCAGCTCGGCGATACTGAAGCTGTGCTCCTCGGCAAGCGCAAGCAGCTCCGCTGCGCTGCCAAAGGCATAGGGTGCGCGCCCAGCGTGCGCGGTCTGCGGCGCAGAGGCACCATCCTCGCCGTCGCGCACGATAAAGCCTCCGCCGATAGAAAAGTAAGTCGCCCGCAGCAGCTGGTTGCCGGCAGCATCGCGCGCCGTGCAGCGCACCCCATTCGGGTGCTGCGTATGCGCCTCGGGCGGCAGCATCGTATCCATGTGGAAGAGCAGATCTGTGCTCTCGTTGAAAGCGACCGCATGCGAGCCGAGCAGCATCAGGCTCCCCTGCGCACGCACGGCTGCAAGTTTCGGCTCGATACTGTCGGTGTCGATCTCACTGGCCTGCTCGCCCGAGAGTCCAAGCAGCACGGCGCGGTCGGTACCGTGGCCCTTACCGGTAAGCGCGAGCGAGCCGTACAGGTCAACCCTGACTCCGGCGACCTTGTCCAGCAGGTGTTGCTGCTGCAGCTCCAGCGCAAAGCTGCGCGCCGCGCGCATCGGTCCCATGGTGTGCGAACTGGAGGGGCCGATGCCGATTTTGAACAGGTCAAAGAAGCTGGTAGTCACTGCGCTCGATTCTAGTCGCTCAGCCGACGTACCAGGGCAGCGCGCCGTGCCGATCCACATACCTGCCGGTCGCACTGCCCGGCCCTGCGTGTAGCAAGCGCAACCAGAAAGGACTGCGTGACCTCAAACCCGAGGCCCCGTTTGCTCCCGTGACCAGCACCGTCTCTATTCCAAGCGCTCCTTTGCGTATGGGATGCCCGCGGCGCCTCGCGAGCCGCAGCACATGCCGAAGGTCACCAGATGCGCCCATTTGCGGCAGAGAGCCAGGCCCCGGCTGCTAGACTCAGGCTCGCCAACCCTCCTATGCTTGCCAAAGTCCTCAGTGCCGCGGTGTATGGAATCGACGCGCACATTATTGATGTGGAGGTCGACTTTGCCGGCATCAAGACCATTGAAGACCGCTTCTACATGGTCGGCCTGCCGGACTCAGCCGTGCGCGAAAGCCGGGAACGGGTACGCGCGGCCATCAAGAACTCCGGCTTCGCCATTCCGCCTACCAGCATCACGATCAACCTGGCGCCGGCTGACCTGAAAAAGGAGGGCTCCGGCTTTGACATCGCCATCGCCATCGGCATCCTGAGCGCGTACGGCGCGCTGCAGCTGCGCGATCTTTCTGACTTTTTGCTGATCGGCGAGCTGGGGCTCGATGGCGCGCTGCGGCGCGTGCCGGGCATGCTGCCCATTGCCGTGCAGGCGCGCGAGCGCGGCATCAAGCACCTGATCGTGCCGACTGCCAATGCGCGCGAGGCGGCCGTGGTCGAGGGCGTCGATGTGTATCCGGTAGAAACACTCAACCAGGTGCGCGAACTGCTCAACGCGCACGCCAATGGCGGTATCCAGCAACCGCCATGCCGCATCAGCCCGGCAGAGTTGCTGAGCGAAGAGCAGCGCTTCCACGTCGACTTTGCGGATGTGCGCGGCCAGGGCTCTTCAAAGCGAGCGCTTGAGGTCGCAGCCGCGGGCGGACATAACATCTTGATGATCGGGCCGCCGGGCTCCGGCAAAACGATGCTGGCCAAGCGTTTGCCGACGATCCTTGCTCCGCTCTCGCTCGGAGAAGCGCTGGAAACGACCAAGATTCACTCGGTTGCGAACGTACTCGATCCGAGCACAGGCCTGGTCACCGAGCGCCCATTCCGCGCGCCGCACCACACCATTTCAGACGCAGGCCTGATCGGCGGCGGCGCCGTGCCTAGACCCGGCGAGGTTTCGCTCGCGCACAATGGCGTGCTCTTTCTCGACGAGTTGCCGGAGTTCCCGCGCAATGTCCTGGAGGTGATGCGCCAGCCGCTTGAAGACGGCAACGTGGTGATTGCACGCGCCTCCATGTCGCTCAGTTTCCCCGCGCGATTTATGCTTGCCGCCGCCATGAATCCCTGCCCGTGCGGCTATTTCAACGACAAGTCGCGCCAGTGCAACTGCACGCCCCCGATCATCCAGCGCTATGTAGCCAAGGTCTCCGGGCCGCTGCTCGATCGCATCGACATCCATATTGAAGTGCCGGCGGTGCAGTACAAAGAGCTGCGCGCAGGCCAGTCCGCCGAGTGCTCCGCCGCCATTCGCGACCGGGTGCTTG
>CAXTPL010000184.1:6359-6815 GCA_964246065.1 uncultured Acidobacteriaceae bacterium
GCCGCGCGCGAGCGCCAGCGGGAACGGTTCAAGGCTGCGGCAGAGACGATCTACTCCAACGCCCAGATGGGCACCCGCCAGATCCGGACCTTCTGCGAACTGGGAGCGGACGCCGAGCGTTTGCTGGAGCGCGCCATGCAGCAGCAAGGGCTTACCGCGCGCGCCCATGACCGCATCTTGAAGGTCGCGCGCACCATCGCCGATCTTGAAGGCGCTCCCGCTATCACCCTGCCTCACATCGCCGAGGCCATCCAGTACCGCACCCTGGACCGCAGCTACTGGAGCTAGGGGCAAAGACACCGATGCCGGGAGACAACGCCCCGGGTCCGCGAGCGGCGGCCTGCGGCTCTTGTTAGGCAGCGGCGGCGCACCCGCAAGACAAAGTGGATGCAAGCCCGGCCCGCCGGCTCGGCCATCCGAGCTGAAGCCCGCCAGCCCATTCGTCGCTCGCTGACC
>CAXTPL010000185.1:0-6765 GCA_964246065.1 uncultured Acidobacteriaceae bacterium
CCAGACGCTCCAACGGGTAGATGCCGCCCTGTCTACCGTGCTTTAAAATGTTACGACGACTTCCACCATCAACACTCAGCGGCTCACCTTTGCCACCTTTCCCATCCTTGGCTACAGCCTCACCTCGGATACCGTTCCCCAGACCCAGCTCTGGGAGCTGGCCACCTACGAGCTCCAACCGCCGCTCAGCCGTGTTCCCGGGGTCCGCCTGGTCACCGTTCAGGGGGGCCAGGTCCCCGAGTTCCATGTCCTGCCCAACCTGGCTCGGCTCCAGGTTGCCGGTGTCACCATCCTCGACATCGTCAACGCCATCCAGGCTTCGAATATCATCGACTCGCCCGGCCTGTATGAGTCCACCCATCGGCTGATCCTGGGCCTGGTGGGCGCGCAGCAGCATGATGCCTCCGGGCTCGGCCAGCTGGTCGTCAAATCGACAGCCAACGGCGCCGCGGTGCGCGTGGGCGACGTGGCCCGCGTAGAGCGCGGCACCGAGCCCGTTTACACCGTGGTGACTGCGAACGGCAAGCCTGCCGTGCTGCTCAACATCGCCAGGCAAAACGTCAGCAACACCGTTTCCGTGGCCGATGCCGTAGCCGCCGAGATGGACCAGCTCCGCGCCAAACTGCCTCCCGGGGTCACCATCGCGCCCTTTTACGACCAGTCCGAGCTGGTCCGCGAAAGCATCAAAAGCGTCCGCGATGCCATCCTGATCGGCCTCATCCTGGCCTGCATCATCCTCATGCTTTTTCTGCGGGACTGGCGCCTGTCCGTGATCGCCGGCCTGGTCATCCCGGTTACCGTGGCCATTGCCATCCTTGTTCTGTGGGCGATCGGCGAAAGCTTCAACCTGATGACGCTCGGCGGCCTGGCCGCGGCCATCGGCCTTGTGATCGATGACGCCATCGTGGTGGTAGAAAACATCGCGCTGCATCGCGATACCGGCGAAACCCGCTACGAGGCCGTTCGCAAGGCGCTCCACGAGATTACGACCCCCCTCGTGTTTTCTACGCTCACCCCGGTCGTCGTCTTTCTGCCGCTGATTGCCGTCACCGGCGTTACCGGCAGCTTCTTCCGCGCGCTTGCCATCACCATGACGGCCGCGCTGTTTACCTCGCTCCTGCTCGCGCTTACCTGGACGCCGGGGCTGAGCCTGGTCCTGCTGAAGTTCCAAACCAAGCCAGCCACCGCCGGCCCCGAGCCGGCTACCGAGCCGGCTACCGAGCCGGACCAGCCGGCGCCACACGCCGAACACCCCACCGGCAAGCTCCTCGGGCGGGTCCTCAAGGTCCACGCGCGGGCCCTCGGCTGGTCGCTTGAAAAGCCGCTCTGGCTGGCTGCCGCCTGCGTGCTCCTGATCGCAGTCACCTACTTTACCTACGGCAAGCTAGGCTCCGATCTGCTGCCGGGTATGGATGAGGGCGGCTTTATCCTCGACTACATCATGCCGCCGGGCTCCGCGCTCACCGAGACCAACCGCGTGCTCGATGAGGTAGAAAAGATCCTCCATCAGACGCCGGAGGTCGAAAGCACCTCTCGCCGCACCGGCCTGCAGATGGGCCTGGCCGCTGTGACAGAGGCCAACACCGGCGACATGACCGTCAAGCTCAAGAGCAAGCGCTCCCGCGGCATCGACGAGATCATGGCCGATCTGCGTGACGAGATCCACGAAAAGGAGCCGGCGCTCGATATCGAGTTCACCCAGGTGCTGCAGGACATGATCGGCGACCTGTCGAATGCGCCCGAGCCGATCCAGATCAAGCTCTTCGGCACCGATATTGCGCTGCTTGAGCAGCTCGGACCGCGCATCGGGGACGCCATCTCCAAGGTTCCCGGCGTGGTCGACGTGCAGAACGGGATTGAGAATACGCTGAGCGGCCCGGCTACCAACTTTCAGGTCGACCCCACCCTGGCCGCGCGCCTCGGGTTTACCCCGCAGGAGGTGGCTGAAGATGCGACCGCGATCCTTGACGGCGTGACCACCAACGATCCGATGATCGTCAACGGCCGCCCGTACACGATCCGCCTGCGCCTTGGCCCGGAGACTCGGCAATCGCTCGAGACCATTGAAGATACGGTTTTCAACAGCGCTACCGGCCGCACTGCCACCCTGGGCTCGCTGGCCGCGGTCACCGAGCTCCCGCCGCAGAATGAGATACGCCAGGAGAACCTGCAGCTTTCCGTGGTCGTAACCGCGCGGCTTGAAGGTTCTGACCTTGGCACCGGCGTCGCGCGCGTACAGCAGGTGGTAGCCGGGCTGCACCTGCCGGCCAGCGTGCGCGTCGAGTACGGCGGTACCTACCAGGAACAGCAAACCTCTTTCGCTCAGCTCGAGCGGGTCCTGTTGATGTCGCTGGTGCTCGTCTTTGCCGTCCTGCTGACGGAGTTCCGCAACTTTGCCGCGCCGACCGCCATCCTGCTTTCGTCGGTGCTTTCGATTGCCGGCGTGATCCTGGCGCTGCTGGTCACCGGCATCACCTTCAACGTCGCGTCCTTCATGGGCCTGATCATGGTCATCGGCATCGTGGCAAAGAACGGCATCCTGCTCCTCGACGCCGACGAACGCTTCAGGGCTGAAGGCATGGCACCGCGGGAAGCGATGCTGGAGGCCACCCAGCGCCGTCTCCGCCCCATCCTGATGACGGCCATTGCCGCGGTCACCGGCATGCTGCCGCTGGCCTTTGCCATCGGCGCCGGCTCGCAAATGCTGCAGCCGCTTGCCATTGCGGTCATCGGCGGGCTGACCATCTCAATGGTCCTCAGCCTGATCGTCACGCCGGTGACCTACTACCTGCTGACAAAAGGCCGGCACGAGCAGCCCGTTGAGGCTGCGTAGCAAGCCGCAGCCGGCTTCAGCAACGCTTGCTCGCGAAGCTTTCCTCGCCGAGCATGGGCTGCCTGCTGACGGACTCTACCGATAAGTTTCTAGGCGATTGGTGGCCCGCCGGTCCGCTCAATTTGTGGACAGATATTACGGTGTTCGACAGCTCCGACCCATCCGGCGCGAACTGACCAGGAGAGCCTGACCCAGCGGCAGAGCTCTCCTGCAAATGCCACCTCGCAAAACGAGAACGCGGGCCCGAGATACTTCCAGCCGGGCCCGCGGCGCATGGAGGCTCCGACGAGCCTACCGCGAGATAACGATCACCTCAAAGCTATCCGGCAGGATGGCCGGACGGGGCCGCGGATTATCCGCCGTTGCCGACGGCCGCGGCCCGAACTGCGCCGTCACCACGTACACCTTGCCGTTTGCCGGATCAAACGCCATCGTGCGCGCGCCCTTTGCGGTTTCAAGCATCTGTACCGTCTTGTACGCGTCAGTTGAAGTATCGACCACCGCCAGCATCCCGTCGCCGCTTGAAGCAAAGGCAAGCTTGTTCTTTGCGTCGAAGCCTGCCGCATCCGGCCCGTCGCCGATCGCAGGGTTCGCAATCGTTTTGCCTGTCTTTGTATCGACCACGGCCATCTTGTTGCCGTCGCAAACAGGGAACAGGTGCCCCTTGGCCGTATCGATTGCAAGGCCGGAGGGCGAATCGCAGCCCGAGATCGGCCAGGTCCCGGTCGCGGCCTTCTTCATCGCGTCGAGCCGCACGATCACGTTCTTATCTTCGATGTTGACGTACATGAGGCCCTTGCCATCCGCAGCAGGGAACTCAGGCTTGCCCGGCAAGGGGATCGTCGCGACTGCCTTCATTGTCGCCGTATCGATCACCGTCACATTGTTGCTCCGGCCATTGAACGCCCATACGGTCTTGGTCGCAGGCTCATAGGCGATGCCGTCGGGGTTGGTTCCGGCGGGGATAGACTGGATCGTCTTGAGCGTCTTGCGATCCACCACCACGACCGCATTCGCGCGCCCGTCGCTGATGTAGGCGTATTTGCCGTCGTCAAACGCCACGCCATGCGTGCCCTGCAGACCACTGATGGTGCCCACAACCTTGCCGCTGCCTGTATCGAGTACATCGACGCGCGCGCCATGGGTGACGTAAAGACGGGGCGCCGTGGGGTCCACGCTCAGGTAATCCCATCCGCCTTCGCCGCCGATCTTCCACTGCGTTTCAACATGGTAAGGGCCAGCGGCCAGCGCGGCGCCGGCCAGCGGCAAAGAAAGCGCGGCCACAGCAGCAGCCGAGCAAAGAGTGCTTAGGATGTGCGAACGAGAAAAGACCATACGGGCAAACTCCATCTGAGGGTTAATAGTTGAAGGGTAAATTTCCGATGGAGCCACCGGGCTACACACACAGCGTCTCCACCGGCGACGGGAACTTGCGACCGTGCTCGCGAGCGAAAGCTATCCAGAAGGTGCGGGCGATCGGCCGCGCGCAAACACAAACCATGCCACCGCCAGTATCCATCCGCGCGGCTGAATGCTCGCTGAAGAATCGCGCCTGCTTACCCGGTGGCTTGTAAAAAGATGTTCACAACACGCTCAGGCTCGCCTGCTCCGCTACACTCTGCGCCTGCCATGCGGCACCCGGGGCGCGCACGGGCAGCTGGACCCTTACCGTGGTGCCTGCTCCAGGACGGCTCTCGATCGTGACGGCGCCTGCTGCCCGTTCGACAACAGCCTTGCAGATCGCCAGGCCTAGGCCTGTTCCTCCTGTGGCGCGGGCGCGCGAAGCATCTCCACGGTAGAACCTGTCGAAGACAAATGGCAGCGCCTCCGGAGCGATCCCCGCACCGTCGTCGACGAAAGAGCAGACGGCGTGCGTCCCGGTCGGCTCCGCCTTGACGAGCACCCTTGAGCCTGCCGCGCTGTGCTGGACCGCATTGAGCAGCAGATTGGTACATACCGTGACCCAGTCTTCGCGTGCAATCGCCGCCCGCAGCGCTTCCGGCCCTTGGTAGACCAGGGTCACCCCGCGCAGCCGGGCCAGCGACTCAAGGGCGGCGAACGCCTCCAGCACCCCGGCGTGTAGCTCTGCGCTTTGCGCCTCAAGAGACCCGGGCAGCCGTCCGGCCTCTTCTACCCGCGCCAGCATCAACATGCGTCCCACCAGCTCTTCCATCCTTTGGCAGTCGTTCAGGCTCACCATCACGCCTGCTCGATACTCATGGGGCTGGCTGGCGCGCAGCTCCAACAGCTGGAGCGAGGACTTGACTACGGTGATCGCCGTCTTGAGCTCGTGGGCCGAGTCGCTCACAAACTGCCGCTGCTGCGCAAACGATACCTGCAGCCGCTGCACCAGGTCTTCAAGCGCCGCAATCAACGGCGCCAGTTCTTCGGTCCGGCGAGCGCGCTCGGCGGGCGCAAAGCGCCACTGGCTGCTTGAGATTGCGCTTGCCTCCCCGGCGAGCTCCTTGAGCGGGCTCATGCTGCTCCGCACCAGCGCCGTGACCAGTCCGCCGCTCAGCACCGCCAGCAGCAGGCTGGCCAGCGCAAAGTCTTCCACCGCCCGGCGGATCGGCAACCACGCCTGCCGGGTCGGGGAGGCATACACGACCACGATGTGGTGCCGCACCTCGTGGATATTCGGGTCCACATTGCGGAGCCCGGTAATCCGCACCGCGCGGTACTCCACTCCGTTGACGTGGATCGTCCGATACAGGCCAGACGGCTCGAGCGGAGCGCTGGCTAGCGCGGACGGCGGTACCCACCTGCCACTTCGGCCCAGCAGGCGGTGGTCTACGTCGCGTACCTCGTAAAGGTCGTCCTCCGGCAGCCGGATGCCGTCAAGGTCCAGAAAAACGTTGTCATCCTTATCCTCAAGGTCGGCAACGGCGCCCATCAGCGTGTCCGCGCGCCCGCGCAGCGCCAGGTCCAGCGAGTGAAAGTGCGTATGGCGCTCATACACAAAGACGAACCCTGTCATGCAGAGCGCACAGACCACCTCCACCAGCAGGAACAGCAGCACGACCCGCCGTGCGATGGAGTGCGTTCTCATTCTGCCGGCTCTCCCCCTGGCAGCTCGCCTCGTCGCTCGTCCGAGTCTTGCTCCGCCAAGCCCGCTTCTGCGTCGAACTCGCCCTCGGGTGCGAGCCGGTAGCCGCGTCCGCGCAGCGTCTCAAGGTACGGCAGCGGCGCGTCCGCGCTCAACTTGCGGCGCAGGTTGGAGATGTGGGCTTCGATCACGTTGGAATGCCGCTCCCAGTTGTAGTCGTACAGGTGCTCAAGCAGCTCGCGCTTGGAGACGATGGTATCCGGGTGGTGCATCAGGTACTCAAGGATGCGGTATTCCATGGGCGACAGATCGATGCGCCGCCCTCCGCGCCGGACGGTCTGGTTGAGCGTGTTGAGCTCGAGATCCTGCAGCGTGAGCCGGGGCGAAGCCACGCCTTTACCGCGCCGGATCAGTGCTTTGACCCGCGCCAGCAGCTCGCCGAGGTCAAAAGGCTTGGCCAGGTAATCGTCTGCGCCCGCGTTGAGCAGCTCGATGATGGACCCGGTCTCATCCCTTGCCGTAAGCACCAGCACCGGCGTCCGCAGCCCGCGCGCGCGCATCCGCTTCAGCACCCCCATGCCGTCGAGCTTGGGCAGCATCAGGTCGAGCAGGATGGTGTCATAGTGGCCGGAGGAGGCCAGGTGAGCCCCCATATCGCCGTCGGATGCGAGATCCACAGCCAGCCCCTGCGTTTCGCGCAGCGCCGTGGCGATGTTCTCCGCCACCCGCTCTTCATCTTCGATCACCAGTACGCGCATGTTTTTCTATCATCGCCGCATCGGCGCTCCAGCTGCATACAAGCAAGACGGAAACACACTGCGCAAGCGGTGCGGCCGCCGCAAACCCTGGAGGAAGCAACCCGCTGCCAGCCGGCGGCCGCCAGCCG
>CAXTPL010000186.1:0-2761 GCA_964246065.1 uncultured Acidobacteriaceae bacterium
CCTCAGAAGGGTAGCGGTGGTAAGGGTAGCCGCGCCCTTGTACAAAGAATGAAAAGATGCCGAATAAGAAGCCGACGAGCAAGCCTTTGTCTTCGCGGATGCGCCAGCGCTTTTGCCTCAGGAAGAGCGGCAACCAGCAGGCGAGGAGGGGTACAGTGATGGAGGAAACTGCGCCGAGCAGCAGGGCGCGCGATGAGAGCCGCCAAAGCGAGGCGTGGAGTGGCGCAAGCTCTGCGGTAAGCGTTGCAAAGGCGCCGAGCGCGTGCCTGCTCAGCAGAAAGACAGCCGAGGCAACCAGCGGAAGCGCGGCTGCTGCGGAGCCGGCGAGCAGATGCCGCTTCCATGCGCGGCCTTGTGCAGCCAGGTCCCAGGCGAACAAAGCGAGAAATGCAGGCACCGCTGCCAGCGCCGTCAGTTTCACTGTGCAGGCTGCGCCGAGGCATGCGCCTGCCAACAGGGTTGTAGCGAACGCTTCCCCGACTTCGGCTCGCAGCACAAGCGTAAGCAGGGCATAGCCACCGAGGAGCAGCGCGGCGATCGACAGGTCGCGCTGCCCCTGCTGGATCAATCCATCCCTGGCGTGGATCAGAGCAAAGGTTGCAGACGCAAACAAAGCCGGAAACCAGCCTGCTCTGCGGCAAATGCCGAACATGGCCGCGGCAATGGAGGCGAGCAGCAGCAGGTCGAAGACACGCCAGGCACGAGCCCCCGTACCTAGAACGTCCATCGCAAGGGCTTCCAGGGCAAGAGCTCCAGGCTCGTTGAGGTCCACGATCTGGCGATAGGGTGCAAGACCCCGGCCCATAAGGAACACTATGTAGTGGATCAGGGGAGCGTCGCCGACCAGCGGCCAATGCCAGGAGATCACCACAAAGATCGCCGCACACAAAACAAGCACGACGGCAAGAGCAGCCCTGAAGAAGGTCATCCAGCTTCCAGTGTTTGGCGAGGCGGCAGCGCGGGGTTTAAAGGTCTGCTCCCGGTCTACGCCAGCACCTCCACCTTACCACTCGCACCTTTGCGGAAGCCGTGCAGCATGCGGCCATCGGCATCGAGGTGGCGCAGGGTCATGTCGTGCCGGGTGGCCGCGAGATGGCTGAAGCCGAAGATCTTTTCCGCGTAAGGGCCGCGCTCGCCCTGCTCGATCTTGAGGTCGTAAAGGTCGGCGCCGCCGCCGCCTGAAAGGAAGAAGCTGGTGGGGTGGCCTTGAAACTCAAGGTGCTGCAGATCGTGGTCATGGCCCGCTAGGTAGAGCGGCACGTTGTACCTGCGCAGCAGCGGGTCCCAGTCGCGTACCAGCGTCGCGTGGTCGCCGTGCGGGCCATCGGAGTAGCTCGGGTGATGGGCCCTGACGCCCAGGTGCGGTGCCGTGGGTGGGCGCTTGAGCTGCGCCTCAAACCATGTGAGCTGCTCGTCATACTCGGTTTGCGTCAGGGTAAAGTCGCGGCTCGTGCCGGAGTGTTTCGCATGGTTCTTCGGCGTGTTGCTGTCGAGCGCGATGAACGTAATCAGCGGGTCGTGCGCAGGGAAGTCGAAGGTGTACCACTTGGCGGGCATAGTGAAGCGCGACTTGCCCGTACGCGCGTACGCCAGCTCGGCGTCGACCTTGCTCTCAGGCCAGCGCTGGTAGTCGTGGTTGCCGAGCAGGGAATACGCTGGGCCCGGCAGGGCAGAGGCCGGGTACATCTCTTCAAACTGCCACTTCCAGCGGGGTGAGTCGACGCCACCGGCCAGCTCGCCGTACCAACTGTCGCCGAGCAGCAGCGTCGCCTGGGGCAGCGTCGGCAGCCGGCGCGCGTAGTTGACCATGCCGGTGGCTACGGCGCGCTGGCCCGCCTGCGAGGTGTCGCGACCCCAGTCGCCGATCATCAGCAGGTCAAGCTCCCCCGCCGCCGGCACCGCGGGGAGGGACGACAGCCTGCCAAGCGAAGCGGCAGCGCTGAAGACAAAGCTCTGCCGCAGAAAGCGGCGGCGGGTGACAGATGTCTGCTCAAAGGGTCCCATAGCAGGCGTTATACCACCGGCCGAGCTGCAGAGGATGAACTGAAGGTGCAGCCGTCCCAGGGCAACAGCAGGGCTCGTCGATGAGCACACCGGCGTCTGCCCCGTACCTTCGCTTGCACTACGGTGATCTTCGGATCATTATTGCCGCCCACCGGGGAGCCTTTCGCCTTAGAGTTTGAGGTGGGAGTCCTCTGATCTTGAATCTCCATTCCTTCTTCTCATTTGGGCGCAGGTCGCTTCTGGAGGCAGGCTCGCTGGCGTTGGCTGCGCTGCTGTTTGCGCCACCGGCAGCCCCTGCCCAGGGGCACAAGCACGCCAAGCCTGCCGCGCACGGCGTTACCAAAGCCGCGCATAAAGGGACCGCGAAGGGTCACGCCAAGGCCGGCCACATGAGCGGAGCGCACTCCGCCCGCGCCCGGGTGGTCCTGCGCAGGCGTGGGCGCAAGCATCCGCTCTCGGCCAGGGCGCTGGCCAAGACGCATAAGCTGCAGCAGGCTTTCGTTGCGTCATCGCAGCTGCGGCCCATGGCCCAGCAGTTGGGCAACTATCGCAGCCCTGCGGCGTATGCGGGCGTTACCGCTTACGCCCATGCGCACACGGGCGAGGCAGCGGCGGCAGCGTACCTGGCGCTCGGGCACGCTTACCTGCTGGACCATCGGTACGAGGACGCACTGGGAGCACTGCGCCAGGCCAGCGCGCAAGGCGACGCGCTCGACGACTACGCGGCCTACTTTGCCGCGCAGGCTGACCTTCAATC
>CAXTPL010000186.1:2771-6744 GCA_964246065.1 uncultured Acidobacteriaceae bacterium
AATCAAACCAGCTGCCTGCGGCCGATGCAATTCTAAGCGGCTTTACCGTTAAGTATCCTGATTCGATCTTCACTGCGGCTGTGCCTGTGCTGGAGGCAAATTCATACCTCCAGCAGGGTGACCCGCAAAGTGCCCTGCGTGTGTTGCGGGCCCATGCGGCTGAGCCTGTCGCAGGCAAGCCGGACTACCTGCTTGCAATGGCGAAGGCGCAGCAGCTGGCCGGGCAGCAGGCCGACGCGGCGGTGCTATTTCGCAGGGTGGTCGATACCGCGCCATTGAGCAATGAGGCAACGATTGCGCAGGCGCAGCTTACGCAGAGCGGCCAGTGGCAGGCTCTGCCTCTTGACGAGCGCCGCCGCCATGCCGACACGCTCTTCCATTCCGGACGCTTCGCTCCAGCGGCGGACGAGTTTCGCGCGCTTGCCGGCGACCCACAGTTGAACGAGGCTGAACGCAATTCGCTGTTGATCTCGGCCGCTGCGTGTGACTGGAAGCTGAAGCGGCTGACCCGCGAAGAACTGGACCGGGTGCCGGACACGAGCGATGAAAGCGGCGCACATCGCCAGTATCTGCTGATGGAGCTGGCGCGCAATAACAACGACACCGCGACTCAGCAGGCGATTGTCACGGCGATGGAGTCGCGTTTTCCCTCAAGCCCGTGGCTGAGCGAGGCGCTCTTCTCCAGCGGCAACATGTACCTGTTGCGCAAGGAGTATCCGAGTGCCATCCAGTACTACCTGGAGGAAGCAAAGCGCTTTCCTCGCTCCGAGCATGCAAGCCCGGCGCACTGGCGAGCAGCGTGGCTGAACTATCGCATCCGCGACTACTCCGATGCCGCTCGCCTCATGGACGAGCAGCTGGCGCTCTTTGCTGATGGTAAGGAGGTGCCAGCGGCGCTTTACTGGCGCGGGCGGCTGTACCTTGACCAGGAGCGGCAGCCTTCGATGGCGGCGGCCTACTTTCAGACCGAAACGCGTGTGTATCGGCACTACTACTACGCAGCCATTGCACAGGAGCGGTTGGCTTCGCTTGGCGGCGTGACCCCGGCCACGGTCAACATGCTGAGCAATATGCAGCCGGAGCAGATTCCGACCCTGACTGAGGATGTGCCAGACGACGACCCGCACCTTGCCAAGGCGCAGCTGCTGGCCAACGCCGGGCTCAATGACTACCTCGCGCAGGAGATCCATGCGGCGGAAGGATCGGACAGCTGGGGCTCGCTCGCCGAGGCGCGGCTGTACGCCTCGTATGGCGAGGCCTACCGGGCGATGCGCTCGCTCAAGCGCGCGATCCCGTTTTATACGTCGGCTCCTATCGACGCATTGCCGCTCGCGTACTGGCGCATTCTCTTCCCGGAGGTGTACTGGCCGACGATCAAGGCCGAGTCTGAGCGCAACGGGCTCAACCCGTACATGGTGGCATCGCTGATCCGGCAGGAGTCGGAGTTCAATCCGCGGGTGATCTCTTACGCGAACGCCTACGGGCTGATGCAGCTGCTGCCTTCGGTCGGACGCCAGATGGCGAAGCAGGAAGGGGTGAGCAGCCACCTCGAGGCAGATGCGCTGCTCGATCCGGCAATCAACATCAAGCTGGGCACGGCGTACCTCAAGCAGACGCTGGACAAGTTTGGCGGCCACCAGGAGTATGCCTTTGCGGCGTACAACGCAGGGGATAGCCGGGTAACGGATTGGCAGTCCGCCTCGACCTATACCGGCATCGATGAGTTTGTCGAGTCAATCCCGTTCACCGAGACGCGGGATTACGTGCAGGCGATTATTCGCAATGAGGAGATATACAAGGAGCTGGACGGGAAGGGCGCGAGTGCGGCAGCTCCCAATGCAGTAGCGGCTGCCGCGGTAAGTGGTTCCGCATCCGTCAGGTAGCGCGCCCGGTTGTTGATTCGAGGCAATTGCTGCTAGCGAAGCGTCTCGCAGGGCCGGCAGGTGTGGCGGGTCCGGTCCCACTCCATCTTGCATCCCGCCCGGCCTGATTCATCGGCGCAAAAGCGACAGGAACCGAGGAGGCAGCGATGCCATCGCTGATCGGCCAGAGATACATCCCGCCGATCAGGCCGACTGTGCTGCCAATCCCGGATAGGAGCACGAGTTCCCGCCATGGCCTGGTGGAGAGCAGGGTGATGCAGCTTGTCGCGCACCCGATGAGCGCCAAAGGAAGCCATGGGGATAGCAGCCCGAGGTCCGGTTCGATTTCCATCGGCCACCAGGATATCGCGGAGCCTGCCAGCGCCAGGATGCCCAACAACTGCTCTCTACGACGCATGGTCTCTCCCTTGCAGGAAACAACAACGAGTGAAGCCGTTCGTCCAAAAGAGAACCGGTCGGGGCACCCGCAGCCGTGAATCTTCTAGAATCAGGTTGTGTGTGAAGGAGCGCAGCCGGAGTGAGCAAAGCAAAGCCGATGATGCAGTTTGTGGACCTGCAGGCGCAGTACCGGGCTATCCAGAGCGAAGTGGACGCTCGCATTCACGCGGTGCTCGAGCATGGGCAGTACATCCTGGGTCCTGAAGTCGGCGAGCTGGAGCGGCAGCTGGCCGAGCGGGCAGGTGTGCGGCATTGCATCAGCTGCTCGAGCGGCACAGACGCGCTGCTGCTGGCGTTGATGGCGCTCGGCATCGGCGCGGGCGACGAGGTAATCACCTCGCCCTTCACCTTTTTTGCGACCGGCGAAATGATCGCCCTGCTCGGCGCGGTGCCGGTGATGGTCGATATCGAAACAGACACCTACAACCTGAACCCCGCGCTGATCGAGGCAGCGATCACCCCACGCACCCGGGCCATCATGCCGGTTTCGCTCTACGGGCAGCCTGCGGAGATGGACGCGATCAATTCGGTGGCGGAGCGGCATGGGCTCCCAGTGATTGAGGACGCGGCGCAGAGCTTCGGCTCGACCTACAAGGGCCGCGCGTCCTGCGGGCTTTCGACCATCGGCTGCACCAGCTTTTTTCCTTCAAAGCCGCTCGGGGCCTATGGCGATGGAGGGGCCTGCTTTACGGACGACGAAACGCTGGCCGAGGCAATGGGCCAGTTGCGCAACCATGGGCAGGCACAGCGGTACCGGCACACGCGGATCGGCATCAACGGTCGGCTGGATACACTGCAGGCGGCGATCCTGCTGGCCAAGCTGGCCGTGTTTACGGATGAGCTAGCGGCACGCGACCGGGTTGCCCAGGCCTATACCGAAGCTTTGGCGGATGTGGCGCTCTCCGGGCTGCTGCGCACGCCCCTGGTCCGCGAGGGCAACAGCAGCGCCTGGGCGCAGTACACGCTTGAGGTGGAGGATCGCGAAGCCGTTGTAGCCTTTCTGGCTGCTGAGGGGGTGCCGACAGCGGTGCACTACCCCGTGCCCATGCACCTGCAGCCCGTTTTTGCTGCGCTGCCCGGCTGCCGCAAGAGCCTGCCTGTCGCCGAGCGTTCGGCCGCGCGCGTGCTGAGCCTGCCCATGCACCCCTACCTTGGGCACGGAGAGATTGAGCGGGTAGCGCGAGCGGTGAGCCGCGCGGTCCAGGCGGCTCCGCTGCTTTCGACCAGCGGCTGACCTTTTCTCGTTCCGCCGCAGCCTCGGTGTCCCGGAAAGGGACTGCCGTGTCGCGCGGTGGCTCATTGCCGATAAACACGTCATGCAGGATCGACAAGGAAACACCCCTATCACGGACTACGCGCAGCAGGCCGGGGCATGGATGGCCGCGGAGAGTGTGGAACCGGGAACGCTGTTGATGCTCGAACAGGGGGAGTGTGCGGGCGCCAACCCCTTCCGTGCGGTGCTCGCATGCCCGTCGTGCGGAGCGCTGGGGCTGCTGACGCGAGCGCAGTATGACGGACTGCAGCCGATGCTGTGCGCTGCTCCCCAATGCTCGGCCGAATACACGCTGCTCGGGGACCAGGTCCACCTTCGCCGCGCCCAGTAGGGGACTGGGCCGTCCGGGCGGCGCGCCTCTGCATGCGCCTCCGCCACG
>CAXTPL010000187.1:0-542 GCA_964246065.1 uncultured Acidobacteriaceae bacterium
CGACTCGTCGCTCATCGGCTGCGGCTGCTACGCCGACAACCAGAGCGCCGCTACCTCTCTGACCGGTTGGGGCGAGCCGATCATGAAGCTCGTCCTCGGCAAATGGGCCGTCGACCGCGTAGCCGCTGGCCACCCGCCAGCAGAGGCTGCGCAAGCCGCCATAAACTACCTCCACACCCGCCTCCGCGGTCACGGCGGCATCATCCTGCTCGGCCCGGATGGCCGCTACGGCATCGCCAACAACACCCCCGGCATGGCCTGGGGCATCGCCGACACGCAAGGCACACGCACCGGCCTGCTCGCGCCACCGGCGCCCCAGGAGAGCTGACCCGGAATGCTCGTCCTTGCCTCCGCCTCGCCGCGCCGCCGCGAACTCCTCAACCAGGCCGGCTTCTCCTTCCTCGTCCAGCCCGCGCATATCCCCGAGCTCCAAGCCCCAGGCGAAGACCCCATAACCTTCGCCCTCCGCCTCGCCCGTGAAAAGGCAGAAACCATCTTCACCACTCTCGATCCGCACGCCGGCGACACCATCGTTTTAGGCG
>CAXTPL010000187.1:552-6741 GCA_964246065.1 uncultured Acidobacteriaceae bacterium
CATCGCGCCCGACGGCTCCACCCTGGGCAAGCCCGCCGACCATCAAGACGCTGCCCGCATGCTCCGCTTGCTCTCCGGCGCGACCCACCAGGTCGTCACCGGTGTCTGCGTCCGCTCGCTCCACCGCACCGAGGTTGCCGCCGAACTCACCTGGGTCAACTTCCAAGCCCTCGCCGAACCCGACATTGCCGCCTATCTCGCCACCGGCGAGCCCTCTGACAAGGCCGGCGCCTACGCCATCCAGGGTTACGCCGCCCGGTGGATTCCCCGCATCCACGGCTGTTACTACAACGTCGTCGGCCTCCCACTGGCTCTTGTTACCGCCATGCTTGAGGGCGGCGGCTGCACCCGGTAGCGGGCCTGCTATCGTATCGGCGCGCCCACCATCACGCCACCCTTCTGCCAGAGCCGGTTCTCTCCCCTTTCGAGCTTCATCCGTGACCCGCTGCCCAGATCTCGCTCAAATACCTCGCCATAGTTCCCCACAGCCGTAATCACGTTCGACGCCCACCCGTCCTCCAGGCCCAGATACTGTCCATAGCCCCGTTGCGTGCCCAGCAAACGCATCACCAGCGGATCGTCCGACTTCTGCATCGCCGCCACGTTCCCCTGCGTCACCCCGCTCTCCTCCGCCAAGATGAGCGCCTCCACCACCCAGTTCACGATCGCGGCCCATTGCGGGTCGTCCCCACGCGCGGCTACCGCCAGGGGATCCTCGGCGAGCACATCCGGCAGAATAGCGAAATCTGCTGCCATCTTCTGGAAGGCAATCCGCTCATAAGCCAGCTGCGATACATCCGCACTCACCGCGGCGCAGTTGCCCGTAATCAGGCCCGCCTCCATCTCTCCTTCTTCTGAAAAAGGAAACGGCAGCCACTTCATCCTTGCCCGATCCATGTACCCCTGCAGCTGCTGCTGAATCTCCGTGTCCCCCAGAAAGCAGATCTTTTTCCCCGCGAGGTCCTGCACCTTGCCTATGCCCATGGCCTTGTTCACCAGCAAACCCTGCGCATCGTAAAACACGGGCCGAGACAACCGCAGCCCGGGGTCGGCGGAGTTGCTCAGGTTTGCCGACGCGGTCGCGACCAGCGCCGCCTTTCCAGCCTTCAGGCCGTTCAAGGCATCTTTTTCCGCGCGATAAGGCACCACCGTAAACTTCGCGCCGGGCCCAAGCACCGCAACCGCCACGGCCTTGCAGATATCGATGTCGAACAAGGAATGGTTCCCGTGCGCATCGCTGATCGAGTACTCGGCCTCTTCGAAGTCTACCCCGCAGGCCAGGCTCCCTGCCGCTCGTACCTTTTGGAGCGTGCTATCTCCATAGGCCTGGCAGGGCAGGCAGAAACACAGCGCCGCAAGGGCTGCCGGCAAACTCACTGCTAGTCGTCGCATCATCGTCGTATCGCTTCCTCCAAAAAACAGAGCGGCCAGGCTCACCGAGCCCGGCCGCTATGTTGTCTTCACTCACACTAGTTCGTTGGCCAGCTGCCCGAGGTCGGCAAGCCCTTGTTCGTGTTCGGCCGAGGGTTAAAGTCCGCCGGTGCCGGGTCGATCACCTTGCCGCCAACCGTATCTGTAGGCGTAATCTGCAGCGCGCGGCAGCCCTGCGCGCCCGCATGCGGCAGTGTTTCCACGATGCTTTGCGGAATCTCCGCATACGACGCAGGCAGAATGGGCGAGGTTCCCTGCAGTCGCGCATCATCAAATGCCGTCAGCAGGTCGCCTACTCCTTCCGTCTTGTCGTCGGACGGCCCGAGATTCTTCTGCCCGTACAGCTGCTCTCCCTTGGTGCGCGCGGCCGCCTCATCCGGCAGATCGGCCAACGGCGTCAAGCCGAACAGCTCATCGATAAACTTGATCACCGAACCATGCTCGCTCGCCTCGTGCGAAATGGCATGCGCCTTGGCATAGGGCGAGATCACAATCGCTGGAATCCGCGGCCCCTGGTCCAACGCATTCCCAAGAGGATCGAAGGAGCGGATGCTCGGTTGCGTATGATCAAAAAGGCCGTCGCTCTCGTCATAGGTGATGATGATCACGCTCTCCGGCCAGTACTTGCTGTTGGCAATCGTGTTGATTGAGTCCGCCAGCAGCGTCTCGGAGATCTGTGCGTCTGAATAGCCCGGATGGTCGTCGTTGCCCTTGAAAGCCGCCTTCACCGCCGGACTTGGCGAGCGGGGGACCAGCCCGTCCAGGTTGCCGTAGCCGCCCCGCACGTACGCCACGCCCGACGACGGAAGATTCCCGCTGAACATCAGGCTGTAAAAGTCGGTAAGCCCGGCAAGATGCGCCTTGCTTTCCCCCGGGTTGTTCGCCAGGTAGCCGAAGTACTGCGGCGCATTGTGGTGCGCAATGTAGTCGTAGTTGGTCGCTGCTCCGTTCGGGTCGGTAATCTCGTGGTCATACCCTTCCTGGAACCATCCCCAGTTGATCGGCTGGTTGCCATCACCCTGGATCTTCACGATGTCGTTCTGCACATCCTGCAGATCCATCACCGGGTTGGCATCCCCCGCCGTAATGGTCTGGATCTGGTTGCCCATAAACGACAGCGGCAGCGTCGCATACGTCTGGTTGGAGGCCGGGTTCGCGCTCACTCCGCCTGGATTATCCACCGGCTGCTTCTGCCCCGGCGGCGTAAAAACGTCCAGAGCTGAACCCCAGAACGGCTGCGGATCGGAGGTAACCGGCACCTGCGAGTTGTTCGTCACCACGTTGCTCGCCAGTTCGGGGTGCTCCACCCACTGCGTCTTGCCGGACTGCCCCGCGATCATGGCAATTGCATTGGGCGTCGACGGTCCAATCACCGTGTCGAAGAAGTTGTCGAATAGCGTAAAACGGTCCGCATAGTTCCACATAAACGGTACCGTGTCGCAGTCCACGTGTCCCATCACCAGCTCGCCCATCTGCTTCTGCTGCAGTGTAGGCAGCGGCCCGCTGTAAGTGGAGCCATCCGCGCTCAGAGTCCCTTTCAGCGCTTCTTCAGTGAAAGCATACCGGTCGTTCCGCGCCACGTGGTTCGCATCGAGGTCCAGCTTATTGTCAATGGCAACATGCCCGTGGTTTACCGAGTCTGTATCTTCGGGATACAACAACACAGCGTTCCCGTTCCCATCCGTCACGCTTTGCGGAATCTTAAACGGCGAAATGCTAGTCACCCGGCCAGTTGTATCCACCAGCGGCTGCACAAAGCCGACCGTCGCGCTCGCCGCCTGCGAGAACAAACCGTTTGCTCCCGGGTACGTCCCGAAGTAGAAGTCGAAGGAGCGGTTCTCCTGGAACAATACAAACACATACTTGATCTTTTGCTTGACCAGCGCGAGTTTTTGATCGTGCGAAAGGCTGGGTGCGTCTTCTACCCTGAAGGCGTAACGCGCCACTTCGTCGCTCGATCTCGGTGCGGGCACCACCTGCTCCCTGTCGACCTTTTGCACCTGCACCGTGCTCGTTCCCTGCTGGGCCATCCCAAACATCGGCTGCAACAACGTGCTGATCGCCAGCACCGCGCAGGCCTTCCTCAACAACTGCTCCATGCCTTCTCCCCCGTTTCAGGCGCCACCTCGACGCTCCGCCGGTCTCCCCAGCGCTCGCCCATGACGGCCTTGTAACGAAGGTCTACCGGGCCAACATGAATGCTTGGTGTACTTCACCTCGCGGCCCATATGAATGTTCCATGAATCTCCACCGCAATGAAATCCCCTCTCCCTCTGAAGAATCATTGCGCCTCGCTTCCGCCGCTGTGTGCGGAGCGCAGGCTCAAGGTTGTATCGTTTCCCTTGAAAGCTGCGGGCGGGCTCTCCCGCGCAGGAGAGGAGCAAATGGACATGGCAAACCGTCCCGCCAGGCGCTGGTTCGTCTTGCTTCCCTCCGCCACCGCTCTCATCGCTTGTACCCTCTCTGCGCTGCACGGTTCCCCTGCCCCGGCAACCCCCTCTTGGAACCCTGCCGCCGCGGCCAGCTATCTCGATGCACGCCAAACGTGGTGGCAGGGCTGGCCTCAGGCCAGGCGCGATCATGGCACGGTCTGCATCTCCTGCCACACCGGGGTGCCGTACGCGTTGTCTCGGTCCACGCTTGCACCCACTATGCCGGCCCCTGAAAAGATCATGCTCGCCAATGTCGAAACCCGCGTCAACGGGTGGTCCCAGATGGTCCCGTTCTACTCCGATGCGGACTACGGCGAGGGCAAAACCGCGCAGTCGCATGCAACAGAAGCCGTCATGAACGCGGTGGTGCTTGCAAGTTACGACCGGCGTGCCGGCAGGCTTCGGCCTGTCACCCAGTCCGCCCTCCGCAACGCATGGAACCTCCAGCAGGGAAGCGGCGAAGATGCCGGCGGCTGGCTCTGGCAGGACTTCCACCTCGCTCCCTGGGAAGCAGGCCAAAGCAGCTACCAAGGTGCGACGATGCTGATGCTTGAAGCAGGAACCATGCCTGCCGTCTTTGAGCAGGACGCGGAAAACAAGGCGCACCTGTTTGGCGTAGCCAGCTACCTCCGCAGGCACTATGAGGCGCAGCCGCTGCTCAACCGGCTTTATCTGCTTTGGGTTTCGGCCCAGCGCGCCGGGCTGCTGAGCGACTCGCAGCGCCAGGCGCTGCTCTCAAGTGTCCTTGCGCTGCAACAGGCAGACGGCGGCTGGAGGCTGGCGTCGCTTGAACCTTGGGAGCGGCACGACCGGTCTGCCCAGCCTGCAGCAAGCGATGGCTACGCCACGGCGCTTGTTGTGCTGGCGATGGAGCCATACGCCGCGACGCCGACCTTTCGCAGCAGCATCGCCCGCGGCGTCCAGTGGCTCCAAACCCATCAGGAGAAAGACGGCAAGTGGCGCGCCTACTCGCTCAACAAGCAGCGAGATCCTGAAAGCAACATCGGCTTGTTTATGAGCGACGCAGCGACCGGCTATGCGGTATTGGCCCTTCAGCAGGCTAGCCGACTCCCCAGACCATGACACGCCCATCGCCATCATCGTTGGCCGCCTCATCGCTTGCTGCCGGAGGGATCGAATCCATGACCAACTCTCGCCACCGCTACAGCTACATACTCGCCTCGCTCTGCTTCGCAGGCTTACTCGTCGCGGCCTCAAAGGCGCAAACACCGCGACTCGGTCTCTTTGAGGGCCAGGCAGACATAGGTTCTGTCGCTCACCCGGGCTCCGCCGCCTATGACGCTGCGACCGGCACGTACACCGTCCAGGGCAACGGAGAAAACATGTGGTTCAGCGTCGACGACTTCCACTTCCTCTGGAAAAAAGTCTCCGGCGACGTAGCCCTCACCGCCAACATCTCGTTCCCCGACAGCGGCGGCAACAATCACCGCAAAGCCGTGCTCATGGTGCGCCAGTCCCTTGACGCCCAATCCCCGTACATCGATGTGGCCCGGCACGGCGATGGCCTTACGTCCCTTCAGTATCGCGACGCGCCTGGCGCCAATACGCATGAGGTCGAGTCGAGCATCTCCGCGCCTGAGCGCGTCCGGATAGAAAAGCGGGGTACCCGTGCCTACGTCTTTGTGCAGGGTCCCCACGGCACGTTGGAGCCCTCCGGCGCATCGATCCAAGTCTCCCTCGCAGGGGACTATTACGTCGGCATCGGCGTCTGCTCGCACGAAAAAGAGCGCAGCGAAACAGCCGTCTTTCGCCAGGTGGCGCTCGAGTCGCTTCCGGCCTCAACCGATAAAGGGACTCTCTACAGCACGCTGGAGACGGTCAACGTTGCGTCCACCGACCGGCGCGTGACCTACGTGGCCCGCGCGCACTTTGAAGCGCCGAACTGGCAACGCGACGGAGCCTCGCTGCTCTTCAACCAGGACGGACATATGTGGCGCATCCCCTACGTCGCGCCCGAGGTTCGGCAACTCGCTCCTCCGGTCGCCACCGAGATCCCTTCCGGCTCGGCGCACCGGATCAACAACGACCATGTGCTCTCGCCCGACGGCGCATCGCTCGGCATCAGCGACGGCTCCCAACCCGATGGAAAGTCGCGCGTATCTATTCTTCCGCTCGCCGGAGGAGAGCCGCGCCAGCTTACCGCGAACGCGCCCTCGTACTTGCATGGCTGGTCGCCGGACGGCACCACGCTCGCCTTTACCGGCGAACGCGGGGGCGAATTTGATATCTACACAATTGCTGCCGACGGTCGCCCGGGCTCAGCGGAAACCCGCCTAACCACAGCCAAGGGTCTCGACGACGGGCC
>CAXTPL010000188.1:0-550 GCA_964246065.1 uncultured Acidobacteriaceae bacterium
ATCGCCGTTATTGAGCAGATCTTTGATTGAGTCCCTGAAGCGCGAGCCGCGCATGTGCGCTTCCGTCATGCCATAGGTGCGAATCGTCGTGCCCATCGCACCGTCGATAACGGCGATGCGCTGCATGAGGATCTCTTCCAAAGGATGCTTATGTTCGTTCTTCATATTCCTCAGCTAACTACTTACCTTATTCGTTCTCTTATTTACCGATCCTAAATCTGCTGGACCTTTGTCGTTGCTCTTGCTTTTCTTGTTTTAATTCCCGAAGGGAATCCGCGTTTCCTAGACCGGCGCGTCCTGTTCTTCCAGCGCCAACGCTAACTCCTCCCACTCGGCCAGTAAGTCGCCCCGCTTTTTTCGCAAGCCTTCTAACTGCGCCGCAATGCGCTGCGAGTCTTCGGCGGACACGAACCTCCCCAGACTCTCCTCCGCCAAAGCGATGCACTCCTCCGTCTTCGGAATCTCGTTTTCGACGAACGCCAGGCGCTCCTCCAATTGTTTCAGCTTGATTGGATTCAGCCGCTTGACGTTCTGCTTCTCCAAAACGGGC
>CAXTPL010000188.1:560-6714 GCA_964246065.1 uncultured Acidobacteriaceae bacterium
GATCGTCGCCGGAGGCGCGGTTGTAAGCGCGGCGGTTACCTTCTCCGGGCCGCCCTGCTTGCGCCACAGATAGTCCTCGTAGTTGCCCGGATAGACATGCACGCGTCGCTCTTCCACCTCGAAGACGCGCGTGGCGAGGCCGTCTATGAAGTAGCGGTCGTGCGAGACGAAGAGAACCGTGCCGGTAAAGTTGCGGATCGCGTCGAGCAGCACATCCTTCGCGCGCAGGTCGAGATGGTTGGTAGGTTCGTCGAGCAGCAGCATGTTGGCCGGGGAGACCAGCATCTTGGCCATGGCGTAGCGGTTGCGCTCCCCGCCCGAGAGCACGCCGAGCGGCTTGAAGACATCGTCGCCCGAGAACATGAAGCATCCCAGCAGGCTGCGCAGTTCCGTCTGCGGCACCCTGGGCGCGATGCCGGAGATGTCGTCGAGCATCTTGGCGCTGGGGTCGAGCACCTTGTATTGGTCCTGAGCAAAGTAGTCGGCGAGCACGTTGTGGCCGAGCTTGATCTCGCCGCCCGTCGGCGGTTCAAGACCAGCCAGCATGCGGATCAGCGTCGATTTACCCGCGCCGTTCGCGCCCACCAGGGCGATGCGGTCGCCTCTGTCGATGGTGAAACTGACATCTTCGAGGATCGTCTTCGGTTCGTAGATCTTGGTCAGATGAGAGACCTCAATCACCGTGCGACCGCTCGCCGGGGGCTGCGGGATGGTGAAGTGGATCGTCGGCTCCTCCTCGGGAATCTCGATCCGTTCGATCTTTTCAAGCTCCTTGATGCGGCTCTGCACTTGCTTGGCCTTGGTGGCCTGGTAGCGGAAGCGGCTGATAAATGCTTCAAGATCGGCAATGCGTTCGCGCTGATTCTTGTAAGCCGCTTCTAACTGGGTGCGTCGCTCGTCGCGTTGTGCCAGATACTTGGCATAGTTGCCGGTGTAGAAATGCAGCGCCTTGTTCCATACCTCGACGATCTTTGTGACGGCGGTGTCGATAAAGTAGCGATCGTGCGAGATAAGAATAAAACCGTTCGGATAGGACTGAAGATAGTCCTCCAGCCAGTTGCGCGTTTCGAGGTCAAGATGGTTGGTCGGCTCGTCGAGCAGCAGCAGGTCAGGCTTGGCCAGCAGGAGCTTGGCAAGCGCAATGCGCATCTGCCAGCCGCCGGAGAACTCTTCTGTGCGGCGCGCCCAGTCCTGCTTTGAGAAGCCGAGGCCGCCAAGCACCGCGCCCACCTGCGCATCGAGCGCATAGCCGTCGCTCGCATGGAAGCGCGCACCGACGCGGGAGTAGCGATCAGCCACTGTGGCATATTCCGCGCTCTCCGGATCGAGGGTCGACAGCGATGCAGCCAGGGTTTCAAGCTCGGCCTCCAGGCCTCGCAGCTCATCAAAGACCGACAGGCATTCGTCAAAGACGCTGCGACCTGAAAGCGAAAGCCCGTCCTGGGGCAGGTAGCCGATGCTCATGCCGCGGGTACGCTGCACGGTGCCGTAGTCGAGCCCGTCTTGCCCGGCCAGGATCTTCATGATGGTGGACTTGCCGGTACCGTTCGCGCCTACGAGCGCGGTGCGCTCATTCGGCGTCACCAGCCAGTTCGCGTGCTCAAAAAGAAGCTTGTGGCCGAATCGTTTGCCGGCATCGGCGAGTTGCAGCATGGCCCCATTTTACTTGCAGAGCTTGCCCGGCTCCGGGCATGGCGCCTGCAGAGATGATGCGCTCTCTCCCCGATTGCATGCCGGCCGAATGCGAAACAAACTAAGGGTGAGGAAGCGCGCTCCTTCGCCAGCGTCCTTAACGCCCGCCAGGCAGGGCAACAAAAGAGCGGTAGCGCGCAGGCGCATGCTTATTTTCGTTTTTTCTTGCCGGCAGCACTGGCGGCGATGCGTCCGACAAAGTGCCCATCTGCCAGCGCCGGGTCCGGGGCAGCTCCCTCCGGCGACTTACCTAGCCCCGAGCGAACCAGCGCCTTCCAGTCGCGCTCGGTCTGGTCTGCATAGCGCCCGGCAAACTCGGCCAGCGCATCTGCAAGGCTGCCACCCTTGCCTACGTAGCCGCGCAGCAGCACGGCATCGCCTGAGCGGCCATCGCCGCGCGCCAGCAGCTCCCCGCAAAGGCGCGCATACTCCACCAGCCCTGCGCCGTGCAGGTCCTCTACCTCGATCGATGCCTTGTGGTCGTTCAACTGGCGCACAAGATAAGGCCGGCTCCCGGACTCGTCCTCGATCGTGGTCCAGCCCAGAAAAGGGTCGGATTGAAACTGCATGGCGCGCTGGCCCTCCGCTACGCGCTTCCCCTCGTGCGGGTGGTTGGCGGGGCAGCCCTCGATCTGTTCCGCATACTGCGCCCAGCCGGAGCGCACCTCCTCCTTAATTTGCAGAAAAAGCGGATCCTCCGGCCCGTTGCCTTCGAGGTAGATTACGTAATCGCGGAGACCGACCGAGCCGGTGCCGACGATCTTGAAGCCTGCGTCGACTGCGCGATACTTCCGCAGAAAATGCCTGCGCTCGGGCAGGAGCGTTTTTTCATAAGCATCCAGGCAGCCAAGCACCGGGCCCGCTTCGCCGGGCGACAGCCTGCGCAAGGTGGGCGGCTGGCCGGCCAGTCGCGAGGGGATGTCGGTAAAGCTACGCAGTCCCTCCTGCGCCGGCACGCCGTCAAGCAACACGTCGCCCAGCCTGGCAGGCCGGGTGAGCGAGCCCAGGGTGCGCAGGGGCGTCGAGCGCTCGGCCTTGGCAAGCACCGGCGCCACGGGCCCGCTACGGCTCAACCGCTTGACCTGAAAGCGAGCGACCTCAAGCACGGGCAACTCGCTCAGGCAGTGCATCAGCCCGGCATATGCGGCTGCAAAGGCGACCACCGCCTCCTGGCAGGCGCTTTCTTTGCTCCCGCTTTCGCGACCGGCCAGCACCAGGCTAGCGGCCATGCGCTTCAGGTCCCACTCAAAAGGGGCGTGGGTGGTCTCGTCAAAGTCGTTGATGTCAAACACCAGCCGGCCGTCGGGCGCCTCAAAGGCACCCAGGTTGCGCACGTGCGCGTCGCCGCAGATCTGGTTCAGGATGCCGGTGTTCGGCTGGGAAGCAAGGTCGGCCGCCATGACCGGCACGGCTCCGCGAAAGTACCCGAAGGGTGAGGCAGCCATGAGCTGGTACTTGAGCGGAATCAGCTCTGGAACGCGCCCCTGCATCGACTCCGCCAGCAGCGCAAGCGGATCGTGCTTGCGGGCGGTAGCTCGCCAGCCTCCGTGCTGCTGGCGAGGAAGCTGTTGTCGACGCGAGGCGCCCAGTGCCAGGCGCTCCTGGTGCGTAGGAACGTGAGAAGCCATACGGGTATGGTTGTACCCTGCGGCGGCTCGCTTGTCACCTCGCGCGCCGTCGCAGGTGGGGCGCTCACGCTGTCTGCGCAGCCTGGTCGATCTGCGCGGTCATGCGCGCCAGCACTGCATCTGGGAGAGCGGGCATGGCGCCGGATTGCGACGCAACCCAGGACCCCCAGCGGTTGCCCGCCTCGTTCAGCACCGCCAGCGCCTGGGCATCGAGCCGCGAGGGTGCACGCAGGTAATAGGTCGTGAGCGCCGCGGTAAATGCGTCTCCGGCGCCTACCGTATCGACCACTTCGGTGACGATGCCGGTGTGCCTCGACACCGCATCGCGCGTCACCAGCAGGCTGCCATGCGCGCCCAGCGTAATGGCGGCCAGCTGCACCGGCCACCGCTCCAGCAGGCGCCGGGCCGAGCGCGCCAGCCAGTCGATGCGCACCGGGTCAGCCTCATGCGTGCCCTCGGTCGTTTCAGCCAGGCCCGCAAGCTCCAGCAGGTCCGGCATCTCGCCGTCATTCAGCTTGAGGATCGTGGCTCGCTCCAGCGAGGCGCACACGGCGTCAGCGGTGACAAAAGGCTTGCGAAAGTTCACATCGAAGACGCGCACGCAGTCCGGGCGCGTCCCCGCAAGAAAGGCGTGGATGGCCGCTCGCGCCACGGGATGCCGCTGGGCCAGGCCGCCAAAGCAAACCGCATCGGCGCGCGCGGCAAGCTCCCGCCATTGCCCGGTGAACTCGAGAAAGTCCCACGCCACCGGCGCATGGATGGTGTAGTGCGGCTGCCCGGCCGCCAGTTCGACCGAAACGCTGCCGGTAAGGTGCTCGGGGTCCTGCTGCAGGTAGCGCGTGTCGACCGGCATGGCTGCCAGCAGTGCTCGGGCCGCCACGGCGAGCTCGTCAGGCCCGGCGGCAGAGCCCCCAAGCCGGCTCGCGATGATGCCGTGGGCGCCCAGCCGGGAAGCCATCACGGCAAAGTTCGCAGGTGCGCCGCCCAGCTGGCGTCCGGCGGGCAGCAGGTCCCACAGCAGCTCTCCCAGGCCGACGACAGCCAGGTCGCGCAAGCCGCGCGCGGGCGGCGCCGCACCCGCGCTCACTGGGCAGCCCCCTGTGCCTGTGCCGCAGGCTCCGCAAGCAGCTGCTTGCATTTGAGATACACGCCGTTCGTCCACCCAAAGCCAACCACGTTCATCTTGTATCCAGTGGCCACGCGCACCTCGGCGGATCTGTTGACCACGTCGTACTTTTCACGCACCGTGCCGTCGGACTGGTACCCGTTTTCGACCGTATGCATAAAGCGCCTCGCTGCTTCGCGGGCATCGGACAAGTCGCCCGACCTGGCCAGCCCGGCGATGCCGAACCAGGTGGTCGGCGCCCAGCCAAAGGGCAAGTCCCATTGCACGCCGGAGTCGGTGGTGCTCATAGCCAGGCCGCCGGGCTGCAGCAGCAGCTTGACGTTTGCCTGCACGGCCCGGGCCTGGGCCGGCGAGGCGGCACCTGCCCAGAGCGGGTACAAGGTCGAGATGTACACGTAGCTGGTCTGCCGGTGCGTCGACGTGTTGTAGTCGAAGTAGAGCCCGCGCGCCGGGTTCCACAGGTAGCGGTCGATCGCAGCCCTGCGCGCGGCAGCCTGCTTGCGCCAGGCGGCTGCTTCGGCCGGTTTGCCCAGCTTGTCGGCCATCCAGGCCAGGTCGAGTTCGTATTTGTAAAGCAGGCTATTCAGGCAGGCGGGGGCGTAATCTTCCGTCGAGCCCGAAAACGGGCCGAAGCGGAACGTCTGGTCGAAGCCGGATTCGCGATCGGCGCGATCGCCCTCGTAAAACGTGCGTGACAGCCAGTGGGTGCCTACGTGGGCGCGGGCGCAGGTCTTGGACGCGCGCGGATCGCAGCTGATCTCGGCCAGGGTGCCGAGCGTTTGCGGGGAGGCGGAGCCTTGCTCGCCCGGCGCCAGATCCGGTCCGTCCACCAGGTAATCGGTTTTGACCTCAGGATGCGCAAGTAGCCAGTGGATTACATCCGGGTAATAGGTGCTGGCGTCTTCCATCTCCGGCACCGGGCCGTGGCCCAGGTCGTGGTAGCGCGCCAGGCCGGTGTCGCCCGCTCGATGCGCCGGGGTCAGCCACAGGTCGTGATCCTGAGTCGCAAAGCCGTAGGCGCGGGCCAGCCAGCTCTCCGCCCCGGCGCGGGCCTGCGGACTGGCGGCGGCCGTGTCCGCGTCGTAGACGTCCCGAATCATGGAGGAAAGCAGCGGCGGCTGCGAGCGGGTCAGGTAGTAAGTGCGGTTCGCGTTGAGGATGTTGCCATAGTGTTCGATCTCGAAAAAGAAGTTCTCGACCATGCCGCGAGCCAGGTCGCGGCGCCCGTCCGCCAGCAGGCCGAGAAGAATGAAGTAGGAGTCCCAGCCATACATCTCGTTGAAGCGTCCGCCGGGAACGACGTACTTGTTGGGCAGGTAGAGCAGGCCGGGTGCCGGGATATCCTCAGGCATCAAGGCGCCCGGGTGATCGATGCGCTTGGGCAGGTGCCGGGCTTCTACGCCGCAAGCCTCCTTGAGCGCGGCGACCTGCGGCGGGATGGGCACCTCGGCCGGGACGTAGAGCACCGGCCGCGTGGTCAGCTTCGGGTCTACCAGCGAGTGGCAGTCGGTCATCGAACGCGACAAGGTGTCCCAGGCCGCATGCATGTACTGGTCGATGTTGACTGTGCCCTGCGGTCTCGAGGGGACGCCCTCGCTGCCTGGAGGCGCGGTCTGCGCCAGGCAGCGGCCCCCGACGGCGCAGATGGAAAGAACAGCGGCGCGGGCCCAGGCAGCGGCGCGGGCGAAGCGCATACGCCGGCGAAGGG
>CAXTPL010000189.1:0-6670 GCA_964246065.1 uncultured Acidobacteriaceae bacterium
GGTGGTGGCTCACATCAGCCCGGCCCAGCCCGAGGCAAAGCAGCGCCTCCACGGCAAAAACCGTCCATCCCACCCGGATCCATCGCCGGCCGGCACGGCGCACCGCAAGCCCATAGGGCAGCACAAACAGGATCAAGACGATGACGAGCACGGACTCAAGCTGGCTCGCGCCCGTAGGGCCGCCGCTGTCCGGGTTTACCGGCGGGTACACCGATGGGCTGGACGCGGCATAGATGGCCACTGGTACGCCCAGCAACAGAACCAGGCCGACCAGCTTCGCGAGCTTTGCCGCGCGGAGGTCCTGGCTGCGGCTGAGGGCAAAGCCGTAAGCCAGCACCCCCCATAGAAAAAAGATTCCCAATGGGAAGTACACCCGCATGTAGCCGCTCCAGTCCAGGAACAGCTTGCCGCTTCCATGCCCGCCTAGCCAGCCAAGCGAGCCCAGCGTCAGGGCGAGCGACCAGATCCACAAAGCCGCCCGGCTCCAGGGTGCGACCTCGGCGGCGTCGGCGCGAAAGAGCTTGAACAGCCAGGCCACCAGCGGCAGGCTCAGCCAGCCGTAGAGCTGCAGGTTCAAGTGCACCGGGATCCATCGGCCATAGCTCCAATCGCCCATCCAGCTGCCTGCCCCGGGTACCAGCAGCAGCACGGCCAGCCAGACTCCAATTGCATTTGCCGCTGCCAGCCAGCTCAGCGCGTGCCAGGCCGCGTCAGCAACCACGTGATCCGGCCCGGTCAGAGGATTCCGCGGGCCGGTCAGGGGGTTCCGCGGGCCGATTAGAGGATTCCGCAGCACGCTCACAGGATTCTCCCGTTTCGCATCTCCACCAGCCGATCGCAGCGCGCCGCCAGCCCTCGATCATGCGTGGCCATGACCAGGGTCGCGCCTTCAGTCGCGACGAGCTCAAGCAGCAGCGAAAAGATCTGCTCGCTGGTGTGTTCGTCGAGCGAGCCCGTAGGCTCATCGGCCAGCAGGATTCCGGGCTTGTTCATCAGCGCTCGGCACAATGCAGTGCGCTGCCGCTCCCCGCCCGATAGCTTGTGTACGCGGTGGCCCAAGCGATGGCTTAACCCTGTCCGCTCCGCCAGCAGGTGCAGCCTGGCCTGGGCTGCGCTGCGTGGCGTGCCTGCGGCAATCGCCGGGATAAGACAATTCTCTGCCAGCGTCAGGTCTGGAATCAAATTATGCAGTTGAAAGACAAAGCCGACCTGGTGGCGCATGCGATGCACGGCGTCGGTAGCACGCGTCAGCGCTTTGCCGTGCACAAACACACGTCCGTGGGTCGGGGCGTCGAGCCCGCCCAGCAGGTGCAGCAGCGTGCTTTTTCCGCAGCCTGAAGGGCCGCAAAGGGCCGTTGTCTGCCCCGCAAATGCTTCAAAGTTGACCCGATGCAGCACCGGAATGGCTCCCTGGTCATAGCTCATCGAAACGTCTTCTGCCGAAAGCACGAGGGCCGGCCCCGCATCCTCAATCAGCGGGCTACTCAAACCGGAGCGCCTCGACCGCTCGGACGCGCATCGCATAGGCGGCCGGGTACCAGGCTCCGGCAACGCCGGTAAGGCACGCCAGCACGATCACCGCAGCCACCACAGCAGGGTCGATCCGCGCATCCACGTAGCCGTGCAGCGCCGGAATCAGCTTGAGGATGTAGATGCCGGCAACCCCGATCAGCAGCCCCAGCCCCGCGCCGAGGAGCGAAACCACGCCGGACTCTCCAAAGATCATGCCTGCGACCTGCAGGTTTGAGAATCCGTTCACCCGCAGGATGGCGATCTCGCGAATACGCGTAAATACGGACATGATCATCGTATTCGCCACTCCCAGGCCGCCCAGCAGCAGCCCGCACCCGCCTACGGCCCACGCCGTCGCTTTTAAGATTTTGAACTGCGCATAGGAGCGATCAAACTCCTGGTTGGTGAGCGCGATCAAGCCTGGGTACTGCCGGTCGATCTGCTGCTGAAACGTACCCGGCACCCACCCGCTCTGGAGCTTCACAGTGAGCACCGACGAGGTGCCGTCCTTGTGGAAGAATGCCTGCGCCGCGCCAAGTGGCATAAACACGCCGCCATCTTCAAAGCCGTTGCGCGTGCGCATCACTCCCAGTACGCGAAAGCTTCCATGGCCGATCGCCACCGTGTCGCCGAGCCCCGCATGGAGAAAGGCGGCTGCGCGCTCGCCCAGCACCACCTGGTCTGCGCTGCGGCCGAACCCGTCGCGGCTGCCGGCGAGCCAGGTCGCCTCCCGCAGGCGCGCATCTCCCGGCGTCACGCCGAAGCAGGTGATCAGCGGATGGTCCAGGCTCGACACCACGCCGAAGAGCACCGGGCTCGCATGCTCCACGCCCGGCAGCTTCGCGATCTGCCGGACCGCCGCATCGGGCACGCTGCTGAAGAAAAGATCGGACACATTGCGCTCGAAGACGATCACTTCGCTGTCGGCAGAAAGCAGCCCCGCAAACATGCCTACGGCCCCTTGCAGGATGGTGACGACCGTCAACATGGCCGCCACGCTAAAGGCGATGCCGGCCACACTGATCGCGGTACGCACCCGATGTCGTCGCAGGTTGGTCAGGATCAGCGTGAAAAAGATCAAAGCGCGGCCCCTGAGTGTTGTGCGCCTGGCAGCAGCGCGGCCAGCGCGGCTACCTCCACCTCCAGCCGCCCTGCCGGCGCATCGAGCGAGGTGAGTGCAGGGCGTGCACGCTGCAGCAGGCCGCGCACGCGCCTGCCAAGGTGCACCAGCTGCGCCAGGCGCTGCACGGTCGCCTCGGCGCCAAAGAACAATGCCGCATTGGGGCGATCGAGCATGCTGTCCCTGGCCGTCGTCTTTCCTGCCTGCTCCGCGTCGTGCAAAAGATCCTTCAAGTCGTCGACAGCCTGGTAGGCGAGCCCCCAGGCGACGGCGAGCCGGTTCAGCAGCTGCACCTCGCGCCGGGATGCACCCCCGAGGATCGCCGGCAGACCGAGCGAAAGACGGATCAGGGCCACCGTCTTTCCCATGGCCACCTGCTGCGGCGAGCGCTCGGCGTGGGCCAGCTGCGCATAGTGCAGATCGTGGCTTTGCCCGTTCAAAAGGCCGCCCAGACCCAGGTAATGCTCTGCAAAGCCAAGCGCCTCGGCTTGCCGGTCGCCAGTCGAGCAGGCCGCCGTCTTCCAAAGCAGCGCGTACCCGCGATTGATCAGCGCCAGCGCTGCCAGGATCGCCGGCCCCTCGCCATACAGGGGATGCACGCACAATGCGCCGCGCCGGTGCGTGGCGTCATCCATGCTGGGCAGATCGTCGAACAAAAGCGAGGCGGTGTGGAAGTATTCGAGTGCAATCGCAAGCTGCAAAGCGGGCTCATGTGCGGAGCCGTAGGATTGCGCGATCCCGTACGCCAGCTGCGCACGGATAAAGTTGCCGGTACGCCCAAGCGTTTCGGCGAGTGCCCCTTCCAGGTGGCGCTCGGTGCCGGCCGGGACAGGAAGCTCCTGCGCAAAGGCGGCCTTCATCTGCTGCGGCAGTGGTATCGTCGCGTTCAGCTCCCCGACCTCCATCGCTGCTGCTCGTTTCTCGGCGCACTCTTGTTTAGACCCGCTCGCCGGCAGAAAGTCTGTCTTCGGCCATCCACAGTCAGTGACCACGGTGACGGGCCCGCCCGACATAGCGGCCGACTAGCCAGCCGGCGGCGCTGCCTACCAGTACATCCGTCGGAAAATGCTCTTGCCCGAGTACACGCGTCAGGCTTACGCCGGTAGCCGCCGTGTACAGCCCCATCTGAATCCAGGGCGAGTGGTACTGCTCGGCCAGCTCCGCGGCAGAAGCCCAGGCCACCACAGCGTGCGAGGAAGGAAAGGAAGAGTCGATGCCGGCCGAGCTCTTGAAAAACTGTCCGCGCGCCGAATCCTGCGAAGGCCGCTCGCGCCAGAAGACCAGCTTAAGCCCTTGCTCGACCACCACGCCGTCGGCGAGCGCTTCAGCCCCCAGCAGCCCCGCGGCGCGCGCATGTTGATCCCCGCGAGCAGCACCATCCAGAAACAGGATCCCGGGTGCCGCAATCATCGCGTAGACCAGGCCGTTCGAGGTGTTGACGCTGGCCTGGTTCAGGCTCGCATCGTGCGAAACCACGGTAGACATGGTGCGATGATCGGTTGCCAGGCTTGCCCCGGCGGCGGCCGCAAGCGGCGCCAGCCAGATCAGGTCGCGCTTGTGGAGATGGAGCGGGCTTGTCCAGATCGCCGCTTGATCGTGCAGCACGGCCAGGGGCAGCGCGCGCACGGTTGGGGAGGCTACGGCGGCGGGCTGGGTCGCAGGTGCGTCGGGCAACGCGGCCGGCACCGGGCTCGGCACTGCAGCTGCGGACGTCCACGCAGACCCGGCCTGCAGCAAAGCAATCAGCACACCGGGCAGCAGCCGCGCGTGTCGGCCTGAATCCGTTCTTCTCAGCAAGTTCAAAAAAGCGGTCTCCTTGATCATCCGTGCCCCGGCCTGTAGCGGAGACAGCTAGAACCACACAAAGTAGACTACGAATCCGGCGACGGCGATCATCGCCAGAAAGACAGCGAGCATGTAGAAGAGGGAGCTTAGCGGCAGATCCGCATCGAGATCGTGTGCGCCCACCTCTCGGCGGCTCATCAGTTCAAGTGCCCGGAAGCGAGGCCGCCAACCAGTACCAGCTCAATGGTGACCTGCTTGCCGACCTTGAGGAGGAAGTTGCTCGGATCCTTCATGCCCCACTCGACGTAAGGAATGGGGAAGCTGCCTGTAGCCTTGCACTGCCCATCGGCCAGGTGCACCTGCATGGGAACGCTGATCTCGTGCGGCGTGCCCAGCAGCGTGAAGGTGCCGTTTACCGTGATGCTGGAGTCGCCTGTCAGTCCGAGCTGCCCGGTAAACCGCTTGGGTGCAAAGGTGACGCTGCGGTAGTCCTTCGCCTTAAGCTCGTCGGAGGTCATCTTCTTGTCGCGCGAGCTGTTTCCGCTGTTGCCGCTCCCGGCATTGACCGCTACCGCGCCGCTCATGGTGCCTGTCTTGCGATCAAAAAGGATCGAGCCGCTGTCGAGCTGAAAGGTCCCGTGCACCGCATGCAGAGGGTCTTCCAGCGTGAAATGCACTTCTGACTTCGCTGGATCGATGGTCAGTTTCTCCTCCTGGGCGACCGAGCAGATGCAGGGAACGATCAGCCAAAGGAGCCAGCCGACGATCAGGCGAATACGCATGAAGCCTCCGGAGGCAGGTGGGTCAGCCCTGCGGGGAGCGCGTCTGCCCGGAACCTGAGAGCGGCGCCGGCAGAAACCCATTGCGTCTTAAGTCTTAATTAACTAAGATGTTTATGTCAACGCGCAAGTGTGCCATGCTGTGGGGAGAGTCTGCACCGTCTTTGAGGAGCCGCATCGTGGGAGCCGCGAGAAGCAAACGATCGCCTCTGCCGACCCCTGCAGAAGCTCGCCTCTTGCGAGCCCTGTGGTCGCTCGGCCAGGGGACAGTGGAGCAGATTGTCGCATCCTTTCCACCTGCCGAACAGCCGAACTATAAGACGACCCACACCTTTTTGCGCATCATGGAAGCCAAGGGCTTTGTCGATCACATCAATGCAGGCCGCGCGTTTATCTTTCGTCCGCTGCTGGAGCAGGACGAGGTAGCCCGCTCGTCGGTTCGAGCCCTCCTGGCGCAGAGTTTCGGCGGCTCGGTGAGCGGCCTCTTTGTCAACCTGCTCGAGTCGGGCACACTGAAGCCGGCCGACCTGACCGAGATCGAAGGGCTCATCCAGCGCTACCGCGAAACCAACCGCGAGGCGGCCGAGTGAGCCTGTTTTCTGCTGTCCCCACCGCCTCCGCGCCTTTTTTCCTGTCCGCCCTGTGCGCGTTTCTGCTGCGTACCGCGGCTGCTTACCTGGCCTGCCGGTTGGTTGCGCGTCTCCTGGGCACTCCATCGCTGCGCTTTGCGGTGTGGCTGTTTTTTCTGGCCGGCTCTTCGGTGTACTGGCTGGCCACGCTGGCCGCAATGCTGCCTTTCTCGCGCCTGGGTACTCAACCGGAGTTTTCAGCCAGCGCGGCGACCACCGTGCTGCTTACCCCTGCTGTATCGAGCCTGCTGCCGCGTGCAGCACTCCTAGGGGCAGCGGCCTACCTGCTCGCGCTTGGAGCCTTGCTGACAGCGGGAGCAGTCAAGCGCCTTCGTCTTGCCTCCGCGCTGCGCTATCGGCAGGCGCCGCCAGCCGCCTCAGCGCGCCTTTTTGAGCAGCTGCGCGCAGAGATGCGTGCGCCGCATCGCGCAGAGCTTTGGCTTTTGCCGGGGCTCGCTTCTCCGGCAGCGCTCGGCTGGTGGCGGCCCGCGGTGTACCTCCCTGAAGAAGCACTGGAAGCATCGTCAGCGCTCCCCGACGTACTTCGGCATGAGCTTGCGCATCTTCGCCGGCGAGACGCCGCCTGGGAGGCGCTTGCCCGCTTGTGCCGCTGGCTGCTCTTCCCCTCCCCGCTGGCCCACCGCGCCTTTGGCTCGTTGCGGCTGGAGCGCGAGCTGGCCTGCGACCGGATGGTCGTCGCCTGGAACCCCGGCAAGCGGGACCTGTATGCCGAGACGCTGGTCCGCTTCGGCTGGCGCACCAGCATCGCCGCCGACTCCACCGACCCGATCGGTATCGGCTTCACCTCGCAGGCCGCGGTTCTCAATGCGCGCGTTCGCTCTATC
>CAXTPL010000190.1:0-6658 GCA_964246065.1 uncultured Acidobacteriaceae bacterium
AATCTTCCAAAAGCTTGCGCGGCTTTGTTCACGTATCTCTGGGACAGCACACTAGAGAGCGTGCTAGTCGCGCGATCCGGGATACCGATGCTCCAGGTGGCCGAAGACCTCTACGCGCGCGTCCTCGCTGCCGATCAAAGGCTCTTCCCCAAGCACATCGCTCGCAAAGCGTACATGCCCGTGGTGGCGCTCAAAAATCTTTTCAACTTCGATTGCGCGGCCGGTTGCGCTTACCGTGACCACGGCGCCACCCGCTGAGAGCCGATGCGCCAAATGACGGGACTGCTCGGGCGGCACGCCGGAGGAGGAGACGGACTGCTCAAAGTGCGCACGCGAGTAGGGCTGCCCGTAGGGTGGCTCAATCCCCAAATGGCCTGAGCCGCTGCCGAAGTTTTGGCTTTCGGCTGAGAGTGCGGGGCCCGTCTTCAAGGAAGAATCGTCTTTCGAAAACAGGTGCTTCAGTTTGGCGCCCCAGCTGTTGTCGGTCGGGGCGATGTGGTGTTGCGGGCCTGAACCGAGGTGTGGCGCAGGTGAGACCGGAGACGCTGCCGCGGCCGTGCCGCCCACCTCAGAAGCAGAACGCAGCTCACTCTTCAACTCGCTGGGTAGGCCTGTGTGCGCAAGGCTGGAGCCGGAGATCGGACCAGGTTTGCCGACGCCGACAAACGGGCTGCCCGCGCCGGTCGCGATACCTGCCGGCTGGACCGCCGTATCGTCAGAGGCTGGACCGGCAAAGCTGTTGTCAGACCTGGATGAAGCAGTCAGCGTGGTGCCAAGGTCTTCACGCATGCTGTTGCCGCCCAGCACCGGAACCTCTTCGCGACCCTGCTCGGGACTGGTCCCGGCGGCTCTGCTGCTATGGAAGGCCGCGCCAATCTGACTCGGCAGAAAACCCTCGTCAAGCAGCGCGTTGATGGCGCGATGAGCATCGTCGCCGTGGCTGAAATAGCCTGCAATCACACTTTCACTTCCCGTATTCTGGCCCTGCATGATGGGTGTCGCCATGGGATCCTCTTTTGTTGGCGGGGTCACCTTCAGCTTCGTCGTGCCCGTGAGCGAAACCTCTACACGCCGGGCACACCGCGCTGCACGGCCATCGTTCAACCGCGGAACCGCGCTCTCACAAGACTGGGATGCCTCCGCGCACAGGCTGGTGGTTCCCACGGAGCACGAAAGTACGCTTCTGTGCCCAGCGGGCGAGAAGCGGCTCGCCAGTCACGCTATAATTCCGACAGCCGGAGAGATGGCCGAGTGGCTGAAGGCGGCGGTTTGCTAAACCGTTATAGGGTCAAAAGCTCTATCGGGGGTTCGAATCCCCCTCTCTCCGCCACCGCCCGCCTGCCCGTTCCCTCTCACAAGCGAAGCTTTACCGGGACTTCCCTGCGTTGGCTTGCCGCGCTGTGCGCCGTCTGCGCGGGCCGTCTTATGGAGCGCAGCGGAGGCCGAGGCTACTCTGCAAAATCAAGCAAGCATTTAGGTTTCGCTGACTACAAAGAGGGATTGCGCGACGGCTCACACAGATCGGCCTGTACAGACCGGACCGGGCCTCAGCCTCGGGCCTCTGCTTCGGGCCTAAGCTTCTGGCCGCAACAGGGCCTTTCGCCTTCGGCAGCCTGCCGCCAGCAGCCCCGCCATCCCGGTCGCGAGCAGAAGCAGGCTGCCCGGTTCGGGCGTTACCGCGACCACCTCGCGCAGTTTGCTGTTGCTCGCGTCAATATAGGCAAAGTCTCCATTCGGGTTGAGCACCAGCTCGCCGATCGTGCCCCTGCTTGCCACAGCCTGCCCCAGGGGATCAGAGCCGGGATAGATCTCGTAGGGACGGGCGAACGGGCTGTCGCCGCTTAGCAGCGCGTACACCTCTCGGCTGCCATTGCACATCGGCTGGCCCAGCGTTGCATCGCTTTTCGGCACCGACGGTGCGCTGCAAGGCTTGCCATTGTCATCGATAAACGAAGACGGCAGCACCTTGCTCGACGAAAGGATCTGGCCCTGCTGATACACCTGGTAAAGGTTGTACGGTCCAGATAGGTGCTCTACGAGAACGTCTCCAGCATCGTTGATGCCAAGGATCTCCGACGCGTTATCGTTGCCGAAGTTGTATACCGTAAAGGTATCCGCCTGCATGGCGGCCGGGAGAACCAGGGCAGAGGTGAGACAAAGCAGTGCAGGGATGCGACTGAACATGGCAGAATGCCTTTCATAGGGGGAAATTGCCAGCGCGGAGAGTATGTGCCCGCCTGCTCGCCCGGTCAAGTGGAAAGCACAAGGAAGCGAAGATGCCGGAGCTGCCTGAGGTCGAGACGGTTGCCAACGGAGTGCATGCGCGGATAGCCGGCGAGCGGGTGGAGGCCGTCTGGCTCGGCAGCAAGCCTGAGCCGTTTAAGACAAACCCCGTCGCCATGGCGCAGGTGCTGCTGGGCGCGCGCATCGCGCAGGTACGCCGGGTGGGCAAGCATATCGTCTTCGACCTCAACATGAAGCCAGAGGGTGACAGCGGCGCACCTGGAGACCAGGGCCGCCCTTTTCAGTGGATTGTGCACCTGGGCATGACCGGGCGGCTGCTGGTAGTCGGGGCTGAGGTGGCCCGGCCCGCGCACACCCATGCGGCGCTGGCGCTCTCCTCAGGGCGCGAACTGCGTTTTGTAGACGCACGCCGCTTTGGCCGCCTGGCGGTGCACGCGCCTCAGGCGCTCGAAGGGGAACAGGCGCCACGCGGCTTTGCCGGACCCGGCCGAGAGCCGCTGACGATTGCCACGGGAGAGTTTGTGGCTTTGTTCCGCGGCCGCAAGCTCCCCATCAAGGCCGCCTTGCTGAACCAGCGGCTGCTGCACGGGGTCGGCAACATCTATGCCGATGAAAGTCTTTTTCGCGCCGGCATTCGCCCGGCCACCGCTGCCGGACGCTTGAGCCGCGCTCGCCTGGAGCGGCTGCATACTGCGCTGCGCAGCGTTCTCGAAAGCGCGATCGCCCTGGGCGGCTCCTCTGTTTCCGACTACGTCGACGCCGCCGGGGTGCGCGGCTTTTTCCAGTTGGAGCATAAGGTCTATGCCAGGGGAGGGCAGCCGTGCCTGGTGTGCGGAACGCCCATCCGGCGCACAGTTGTCGGTGGCCGTGGAACGCACAGCTGCCCTCGCTGCCAGAGCTGAGAGGCCGCTCTTCCAGAGCTGCCATCTTTTGGGAGTTTCCCTACAGATTTATGTAGAGCGCGCTTGAGTGCGTACCGGTAAGTGACTCATTCTGCTAGGAGTTCATCACGGCATAAAAATTGCTTATACGCTGTATGCCAGATGACGTCGGGAGCTGGCCGGCACGAACCGGCTGCCCTGCAAAACACCAGGCCCGCGGGAAGAGAACGAGGTTGACCTCGTCCACCCCGGGCCAGACTCCTGAACCGGCGACCGCGCGTCGCCGGCCCAGGTGCTTTCTCAGGAGGCCAGTGATGGCCATCGGCGGCCGCTCCGCAGCGGCTGCCCGCACCACCGCCGCTGCCAGTACACCGCGACGGAAGTTCACCAGGCTATCTGCCGGTCAGGCCCCAGCACAGCGAGAGAAGCCGGCGTTCGCAGCACAGGTACGACCGCATGCAGCGCGCTCACCCTGCTGTCTGGCATTACTTCCGTGCCCGGTGTCACGGCTTGCCAGCGCCTGCGTGTGCGCGTACTATAAGGCTTGCCTTGGAAGCGGCTGATGCGTTTACGCTCGCTGCGTACTTTCTGATTCGCAGGGCTCGATCCTGGCAGCAAATCCAGCCGGATCGGCAGATGAGCTTCGAGCATTCCGGGAACTTGAACGGAAAAGGCTGATTGAGGCTGGGAGCGCAACCAAAAACATCCCGCATGGCTCTTTCGGCGTGGATTCTTTTGAGGATTGCGGCAACAGCCGGCTTGGGACGGTGAGGTCTTCAAGTCATCGAGGAGCCGTCGAATCCTACAGTCCGGTCGGATTTGGCGGGCTTACCCGGAGGTCTTCGATCCCTGGGGCAACACGGGTGTGGTCACACCCAGCTTTTGGTACCGCAATGCAAGCAGCTGTCCACGGAACGGACGCCTCCTGAGGCTCCGACTGGCGCTGATCTGAGCCATAGAGCGAGAACATCAACCATTTGCCCGGCATTCTCCCGTATTCACAGCACGCGATGCAGCATGGAGGGCCGCCCGACTCGGGCCGCCATCCTGCAGGCTACGGTGCTGTGAGCCCTCCAACCTCCTCCCGGCATTCGCCTCAACAAGGCGCGCCCAGGCTGCGGCATCGCGCCGTTGCCTGTGGCTACGCAACGATCTCGCACCAGGAAGTGCACGCATGAGCATGGATCAAAACGAGCCCCAGCCAGCACAGGGGCAGCAGGGCCCTCCGCCGATCGCCATCACCGCTCCCCAGGAAGGTGGCTCGGCTCCTTCGCAAAGCGCCCAGGGAAACAACACCGGGCAGCGTCGCCGCCGTCGCCGTCGCAAGACAGGCAAGCCTGCCGGTGCGGCCCCCGCTGCTGGAGCTTCTGACGTCAACAGCGCGCCCACGGGCGGGTCCCAGGCTCCGCCTGTGGCCCTGGGCATGGGAGAAGCGGCAGCAGAACCGGTACGACGCGAGGCTCGCGAGCCGCGTCCACCCAGCGCCCCCGGAGAGCCCCGCGAGCAACAAGCTCGCCATGCTAATGCAAACGGGCACCAGGGCGGCCACTACAAAAAACAGCGGCAAGGCAAGGGCGGCGGCAGCGGCAGTCGCGAAAACGGTTCAGGCCAGGGCTCAACCCAGGGCTCCAACGCAGGCCGCCAGTTCAGCAAAGGCATCCGGGAGTACAACCCCGGCAACGGCACTCCGCCCGCAGGCAACAACGCGCGACGCAAAAACAAGGTGCGCCGGCCCGCGCCGGGCTTTGTAGGTCCCATGGACCATAGCTACCGCGTCGTGAACGGCAACATTGCCGATGGACCGCCTTCGACCATGGACTTCCGCAGCAATGGCAACGGCAATGGCAACGTGCATGGGCGCAGCGGCTTCAACGGCTACAGCGACCAGACTGAGCCGGTTGTTCCTGTGATCGTGCGCGAAGACGGGCCGTCCCGCATCCTCTGCTTCATTGAAGATCTGTTTGTTGTTGCCAAGATGCAGGAGACGGCGCGTAAACTCGGCGTCAAGGTCAGCTTCCTCAAGAACGATAAAGAAACCATCGCTCGCCTGACAGAAGCTTCTGAAGCGGAACGGCCTTCCCTGATCGTGTTCGATCTCAACAACGCCAGCGCCAAGCCGCTTACCCTGATCCCCAAGCTCAAAGCCAAGTTAAAGCGCGGCACCTCCGTGATCGGCTTCCTTTCGCACATCCAGGGCGACCTGAAAGCAAAAGCGGTCGAGGCCGGCTGCGACATGGTGATGCCCAAGTCCGCCTTCTCACAGAATCTGCCCAACCTGCTGCGGCGCCATGGGCTCGATGAGGAACTCGAAACCGTAGAGATGTAGCCCGCAGGCAATCAGAACAAAGGCTCGCGCAAACCGGCGCGAGCCTTTCTTGCTTGGCCCCTTGGGTAGGCGGCTAGCCTGGCGGCCAATGCAGTGCGCGCCCCGCCAGCACATGGAGGTGGAGGTGGTCGACCGTTTGGCCGCCATGCTCGCCGGTATTGATCACGGTTCGGAAACCCTGCGCCGCTCCCTCTCTCTGAGCCAGCTCCGCGGCCAGCGCCAGCAGGTGCCCCAGCAGCGGCGCATCCGTCCGGGCCGCGTCTGCCAGCGACGGGAGGTGCTGCCGGGGCACCACCAGCAGGTGCATCGGCGCGGCAGGAGCAATGTCCGCAAAGGCGATCGCCTGCGCATCTTCGTAGAGCCTGGTCACCGGGATTTCGCCCGCCACAATCTTGCAAAAGATGCAGTCCATGAGAGGAAGCATAACGCGCGCCTAGTGCTTCAGCTTTGCCGAGGCGGCGTCGGCGTCAAAGGTAGCCGGTGGAATCGGAACGTTGTACTTGGCCAGATACAAGAATCGCTGGCTGATCATGTCGCCGTTGTGGAAGCGGGTCAGCGTAAAAGGCGTCGCGATGCCATCGATGGTGTGGTAGTCGTCAAACGCATCGATCTCTTCGTTCTTATCCTTGTACACGGGGTCGCGCCAGCGAAAGATGCGGCGCAGCGGCAGGTGCGTTTCTGTGTCCAGTTGCAGGGTGATTGCGTCGTTGCCGGCGGACAGCAGCGTGACCTGGTCGGCGAGGTGGCGCTCGGCTTCCTTTTGGCCCTCCCAAAGCAGCACGGTGGCAGGGTCCTTGAGCCAGATGAGCACAGCTGTTTCTACCGAATGGTCGCGGCGGCGAAAGTAGTCCTGCGCCTGGTCCTCAGGCAGCGCCCGCTTGCCGCGAAAGGTAATCTCCCAGGCCGCGTCCGGATTGAAGATCGTGACCACATCCTTCTTTTTGGTGAACTCTGTTCGCTCCTGCCCTTGCATCTGCGGGGTGGGCGGCGTGCGCAGGGAGTAGAAGTCGGTGACGGCGCCGGTCGGCTTACCCTGGTAAAAGCCCGAGGTACGACCCTGGTAGTAAATCGCTTTGAGCGTGAGCCACGTGTCGCCGCCCAACGCAGCTACCATCTGCGCCAGCAACTTGCGGCATTTTGCATCGTCGTCCACAGGCTGTGCAGCCGGTAGGGGGGCTTCCGAGGCCGCGGGCGGGGCGCTCTGGGC
>CAXTPL010000191.1:0-3735 GCA_964246065.1 uncultured Acidobacteriaceae bacterium
CACCGCCAGACCCACCTGCCCCGCTTGCCGTTTGCATCTCGCTAGCATCTGCTTAGGACCATACCGAAGTTTCCTTAAGCTGTACTGAAACCGCGACTTCCGCCCGTGCAGGCTGCCTCTCCTTTGAGGGCAGCATGGTGCGCCCGGACCACCCGAAGCCGCCGGGCCGCGTGCTGCCGCAGCCGACTGGAAGCGCGCGGGCAGCGGCCCTAATGCGTCTTCTCGATCATCGCGGCAAAGCGCAGGCTGTGCGCGCGCAGCAGCTTGCCTGCGGCCTTCGACCTGCCTTGCCCCAAAGCTTCAAGGATGGCCCCGTGCTCGCGCAGCGACTGCTGGAGATCGACGTTGCAGGTACGGAGCAGCTTTTCAATGCGGGACTCAAAGGCGAGTGCGTCCCAGCTTCGCAGCAGCACGCGGTTTCCTGCGGCCTCAAGGATGGCCCGGTGCAGTGCGTGATCGACCGCGGCATAGCCGGGCAGGTCAAGCGGGGCGGCGCGCTGGACGGCGCGAGCCGCCAGCGCCTCTATGGCAGCGGTACGGCCCTTGAGCAGGTGGGCAGCCTGCTCGCCCGCCAGGCACTCCAGCTCGGCCCGCACCTGGTAGGCCTCGAGCATGTCACGCAGGGTAATCGCTCGAACATAGGTACCCTTGTAGGCCTCGGTGACGACGAGTTCGCGGGCTTCCAGCTCGCGCAGGGCCTCGCGCACGGGCGCCTGGCTGGTCTCAAAGGTGCGGGCGATCTCCATCTCGCGGAGGCGGGCACCGGGTGCGAGCTCGCCTGAAAGAATCTGGCTGCGAAGCACCTCACGCACCCTGTCTACCGTGGACTGTCGTTGCTGCCCGTTTTCCATTCGCCTCCATGCGGCGTGGTTGTTTGAAGCCCAGTCTAAAGCTAGCGGATGGAACTCCGCGCCTAAAATGACGAAAGGCTGTCCGCGAGCGGATGGCAGCAAGGAGTGCGATGAGCCTGTATCTGGCAACCGGCAGCGCCGAGCGCGAGATTGCCGCGCCCGAGTTGAAGACTTTGTTGTTCGAGGCGCTGGGAGCACTGGGCGCGCGCGCATCGGTGCTGGCGGTGCCGCCTGACCAGACGCGGGCCGCCTCGCGCGCGGGCGAGATTACCCGGCTGGTCTACCAGTTCTACGGCGACCGCCTCCGCGGAGTGCTCCCGGCGCTGGGCACCCACGCGCCGATGCAGGACGAGCAGCTGGAGCGCATGTTTGGCGACCTGCCGCGCTCCTTGTTTCGCGTGCATCACTGGCGCACCGATATTGAAACGCTCGGCGAGGTGCCGGCTGCATGGATCGAGCAGCAGTCCGAAGGCAGGCTGCACTACCCCTGGCCCGCGCAGGTCAATCGCGAGATCGTCGAGGGAGGTCATGACCTGATCCTGTCGATCGGCCAGGTGGTGCCGCATGAAGTAGTCGGGATGGCAAACGGCAACAAGAATATCCTGATCGGCACGGGTGGCCGCGAGGGCATCAATCGCAGCCACTACCTGGGCGCGGTGTACGGGATGGAACGCATCATGGGGCGGGCGGAGAACCCGGTGCGCGCCGTGCTCAATGAGGCAGCCAGGCGCTTTCTCCGCGCAACGCCGATCGTGTATGTGCTGACGGTGATCGGCCGCGCGCCGAGCGGAAATAACGTGGTGCGGGGCTTGTTTATCGGCGATGACGAGGAATGCTTTCTTCGCGCCGCCGAGTTAAGCCTCCAGGTCAACTTCGAGCTGCTCGATACGCCGATCCGCAAGGCCGTGGTGTACCTGGACCCGCATGAGTTCCACAGCACGTGGCTGGGCAACAAGGCTGTGTACCGCACGCGCATGGCGCTGGCCGACGATGCGGAGCTGATCGTGCTGGCGCCCGGGGTGCGGGAGTTCGGAGAAGATCCGCGCATCGACGCGCTGATCCGCAAGTACGGGTATCACGGCACCGAGGCAACCCTGGCCGTGGTGGAGCAGAATGGAGACCTGGCGGCGGAGCTGAGCGCGGCGGCTCATCTGATCCATGGCTCGAGCGAAGGGCGCTTCAAAATCACCTGGTGCCCGGGAGAACTGTCGCGGGAAGAGATCGAGGGCGTTGGCTTTGGGTATGGCGCGCTGCCGGAGATGTTGCGCCGGTTTGACCCTGCCAAGCTCGGGCACGGGTGGAACTCGGTCGATGGGGAAGATGTTTTTTTCATCGCCAACCCCGGCCTGGGGTTGTGGGCGGCGCGGGAGCGGTTCGCTGGCTGACACGGTGAAACGGGTGACGCGGGAAGCGGCCCGGAGCGAGCGCTCGGCTCAGGCGAGGCCGGCTTAGGGGGGCCGGCTTAGGCGAGGCCCGGCTCAGGCGGGTCGGCTTCAGGCGGGGTAGGCCCGCGCGTAGCCCGGCCTCAGGCGGAAGGCTTCGGAGCATCTTCCGGGGTCAGGCTGCGAACAGTGACGCCGCCTGTCTCATAGTGCGTGACGCGGTGGCGCGTGGCGTGGCCTATCAGGACGGCTTTGCGCAAAGCCTGGATGAGGGAGGCTGACTCGCGCTCGAAGAAACGGTCGTTGGAAGCGTCCCAGTCCGCTACCAGGTTGTAGGTCACCTCGCAGTGCGGGCAGGTAAGCGGAGGATTGAGCCAGCGGTGCATGGCTCCTCCGGGAAGCTTGTCCAGCGGTTCGGTGCCGGAGCGGATGGCGGCGATCTTCAAACGCATGCATGCTCAGGGTAGCAGTTCCCCCGGTGTGCGCCGCCGGCAACTGGGCTGGTTGGATTGCTTGCCTAACGGGCCGCGATCGGCGTGGAGCGCATGAGTGGTATACCTTTTTGATTGCGCCCCGGCGGTGAATGCGCCGCGATCGCGCCACGCAAAAAGGAGCATGATTGACGACGACTCGCAGGGATTTCGTGACGCAAAGCACGCTTGCAGCGCTGGCCGCGGGGCTTGCTGCTCCTTTCGCAGGCGCCCAAGCAGGCGCGCAAGCCGCTGGACAAGCAGCGGGACAAGCCGCGGGACAGGCTGTGCCGCCGCCCGGCAGCCCCTCGGCCTTCGGCACAGCGCCGCCTGTGGGGCCTGAGGTCTCTGCGGCAACCTTTGCAGAGGCGGAAAAGCTCGTACAGGTGGAGATGACGGCAGCAGACCGGGCTGAGGCCGCCGGCAACTGGCGCGTGTCCATGGCGGCCTTGTACGAGCGGCGGACCGGGCCGCGGAGGCTTGCGCTCGAACCCACCCTGCAGCTTGCCACGCAGTGGAACCCGTGTTTGCCGGGGAGCCGGCCTGCAACCGCGGGGGCAAACAGCTTCGTGCCCGGCCTACGCGACCCGGGCCCGCTTCCGCAGGCAGATGCCGACATCGCCTTTGCGCCGGTGCACCGGCTGGCGGGCTGGGTGCAAGCTCGCAAGCTCTCCTCTGAGCGGCTGACCAGGATCTACCTCGCGCGGCTCGAACAGTATGACCCGAAGCTCCACTGCGTCATCACGCTCACGTCCGCGCACGGGCTCGAGCAGGCCCGGCGTGCAGACGCTGAGATTGCGGCCGGCCACTATCGCGGACCATTGCACGGGATTCCCTGGGGCGCAAAGGATCTGCTCGACACCGCGGGGATCCGCACCACCTACGGCGCGGAGCCGTTTCGCAACCGTGTGCCGGAGGCCAACGCCACGGTGGCCGACCGCCTGGACGCGGCCGGGGCAGTGCTGGTCGCGAAACTAAGCCTGGGGGCGCTGGCGCTGAACGATATCTGGTTCGGCGGCCAAACGCGCAATC
>CAXTPL010000191.1:3745-6499 GCA_964246065.1 uncultured Acidobacteriaceae bacterium
GCGCCCGCGCCGGCGGGGGGGGGGCGACCGCAGCCGGGCTGGGGGGGTTTGCCATCGGGAGCGAAACGGGCGGCTCGATCGTGAGCCCGTCCATGCGGTGCGGCGTGGAAGGGCTGCGGCCGACCTTTGGGCGCGTGCCGCGCACCGGGGCCATGACTCTTTGCTGGTCGCTCGACAAGCTGGGGCCGATGGCGCGCTCGGTGGAAGACACGATGCTGGTGCTTGAGGCAATTACCGGACCCGATGGCCACGACCTGGCGTGTGGGCCGAGCACGCTCTCCTATGACGGGAACGCAGGCGTGGCCGGGCTGCGGGTCGGTTACTTTCCTGCCTGGATGAAGGAAGCCCCGGCGACAGAGGTTGACCGCGCCGCACTGGCCGCGGTCAAAAACCTGGGCATGGTGCCGGTTGAGGTATCGATCCCGGACTGGCCGTACGACTCGCTCAACCTGATCCTGTTTGCCGAAGCCGCGGCTGCCTTTGAAGAGCTCACACTGTCGCACCGGGTTGACGAGCTGGCAGCCCAGGTTCCCGATGCGTGGCCCAACAGCTTCCGGCAGGCCCGGTTCCTGTCCGCAGTTGACTTTGTGCAGGCCGACCGTATGCGGCGAAAAGTGGCAGGGGAGATGGCGCGCGTCTTCCGCGAAGTCGACCTGCTGCTGGTGCCTTCGCTCCGCGACGAGATGCTGGTGATTACCAACTTTACCGGGCAGCCTTCGCTGACCCTGCGCGCCGGCTTTGTGGAAGTAGGGGAGGCGCGATCAGACTGGGCGCCCGACCCTGCGCATCCGTTGCCCAGGTTTTCGCCGCCGCGACGGGTACCGCACGGGGTCACGCTCATCGGGCGACTTTTTGAAGAAGGACGGCTGGCTGAGGCCGGTCTTGCGCTCGAGCGCGCCTTTGCCGTCGCCGACGAGCGACCGCCGGGTTTCGCCTGAACCACGCTGCCTGCGGCGCACCGCTTGCATCCGAACTGAGAAAGCGCACATTGCGCACACACATAGGGGAGAGGATGTATGGCGAATCAACTGGCACTGGTTACGGGCGCTTCCAGCGGCATCGGCTTCGGCCTGGCGAAGGTCTTCGGCGAAAACGGCTTCGATCTGATCGTGGTCTCGAACGACGGGCAACTCGGTGCAGCCGAGCAGGAGCTCCGCACCCTTGGCGTTTCTGTCCAGGCAATCCATGCCGACCTGGCCAATTTCGACGGCATCATGGAGCTGTGGCGCAAGGTGGAGGCGCTGGGGCGGCCGCTTGATGCGGTCGCGCTCAATGCCGGCATCGGCTCGGGCGGCCAGTTTGCGGAAACCGACCTCCAAACCGAGATCAACCTGATCCGCGTCAACGTAGAAGGAACGACGCACCTGGCCAAGCATGTGGTGCGCCATATGCTTCAGCAGGGCAAGGGTCGCATCCTCATCACAGCCTCAATCGCGAGTGAGATGGTAGCGCCGGGTGAGGCGGTCTATTCAGCCTCGAAGGCCTTCGATCTTTCGCTGGCCAAGAGCCTGCAGGCGGAGTTAAAGGATAAGGGCATCACCGTGACGGCCCTGCAGCCGGGCCCGGTCGACACCAACTTCTTCGATCGCGCCGGCATGAGCGACACCAAGATCGGGCAGGAGGGCAAAAAGCAAAATCAGCCCTACGACGTGGCAAAGCAGGGCTTTGAGGCTTTGATGAAAGGCGAAAAGCATGTGTACGCCGCCAACTGGCAGACCAAGCTGGAAGGTGCAATCGCCAACTTCGTACCTGACAGCGTTAAGGCGGCCATGCACGAGAAGATGGCGGAGCCGGTGAACACCAAGTAAGCCTCTTAGCCGCCTGTCGGGCGCTCCATGAGCAAGGGGTCTGCATCCGCATCTTCTATGCCGATGCAGGCCCCGTTTGTTTTCCCGCCGTCGGAGGGGACCGGCTAGCTCCGGCCGGTCTTCCGCATTCTTCGCCCTCAGACCGCGTGATGGAACCGACCGGCACGCGCTAGTAAGCCAGTTGTGGTGGGCGACTTTCGAGTGTCGGGCTGGTGCGTCGGTCCAGATACAACTTCAACACATACGAAAGAAGGAGACAGATGGAGAACAGCCCTGCGACGTAGCCTTGCGCGGCACGGAGCAAGCTTGAGATGCTCTTCGAGTTTGCTTCGCTGGACTGGTAGCTGAGCTCATCGAAGGTGCCCGCATCCTGCACCATCGTTTGTCCCTTCGATGCCCAGGTCTTCACCATGGCGTCGTAATGAGGGCCGCTCTTCTCCCCGGCCTGAACCATTCTCAGCACCTCAACAAGGGTGGCGTTGTAGTCGGAAAGATCCGATTCAAGCTTTGCGGCCGGAGAGCGAAGGCTTTGGAGTTCAGGCTCTTTGTCCACAAGGAGATGAAGAGACCGTACTGCCGACTCCGCTTCACCGTAGCTTTTCCAACCGCTTTCCAGGCTGCCGGGCTTCTGGATAGTTACAAAATAGATGAAGGAGATCCTGGCACTCAGAATCTTTGCCTGAAACTCCACCGACAAGTGCTTGGCAGCGACAAAGGTGGACGTATGCGCCGTCTGGCTGGACTCAAGGTTGCGCAAGACGTACAGAGAGAGTGAGACCATGGCTACAAGACAGACAGCCATCCAACGGAAAAGAAGGTTGGTGCTGCCCGCACCGTTACGCACGCTTGGTGAGGTCGACATGTGTCCGTTATAAGCACCCCTGTCTGCTTCGTCCAGATACCGTGGCAGCAAATTCGGTTACGAAAGGCACGCCTCGGGACGGAT
>CAXTPL010000192.1:0-6435 GCA_964246065.1 uncultured Acidobacteriaceae bacterium
GCGCTGGGGTTGAAGGAAGCTAAAGATCTGGTCGACGGAGCCCCAAAACCGCTCAAGGAGAACGTCAGCAAGGAAGAGGCGGAGACCATCCGCAAGAAGTTCGACGGCATTGCGACCGTTGAGGTCAAGTAGCGGCTGGGAACGGCTGGAAGCGGGTCGGGCGGGCTTCATCAGACCGAGCGGGCCGGTGTGGAAGTCTTTGCCGTGTCCGCTCTGCTCGTCGGGGTGGTGTTTTCGTGCCGGCGCAGCTAGACGATGCGCGTAGCATGCATTCCTCACACGTACGTGGGGCAGGCAGGCTGTATTCTGGCCCTCCAATTGCAAACCCGGGGCGAGTGGCGCTAAGATAAGACTTGTGCCGTTCGCTCCGATTTGTTGCCGACGCTTGGCGCAGCGCTTCCGGGTAGGGTCGGGTCTGCCGACCGCCACTCCTTTCTTTCTGCCCGGCCAGCGCGGCAGACAACCTTGGCCCGACGCCTGCAGCAGCGTGGGGCTGCTTCCATGGAACGCAGGGACTGACTATTCAGGTTTGGGAAAAGTGCGCAACTCGGGTGCGAGCGCTCGTGGGAACCGTTGTCCCTGCGAGCGCTTTCGCCTGCCCTGTGCCGCCAAGGCCGTGGTTGTTGGGTCTGACGATGCGACGCGGATGCGGCCTGGCGGGTTGTGTCGTCTTCGAGTCCCTGCTTCAGCACATGCGAGTGCAAGGCTCGCGGACGGTTAGCAGTACGAACAGTGTGTAGCGTGTGACCGGATTGTCCCAGGGCCAAACGAGGCTGGCCCGCGGCGGAACCAGCGAGCGCTGATCCAGTCTTGTCCTTCGATATGCTGCGTGACTTGGGGCAGCATATCGGTCTTCCTCGTAGCCCCAAGCCTTGAGGAGCCATAGATGCCGAACGAGACTCGCGCACTTCGCAGCCGACTCGACTTTTCCAAGATTCCAACTGCCATCCAGATCCCTAACCTGATTGAAGTGCAGCGCCGCTCTTATGAGCGTTTTCTGCAGATGGACAAGCTGCCTTCCGAGCGCGAGGACAATGGACTCCACTCGGTCTTTACCTCTGTGTTTCCAATCTCGGACTTTCGCAATATCTCACAGTTGGACTTTGTGGATTTTTCCATTGGTAACTGGGAGTGCAAGTGCGGACACCTGAAGGGCCTGCATCACCTGCGTACGGCCTGTCATAACTGCGGCAACATGGTCATCACCGACCCGTTTCATCCTGGCGACGTGTTGTGCAACAAGTGCGGAACCTACAACAAGAACACCCCCGACTTTTGCAACAAGTGCGGCGACCCGGTCGGTTTGCAGCTGAAGTATGACCAGGCAGAGTGCGAAGAGCGGGGCATGACCTATTCTGCGCCGCTCAAGGTGACGGTGCGCCTGACCATTTACGACAAGGATCCGGACACGGGGGCCAAGACTGTACGCGACATCAAGGAGCAGGAAGTCTTCTTCGGCGATATCCCCTTGATGAGCCAGAACGGTACGTTTATCGTCAACGGCACCGAGCGCGTGATTGTTTCGCAACTGCATCGCTCACCGGGCGTCTTCTTTGAGACGGCGAATAACCGGACCTATTTTCTCGGCAAGATCATCCCTTACCGCGGCTCGTGGGTGGAGTTTGAGTTCGACCAGAAGAACACGCTCTATGTGCGGATCGACCGCAAGCGCAAGTTTCTGGGAACGATCTTTCTCCGCGCGCTTGGGTTGCGCTCCGATGAGGAAATCCTCAAGAACTTTTATACGGTCGACACGATCCAGATGCGTGAAGGCAAGCTGTTCTGGACTGTGCCTGCCGGCGAACAAGGTGCGGAAGGCGCAAAGCCGACAAACCTGCTCGGCATCAAGCCGACCTCGCCTGTGACCGCAAACGGCACGGAGCTGGTTGCGGCCGGCCGCAAGATCTCGCCTTCGCTGCTGAAAGCGATTCGCGCAGCGGGTGTGGCCGAGATCGAGGTGCAGAACTCCGAGCTCGATGGAGCCATGACCGCCGCGGATGTGCTCGATACCAACACCGGCGAAGTGTTTATGGAGGCCAACCAGGAGCTGACGCCGGACAAGCTGCACAAGATTGCCGAGGCCGGCATTACGACGGTCGAGGTCTTCTTCCCCGAGCGCGATGATGTAGGCAACATCATCACGAACACGCTGCGGCGCGACTCGGTGCGTAAGCCGGAGGAGGCTTTGATTGAGATCTATCGCAAGCTGCGTCCGGGTGACCCGCCGACGCTCGATACCGCGACTGCGCTGTTTGAAGGCATGTTCTTCGACCCGCGCAAGTATGACTTTTCGCGTGTAGGCAGGCTGAAGTTCAACATCAAGCTGTATGAGAACCAGGATGCGACCTCGCTCGATCACCGGACGCTGACGCCGGATGATTTCTACTCGACGATCAAGTACCTGCTCAAGCTGCGCAAGAATATCGGAGCGGTGGACGATATCGATCATCTCGGCAACCGGCGGGTACGCGCGGTGGGCGAGCTGATGGAAAACCAGTTCCGCATCGGGCTGGTGCGCATGGAGCGCGCCATCAAGGAAAAGATGAGCGTGTATCAGGAGATGTCGACGGCGATGCCGCACGACCTGATCAACGCGAAGCCGGTGATGGCCGCGATCCGCGAGTTTTTTGGAAGCTCGCAGCTCTCGCAGTTCATGGACCAGACCAATCCCCTGTCCGAGATCACGCACAAGCGGCGGCTTTCTGCGCTTGGGCCGGGCGGGCTGTCGCGTGAGCGTGCAGGCTTTGAGGTGCGCGACGTGCATCCGACGCACTACGGCCGCATCTGCCCGATCGAGACGCCGGAAGGTCCGAACATCGGCCTGATCTCGTCGCTGTCGTGCTTTGCGCGCATCAACGAGTACGGCTTTATCGAGAGCCCGTACCGGCGCGTGCGCGACGCGCAGATGCTGGACTTCGTGCAGGTGGTCAATGCCGGCGAGAGTGGGCTGCGCGTAGGCGATCACCTAGAGCAGCTGGAGGCACTCCGCAAGAATGAAGAGCTGGTCGCGGCAGGCAAGCGGCCGATCGAGTTCGAGCCTTTCTCGTTTTACTTGTCGGCCTGGGAAGAAGACCGGCACACGATTGCGCAGGCCAATGTGGAGCTTGATGAAGAGTTGCGCATTACCTCTGAGCTCGTCAATGCCAGGCGCCAGGGAAACTTCGTGCTGGTTTCGCGGAACGAGATCGACTATGTCGACGTGTCGCCGAAGCAGCTGGTCTCGGTGGCGGCATCGCTGGTGCCGTTCCTTGAGCACGATGACGCAAACCGCGCGCTGATGGGTGCCAACATGCAGCGGCAGTCCGTGCCTTTGCTGGTGGCAGAGGCGCCGTTTGTCGGGACGGGAATGGAAGGGGTGACGGCTCGCGATTCGGGTGCGGTGATCTCGGCACGCCGCAACGGTGTGGTCGATTCGGTCGACTCTGAGCGCATCATTATCCGGGTTGAAGGCGAGCACCATCCAACCCAGTTGTCGCGTGAAGTTGGATCGGACATTTATCAGCTGATCAAGTTCAAGCGGTCCAACCAGAACACCTGCATCAACCAGAAGCCGATCGTGCGCAAGGGCGATCGGGTGATCAAGGGCCAGGTGATTGCGGACGGTCCGTGCACGGAGCAGGGCGAGCTTGGCCTCGGCCGCAACGTGCTGGTCGGCTTCATGCCGTGGCGCGGGTACAACTTCGAAGACGCGATCCTGATCTCGGAAAAGCTGGTGCGCGAGGATTACTACACCTCCGTGCACATTGAAGAGTTCGAGATTGAGGCGCGCGATACCAAGCTGGGGCCGGAAGAGATCACGCGCGATATCCCCAACGTGTCAGAGCATGCGCTGCGCGATCTCGACGAGTCGGGCGTGATCCGTATCGGCGCGAAGATCAAACACAACGACATCCTGGTCGGCAAGGTCACACCCAAGGGCGAGACCCAGCTGACACCGGAAGAAAAGCTGCTGCGGGCGATCTTCGGCGAAAAGGCAGGCGATGTGCGTGATGCGTCGCTGACCTGCCCTCCGGGGATTGAAGGCACGGTGGTGGACGTGCGCATCTTCTCCCGCAAGGGGCAGGATAAGGACGAGCGCGCGCTGCAGATCGAGGCTGAACAGGTCGCGAAGCTTGAAAAGAACCTGGCCGACGAGATCCGTATCCTTACCGATGAGCGGCTGAAGCGGCTGGAGGCGATCCTGGGCGGCAAGGAGGTGCAGGCTGACCTCCACGACGAGCGCACAAACAAGCGCCTGCTTGTGAAGGGCAATATCCTTGATCGGGAGACGGTCGAGTTGATCTCGACCAAGAACCTGAAGCGCATTCGGTACAACGACAAAGACCCGCGCGTGAATGAGCAGATCGATGACATCGAGGAGATGACTTCTCGGCAGATCGATGTGCTGCGCAAGATCACCAACGAGAAGATTGCGAAGCTGCAGAAGGGCGACGAGCTTTCCCCAGGCGTGATCAAGCTGGTCAAGGTCTACATCGCCATGAAGCGCAAGCTGTCGGTCGGCGACAAGATGGCCGGCCGCCACGGCAACAAGGGTGTGATTGCGCGCATTCTTCCTGAGGAGGATATGCCGTACCTGCCCGACGGGACCCCGGTCGAGATCGTGCTCAACCCGCTCGGTGTGCCTTCGCGTATGAACGTGGGCCAGATCCTTGAAACGCATCTAGGCTGGGCAGCGCATGAGCTGGGCAGGCAGGTGGCTGAGCTGGTCAAAAAGGCGCAGGACGCCAATGAGGTTCGCGAGATCTTCAAGGAGCGTTTTGCGGGAACGGCGGCACTGCGGCAGCTGCTCGAGTTGGACGATGAGCAGGTGATGCGCGTCGGTCTCGGCATGCAGCGCGGGATCTGGTTTGGCACGGCTGTCTTTGACGGCGCGCGCGAAACCGAGATCAAGGCGCTGCTGGCTTCGGCCGGGCTGCCTTCGTCGGGCAAGACGCACCTGTTCGACGGCATGACAGGCGAGCAGTTCGAGCAGCCGGTGACGGTTGGCTACATTTATATGCTCAAGCTGTCGCACCTGGTGGACGACAAGATCCATGCACGCTCGATCGGACCGTACTCGCTGATTACGCAGCAGCCGCTCGGCGGCAAAGCGCAGTTCGGCGGCCAGCGCTTCGGCGAGATGGAAGTGTGGGCGCTTGAGGCCTATGGCGCGGCGTACATCCTGCAGGAGCTGCTGACCGCGAAGTCCGACGACGTGTACGGCCGCACCAAGATTTACGAGGCCATCGTCAAGGGCGAGGCGGCTATCGAGCCTGGCGTGCCGGAGTCGTTCAACGTGCTCATCCGCGAGCTGCAGGCCTTGTGCCTGGATGTCGAGCTGATGAAAGCGGCCGATCTGCTGCCGAAGAAGAAGCAGCCCGAGCCGCAGCTGGCGGCGGCGGACTAGGTCCGTAGGTTATTCGTAACCGGGACGGTGTCATTCCTGGCAGAGCGAAGAGAATCTGCCCTGGTGCGAAGCGAAGGGTAAACGCAGATCCTTCGCTTTGCTCAGGATGACAACCGTTCGGGAGATGAGTCGCCGATTGAGCGAGTCGCGAGTTTAGAAACAGGGGTCCTGTCCAGAGAGCACGTGCTCCCGGGGGCGGACAGATGACCCACGACAGAGAGCCCCGGGACCCTAGCAGTAGCGCCAAGGAGGGTCACCTTGTACCGTTCCAGCCCATTCGAACTCACGAGCCCCATTACCGATTTCGACGCCATCCGCATTCAGCTTGCGTCGCCTGAAAAGATCCGCAGCTGGTCGCATGGTGAAGTGACCAAGCCCGAAACCATCAACTACCGCACCTTCAAGCCGGAGCGCGACGGGCTGTTCTGCGCCCGCATCTTCGGGCCGGTCACCGACTGGGAGTGCTTGTGCGGCAAGTACAAGCGCATGAAGCATCGCGGCGTGATCTGCGACAAGTGCGGCGTCGAAGTGACGCTCTCAAAGGTCCGTCGCGAGCGGCTCGGGCACATCGAGCTCGCTTCCCCGTGCTCGCACGTCTGGTTCTTCAAGGGGCTGCCCTCGCGGATCGGGCACCTGCTCGACATTTCGCTGCGCGACCTGGAATCGGTCCTCTACTTCGAGTCCTACGTGGTTGTCGATCCAGGCGACGCGCCGGTCAAAGAGCGCGAGATCATCAAGGACGAGACCAAGTTCCGCGAGCTCGACCAGCAGTATCGTCCTTCGGGCTTCAAGGGCATGATGGGTGCCGAGGCTATCAAGGAGCTGCTGAAGCGCGTCGAGGTGGATGAACTCTCGATCGAGCTCCGCGAGCGGATGAAGACGGAAACCTCGCTGCAAAAGCGGCTCAAGTATTCCAAGCGCCTCAAGGTCGTCGAAGCCTTTCGCAAGTCGGGCAACAAGCCGCAGTGGATGATTCTCGATGTGATTCCGGTGATCCCGCCCGAGCTGCGCCCGCTGGTACCGCTCGATGGCGGACGCTTTGCCACGTC
>CAXTPL010000193.1:0-6411 GCA_964246065.1 uncultured Acidobacteriaceae bacterium
GTCTCGTCGCCGCTCATGGCAGGGCTCGCGCAGCAGAAGCAGTCTTGACCGCGGGGGGCCGGTCGGCGCGCCACTGTTCGAGCGCACCCTCCAGGGCATCGACCAGGCTCGTCTCGTATTCCAGCGTGCCAAGGGCCAGACCGGCTTTGCCCCGCCTGGCCGACAGCGGAGCCACCTCCAGGATGACTGCCGGGCAGCTCATACTGTCCACCGGCTGAAGGGAAACGCTGCCAAGCACAACCGGCACGCCTGCGTGAGTGAGAGCTTCGCGCAGATCAGAAGAAAGCTTGAGGCTGTCTGTGAGGAAGGGCGCCTGCGCGGTGGCCCAGGGGTGCAGGGCGCCTGCAAGCGAAGCGGCTGCCGGAGCCAGGGCCGAGGTGTACAGGTGCACGCCGGTGCCGCTGGCGGTCGCATGGAGAAGCAGGCAGGCAGAGGGGTGTGTCCGGTTGGCAAGCGCGGCGCGAGCCTCGGGCGCGGGATCGGTGTCGGTTTCGCGAGTCGTCGCGACGGCCATGCCATGCGCGGTAAGAACCGAGCGGAGGCGAACAGACAGAGCAAGGGTAAGGTCTTTCTCCAGGAGGCTGTCGGAAAGGCGCGCACCGGCTTCTGCCCCGCCGTGCGCGGCGTCCAAAAGGACCAGATAGGTCTGCGGGGTTGGCAGGGTAGTCAGTGTCGGCGCGCTGGGAGCTTGCTGAGCCAGGCCGCCTACACCCTGTACCAGCCCGAGTGACAGCGCCAGCACTGGCCACCGGGCGGCTCGCGCCAGGCAGCCGCGGCTCCGCAGGGTGCGGGTGGTGTGCTTTTGTAGAAAAACGCTGTCCCTGGGGAGCTCGGCTTTTCGGCGGCCTGCTGGGGCGGTCGATGGAACACTGGGTTGCATCGTCGAGCGGAAGCGCAGCGTTGGCAGCCGGGCAGGGTACGTGCAGGCGAGCGCCTGGAGCGCCCTCCCCCCGGACCCCGGCGCGGGCTCAATCCAGGGCATAGATGGCGAGGCCGCTGAGGAGCTTGGGGAAGAAATCGGTCGACTTTTGCGGCATGACTTCGCCGGCAAAGGTGACTTCGCGGAGCTGGTCCAGGGTGACCGGATGGGTGAGGAAGGCGAGGTTGGCCTCGCCCCGGCGCACCAGTCCGATCGCTTCAGCGGCATCCCGGACGTAGCGGAGGTTCTGCTGCTCGCGAATCGCCTCAGGGCTGATGCCAAGCAACTGCTCGAGAACCAGGCTGTGCAGCTGCACAACATCGAGCTGGCGCTTGCGGTCGGATACCCCGGGGAGCGCTCCGTCGATTGCAGCTACGTTTGGCAGGAGCAGCGCGGCGCCCGTGGCGGAGATTGCCACCAAGCTGCGGGGGCCGGCAGCGGCAAGGGCAGCCATCAGCGTCTCGGCATCGGCACCTGCATCGAGCGGCTGCACGGTAAAGAAAGGCGCGGCGGCGGCAAAAAAAGCTTCCGGAGCAGAGTTCGGGAGCGAGTGCACGACCCGGTGCGTGGGCAGGATGGTCAAGCCTTCTCCATCCATGTTGACCAGCGTCATCATCACGGCGGCCTCGGGGTAAGCCGGCTGCGGCAGCCGGCCGGCGGCGTTGCGCTCGCTGTAGGCGGCTCCGCCCTCGGGTGCGCGCTCCTTGCTGTATTTCAAAGCTGTTTCATAGCGGTGGTGGCCGTCGGCAATAATCAGCTTCTTGTTTTCAAGCGCGCCCAGCACCATGTTGATCGTGCCGGCATCGCTGACCTTCCAAACCCGGTGCAGCACGTCATACTCATCGGTCAACTCGATAACCGGGACGTCGCCGGCAGAGTAGATAAGCTTTTCCACGGTCTGCGCCGGGTCGGAGTAGAGCATAAAAATCTGGCCGAAGTGGGCGCGGGTGGCGCGTAGCAGGTTCAACCGGTCGGCGCGCGGCTTGGTCAGGGTCTGCTCATGCCGAAAGACAACGCCCTGCTCGTAGTCGTACAGTTCGCCAAGCGCGATCAGCCCCTTGCGCTCAACCACCTGGGCGGGAACACTGCCAGGCACGGTGAACCGCTGCGAGTAAGCAAAGATGCAGGGTTCATTTTCGGTTGCGAGCACGCCTGCGCTACGCCAGTCGGCAAAGTCGCGCGCGGCCCGGGTATACACATCAGAAACACCGGGCTCGTCAAACAGTTCAGGCAGCCCCAGGATGATGCGCACCAGGTTATAGGGGCTGCGGCCGTAGTAGGCCTGCTGCATGGAGGGCGAGATCTTGTCGTAGGGCTGCGTGACGCAGTCCTCGACCCGGACGAGCGAAGGGTTGAACCGGAGAGCGCGGAAAGGGTAGATGCGGGCCATGCGAAAGGGGCGAACTCCAGGGAGACCGCAGACGAGAAAGGGGTATACCTTGCTGCCTGCTGAAGGGTTAGGGGCTTCTCCCTCGATTGTAGCCGATGGTCTGCCGGCTCTCCGGGCCCCAATAGGATCAGGATGTTACCGGTGGAAGTTGCACGACGGCGTGAACTGCCGCAGTATGGAAGCTCTCTCACGTGCCCTGAGTTGCGTCATAGTGTGTGTACGGGATGGACGCGCGGGTGAAGCGAAACGGAGCTGCAGGACGTACAAAAACCAGGTGCGCGGGCGAGTGGGCGCCGGTGGAAGGACAGCGGATGCGGGGCGAGGCTGGCAGGCAAGACACGGCGGGCGGCGTGGCAGGTAACGGCCGGCGCGGCAGGCAGCGGGCGGCGTGGCGGCGGCTGCTGGCCTGCGTTCTGGTGCTGGCCTGGGCCGTGCTCCCGGCCGCTTTGGCGCGCGCCCAGGACGCGGATCCGCTAAACCATGTTCACGTCGATCCGCCCCCGGTTGCGCCGGCGCCCGCGACCAAGGAGCCGCCGGCAGAAGAGGGTAAAGCCGCTCTGACAGCCCGGCGCGGCGAGCGCATCCGCGTCAATGTGAACCTGGTGTTGATCCCGCTCACGGTGACCGACCCTCTCGACCGCCTGGTGACCGGTCTCGACAAGGACAACTTCTTTTTGTACGAGAAAGATCGCCTGCAAAGCATCAAGACGTTCTCAAGCGAAGATGCACCGGTATCGATCGGCATCATCCTGGACCTGAGCGGGAGCATGACGGGCAAGTTTTCGCGCGCGCGGCAGTCGGTGGTCGAGTTCATGAAGACGGCCAACCCGCAGGACGAGTTCTTTGTCATCGGATTCAACGACCGCCCGGAGGTGATTGAAGACTTTACCTCGTCGGCGGACGACGTGAACGCGCGCCTGGCGATGGTGAAGCCAGGCAAGCGTACAGCGCTCTTGGACGCCATTTACCTGGGGTTGCACAAGATCAAGAATGCGCGCTACGACCGGAAAGCGCTGCTGATCGTCTCGGACGGCGGCGATAACCGCAGCCGCTACACGGAAAACGAGGTGCGTGCCGTGGTGCGCGAGTCTGACGTCCAGATGTACGCGATCGGCATCTTTGACGCGTACGCGCCTACGATGGAGGAGCGCCTGGGACCGCTGCTGCTGAACGACCTGTGCGAGGACACCGGCGGCAGGCTCTTTCGCGTGGACGACATCAGCGACATGGGCGACATTGCCGCCAAGATCAGCGCCGAGCTGCGAAACGAGTATGTGCTCGGCTACCGGTCTGACGATGACAAGCACGACGGGAAGTGGCGTAAAGTGAAGGTAAAGCTGGTGCCGCCCGCCGGGCTGCCGCCGCTTACCGTTCATGCGCGCAATGGCTACTATGCACCTCTCCAGTAATACCCAGCGGCTCGCCTTGCTCCTCTGCTGCGCCTGGCCGCTCGCCGCGGTATGCGCCCAGCAGGCCAGCCTTGGGCAGTCGACCGTGACAAGCACCACCAAACGGGACCAGATGCCGGGGGTTCAGGCCTCGGGCACACAGGGCCAGGCGGCCGACAGCAACTCGCTGGCGCTTGACCGCGATCCGGTGCTCTCACCCGATGCGGTCGACAACGAGCCGGCGCGCACCCTTGCGCCTGGGAGCGCGGTGATCGCGGCACCCGCGCCCGATGTCCAGAAGCAACAGGGTCGGTACACTTTGCGGCGCGATGTAGAAGAAGTCGTGCTGAATGCGACCGTGCTCGATGACAGCGGGCATCTGGTCAACGATCTGAAGAAAGACGACGTGCATATCTTTGAAGATGGTGTGCCGCAGACCATCGCGTCGTTCCAGCACCAGGACATCCCCGTCTCGATGGGCATCCTCGTCGACAACTCAGGCTCCATGCGTTCCAAGCGCGGCGCGGTCAATGCCGCGGCGCTCGACCTGGTCAAGCTGTCGAACCCACAGGACGAGGCCTTTGTCGTCAACTTTTCCGACGAGGCTTTTATCGACCAGGACTTCACCTCCGACATCGGCAAGCTGCGCGAGGGTTTGGCTCACCTTGATTCAAAAGGGGGCACGGCGCTCTATGACGCAACCGTGGCCTCGGCCGATCAGTTGGCCAAGGGTGCGCGGCGGCCAAAGCAGGTGCTCTTGATCATCACCGATGGCGAGGACAACGCATCCGGGCTGTCGCTTGAGCAGACCATCCATCGAGTGCAGGACCTCCAGGGTCCCATCGTCTACTCCATCGGGCTGCTGTTTGGCGACGATGGCGGCGCACGCGAAGGGCGTCGCGCGAAACGGGCGCTGCAGTTGCTGTCGAACGAGACGGGCGGCATCGCCTATTTCCCGCGCAACCTGAACGAAGTCGATGAGATTGCCGCTGAGGTGGCGCGCGATATTCGATCGCAGTACACCATCGGCTACCACTCCACCAAGCCCGCCGCACAAGGCGGCTACCGCGTGGTCAAGGTGGAAGCACGCCTGCCCGGCAGCCGCAAAAGCCTGAACGTGCGCACACGCAGCGGCTACTACCCGCGCACGGACAAGCAGCCCGGCTCGACAGCCGACCCTGCGTTATCTGCCGGCGCTGCGGAGAAGTAAGAGTCTTCCCTGGGGAGTTGTGCCCACGCCAAAGCCCTCGGTCCGCTGGGCGCGTGGTATGCAGAATCCCAAGTGCATACGGACCATGGCGGCGAAACTCACGCATCCTGCGCGCTAACCGCGCCTGCTGTGCCATCCGCGAAGTAACAGACCTCCACCCCTTGCCGCGGCTGCTATCTTGCTGTGTATGGCCAGTGAGCAAACGCTCGGTCTTGCAACCCGGGCGATCCATGATGGGCAGGCACCCGACCCTGCCACCGGAGCTGTCAATGTCCCTCTTTATCTTTCCTCTACCTATGCGCAGGATGAGTTAGGCCGCAGCCGGGGGTACGAGTATGCACGGGTAAGCAATCCCACCCGCGACGCGCTTGAAACCTCCCTCGCCTCGCTTGAAGGCGGCACAAGCGCGCATTGCTTTGCCAGCGGCCTGGCGGCGATCACCGCGCTGGTGACCATGCTGCGCGCCGGCGACCACGTGGTGTGCGGCGAAGACGTGTATGGCGGCACGCCGCGGCTCTTCGACCGGATCTTTGCTCACTACGGCATTGCCTTTACCTATGTCGATACGACGGTTCCGGAAAACGTGGCGGCAGCGCTACGTCCGGAGACCAGGCTCGTGCACATCGAAACGCCGAGCAATCCTTTGATGAAGATCACCGACATCCGCGCAGTATCCGCCATCTGTCACAGTAACGGTGTCGAATTGAGTGTCGACAATACTTTTCTGTCGCCCTGCTTTCAGCAGCCGCTCGCGCTCGGCGCTGACCTTGTCATGCATTCAACGACGAAGTACCTCAACGGCCACTCCGACGGGCTCGGCGGTGTGCTTGTAGGCACAAAGCCTGAGCACAAGGAAAAGTTCGCCTTTGTCCAGAAGTGTACGGGCGGCATCTTGTCGCCGTTTGAGGCATGGCTGGTGCTGCGTGGGGTGCGGACGCTGCCCGTGCGGATGCGTGCCCACGATGCAAACGGACGAGCCGTGGCGGCCTGGCTTGCCCGGCACCCGAAGGTGGAGCGCGTGTACTACCCCGGGCTCGCCGACCATCCGCAACATGCGCTCGCAGCTGCGCAGGCAAGCGGCTTCGGCGGGATGATCGCCTTCGCGCTGCCATCGCTCGATGCAGCGGCGCGGATGCTGCGACGACTACGAATCTGCACCCTCGGTGAATCGCTGGGCGGCGTCGAAACGCTGATCGGCCACCCTGCCACAATGACGCATGCCGGTCTCGGTCAGCAGCAGCGCGACCGTCTGGGGATCACCGACGGGCTGCTGCGCATCTCTGTGGGTCTCGAGGATCAAGCCGACCTGCTCGCAGACCTGGAGCAGGCGCTCGCGGCGGTGTAGAGTGCGGGCGGTCTCCGCTATTTGCAGTTGGGGTCGACAAAGCAGGTACCGTAGACCACCACAACGAGGGCGAGGCCGCCGACGACTCCGAGTACCGGCCAGGCCCAAGCCGGCAGGCCGAATCCTTCTGGTATGGCTTTAGGTTGTGCGCTCATGGTT
>CAXTPL010000194.1:0-6265 GCA_964246065.1 uncultured Acidobacteriaceae bacterium
TCGCGCAGGTTGTCGTAGAGAGCGTCTTTGCGCTCACGCAGAAACTCAAGGCGAGTCTTTTCGCTTTGCGCGGCCACCCTGGTCTCCGGATAGAAGATGTAGGTGAGCAGCGCAAGCGTCATCAGGGTGCAGACCGCGATGGTCACAGGTCGGTCTCCCGGCGAATGCGCTCGCGCATGGCGTTCTGTTTCGGCGAAGCGGTGACGTAGGCCTTCTCAACGCGGGTGAGACGCCAGCGCCGAATGAGCAGGATGGCACCCATGAGCCCGAGCGCGAGCACGGCCGGCGGCATGACCCAGGCGACCGCATTGAAGCGCGTCAACATAGGAGCCGCCAGTGCCGTGGCTCCGTATTTGGCTTGAAAGGCTTCAAAGATGGTCCGGTCGGAGTCGCCCCGGTTGACCGAGGTGCGAAGCACGGCCAGCATCTCCGACGAGTCCGGGCAGCCGACGTGGTTGCACTCGATCAGGATCTGGGCGCAGGAGCAGATGCACATCATCTGGTGGCCAAGCCGGTCGTACCGGGCTGCAGGGCTGTCCACCGCGCCGAGGCTGCTCAAGGAAAGCACCACGACCAGCAGAGTGCCGAGCAGGCGGGGTGCCCGGCCGCGGCTCGGCACCGGGCTTCTGGTGAAAGTGGCAAACATGGCAAACGGACGATTCCAGCAGCGAACGAGGCCGCGGAAGGAGCGGGCGCGCACTTAGTCGCCACCCCCGGCGGCAACAGCTTCGCGCGCAGCCGGAAGGTTCGCCGACCGGGTGCGGCTGGCGGCGAGCGCGGCGGTCATATTCGGCGCGAGCGCCACGGCTGTGCCCGCAACCACGATCCAGACTCCGATCCAGATCCAGGCGACCAGCGGGTTGAGGAAGATCTTGATAATCGGCTGGCCGGTGTCGGGGTTCTTACCGGCGTACACGGCATACAGGTCCCAGGCCAGGGTCGAATGCACTACGGGCATGGTCTGGGTCTGCTGAGAAGCGCTGTAAAAGCGCTTTTCGGGCGCAAGCTGGGTCACTTTGCGCCCGTCGCGGTAGACGTCGAGCAGGGCGTATTCAGAGTCGTAGTTGAGGTTCGAGTCCTGGGTGTAGCTTTGGCAGACCAGGGTATAGGGGCCGACGCGCATGCGGTCGTGGAAGCCCAGTTCCTGCTCGCGGCTCTGGTTGAACGCAGAGCCGGCAAAGCCGATAAAGATGACGGCGACGCCGAAGTGGATGATATAGCCGCCGTAGCGACGGGTATTTCGGCGGGTCAGCTGGATTGCGGAGGCAAACAGATTTTGCCCGGTGTGCCGGGCGATGACGCCTGCGCCCCGCAAAAACTCAGACACGATGGCCGTGACGACGAAGGCGGCAAGCACCCAGACAGAAAAGGAGTAGAAGGAGCCGATATCGAGCCAGGGCTTATCGCCGGTGGCGAGCAGCATGACGGCAAGGCCCACCGCGGCGAGGACCGGGTTGATCAGGTTGCGCCGGATCGACCGGAACGATGCCGAACGCCAGGCGAGCAGCGGACCCACGCCGGTCAGCAGCATCAGAAAGATGCCGATGGGCACGGCGACGCGATTATAAAAAGGTGCGCCGACGGTGACCTTGTTGCCCTGCACATACTCAGAGATGACGGGAAAGAGCGTGCCCCAAAGAACGGTGAAGCAGGCGGTGAGCAGGACGAGGTTGTTGAAGAGAAAGCTGGACTCGCGCGAGACCAGGGCCTCGATGCGGTGCTCGGTTGTCAGGTGATCGGACTGCCGGATAAAAGTAAAAAGGCAGACGGCCAGCACAAAAAGCATGAAGAGATGAAACCAGGTCCCAATGGAGCTTTGGGCAAAGGCGTGTACCGAGGAGACCAGCCCGGAACGGGTCAGGTCGGTGCCGAGCAGCGTCAGCAGAAATGTCGCAAAGATGAGCCACACGTTCCACTTCTTCATCATGCCGCGCTTTTCCTGCATCATGACTGAGTGGAGAAAGGCCGTGCCGGTAAGCCACGGCATCAGCGAAGCGTTCTCTACCGGATCCCAGCCCCAGTAGCCGCCCCAGCCGAGCACCGAGTAGGCCCAGTGCGCGCCCAGAAAAATGCCGCAGGTAAGAAAAAGCCAGGTGACCATGGTCCAGCGGCGAGTGATGTGGATCCACTTCTCCCCCGGGTACCGCATCATCAGCGCGCCCAAGGCGAAGGCAAAGGGAACTGCGAAGCCGACGTAGCCGAGATAGAGCATCGGCGGGTGGATGACCATCTCTGGGTACTGGAGCAGGGGATTGAGCCCGAAGCCGTCAGCCGGGATGGTGCCCGAGACCAGCGCAAACGGGGGCGCGGCGAAGTTCAGAATCGCGAGAAAGAAGAGCTGGATGCCGGCCAGGATGGTCGACGCGTATGCGGTCAGCCGAACGTCCACCTTGTGCCGGAGACGCAGGACGAGGCCGTAACCGGCCAGCAACCAGGCCCAGAGCAGCAGGGAGCCTTCTTGCCCGGACCAGAGCGCGGCAAACTTGTAGGCACCGGGCAGCGCGCGGTTGGAGTGGTGAAGGATGTAGGACACGGTGAAGTCGTTGGTGAACGCCGCCCAGATGAGCGCGATGGCGGCGCCGGTTACGGCAAAAAAGCTGGCAATGCCGGAGCGGCGGGCGGTCTCCGCCAGGCGGTCCGGGGTGAGCCGGCCCGCGGAGCCGGTGGCAAGCTGGCGCAGGGCGACCGTGCCGGCCAGCAGCGTGTAGGCGCTGAGGGCCAGTGCGAGAAGAAGCGCGTAGCTGCCAAAGGCGGGCATCATCGGTGACGGATCCCTCCCCTTTATTGTCGCAGATCACACCCCACGACGGACGCACAGCCGCCGCGTTGCTTTCTGCGCGATCAAGGGGGAGGGTTGCTCGGCCGAGCACGGGCTTGTGCGATTCGCCGCAAACTCCTGGGCGCGGTGCCAGAGGAGCCGTTACCGAAGAGAGCTATCGCTACCTGGCCTTTTGTTGTTAGCTAAGTATGTTTCCATTTTAGAGACCGCATCCCGCGGCAGGGAAGCCAACAGGCAACTTCGGCAGCAGAGTGGACATCTACATGCGTAATCCCGCAATTCAAGAAAACATAGAACACTTGATGACACCTGAAGTCCTTCTAGTTGACGATAACGCTATCCAGGCTGCCACCCGCAACACGATCCTGAGCCGGGCGGGCCTGCGCGTCTCTGTAGCTTCGACTCCCTCGCAGGCGTTGGAATTGCTCCAGCGTGCCGACTTTCAGCACTCGATCCGCCTCATGATTACCGATCACCTGATGCCGGGCATGAATGGCCCGGAGCTTGTAGGCCGTGTGCGGCAACTGCTTCCGGAGTTGCCGGTGCTTGTACTGAGCGGTTTGCCCGGAGCCGAGGAGGAGTATGCCTCGATCGGTGTTTCCTTCCAACTCAAGCCCTTCCCGCCTGAGGATCTGATCCGCCTGACAAGGCTTCTCCTCGGCGACTCCATGTTGCGCTCCGCCTAGCCTCGGCTTCACTCTTCGCTAGGTGGGTATGGCTAGCCAGCCCCGGATTTGTATGAACGGGGCGCCGTCTCCCGAACTCGGCGCCTGCCCATAGATTGACTTTGCTCGGCGTTTCAGGCTCTGCCGGCAGAAGCTTTTCCTTCTTCGATCCCGGCCTTGATGGCCTTGCCTGCGTCCTTCACCGCGCCGACCATTTCGTGCACCTGCCCCTTGGCCTGATCCTTAGCGCCTTCTGCCTGCAACTTGTCGTTGCCGGTCAGGTCCCCGGCTGCTTCCTTGACGTGACCTGTCGCTTTCTCCACTTTGCCTTGTACTGTGCTTTTGTCCATGGGAACACCTCACGTAAGTAGAGGGCGTCGGCGCCCGCGGGGTTGCTGCCCCGCGCAAGGATCGCCCCAGGTGCAATCGCAAGCCCGTCGAGTTTGCCTCTGCCTTGAGCTGCTCGGGGTGACCAGCCAGATCCACCCACTCCGGCGGAGAGCCTGCGCAAGCAGCCCTGTGCTATCACGTCGAAGTACTTCCTTCGAAAAACTTTGCGCGAACAGGAACTATATGGAAGAAACCGGCTTCATAGTAGTAGGGCTGGATCCCGACGGTAGAGGAATCCAATCCGCCCGCGGGTGCGACTCCCTAAAGAGTCGTAGCGGGCCGCCGATACACCCGCTATGCAGTTGCGGGGACCAAACAGGAGCGTGTGCATGGGAGAAGGGAAGCCGCAGTGCCCATATTGCGAGGCGATCGAGCTTCGCCGTCACGCCCGTGTTGGGCTCTGGCAACGCGAGGTGGCTTCGCGTATGGGCTATTTTCCATGGGAGTGTGGCCAGTGCCGCCAGATTTTCATGCTTCCGCAGCGATCCTCCGGCTACCGTGAAGAGGCGGTCGGCGCCGCGCCGACGGTGATCGAGCGCCTTCTGCTGAAAGATCACATCTAGCCGCCGCTTGGGCACCGGGTTCGCAGCCACTTCAGAGTTCGCAGCCGCTTTAGGCTGAAACAGATCAGAAACTTAGCCCAGCAACCAGGAGCACCTCACCCTTTGAGAAGGTGGGCGGGCTCCTGTTTACTCGTTCCCTCTCAGCCCGCCCTCATCATCTGACGCTTTACCCCTGCCAGTGGCCTGGCACCCAGGCATAGCCGCCCGGACGCCGATCCCAACGGCCCGGCACCCAGAAGGCGTGCGCCCGGGGAGGCAGCACCCATCGGCCAGGTGTCCAGATGTAGGCGCGACCATCCCAGCGCTGGTACCCTGCGACCCACACGTGACGCGCGTCAGGGGCTGGTACGCGTCGCTCCACAGGCGGGGGCGGAGGCGCCAGCCTCACAAACTGCGCTTCTGTGAGGGTGGTGAGGAACAACAGGCAGGCGCAACCTGTCAGCAGGCTTTTCTTTCCCATTGCAAAACTCCTTATCTCAGAACTATCACTGTCGGCAGAACAGCTTGCTTCCCGCCTTTTGTCGGTACGCCTCAGTGAACACGTTCGCCATCCCGCAGTTGCGTCCATTTCAGTTGCGCTCATTTTCGCTGCGGGCCGACGGTCGCACGGGCGGCCCACCAAAGTGTACGGGGCCCTGCTTCCCCGGCGAGCCTGTTTTCTGACTTCGGGAACCTTGCGGGAAGTCAAAGCGTACTGGAGACTGGGTTAGAATGCGGCAGCAGGTATCGAACGCATGCGCACCGGGCAAGCGCTCGCCGGTGTACGCCGCACAAGAGCACCAGCGACGCAGAACACCTTTGGGGCGCGGGGAAAAGCTACACATGACCAAAAAGAAGATAGCGGCGATTGTCGGGGGCGTGCTGGTCTTGATCGCCATAGTGGTGTTCACCATTGTTCGCGCACAGTCGGGCTACACCAAGGTGCTTACCGGCAAGGTCACGCGCGGCGACCTGACTTCGACGGTGAGCGGGACCGGGCAGATCAAGCCAAAGACCTACGTGAATATCGGGGCAACGGCCTTTGGTCGAATCACGCACTTGTATGTCAAGGAAGGCGAGCATGTGAAGCGCGGCCAGATGCTGGCCGCCATCGAGAATGTGCAGCCGGAAGCCAGCGTCGACGCACAAAAGGCGGCCATTGCGGCGGCGAAGACCGATATTTCCTCCTATATCGCAGCGGAAAGGACTGCGGAAGCCAACATCGAGCATTCCCGTGCCGACCTGGAACAGAAGCAGCTGGACTATCAGCGCTACCAGCAGCTTTTTAAAGAGAAGCTGGTCTCAAAGGCTGACTTCGATGCCCGCAAGTCCGCCTACGATGTCGACGTAGCGACGGTTGCGCAGAATGAGGCCGCGCTTGCGCAGGCTAAGGCACAAACCGACTCTGCGCGCGGCCATCTTGGCACACAGGTGGCTACGCTTCGTTCCAACGTCGATGCATTGAACAAGACCGTGGCGCAGGCGCCCTACGACGCCATCGTGACCAACCTGCCGGTGCGCGAAGGCGAAACGATGGTCGTCGGTATCCAGAACGCCGAAGGCTCGACGCTGATGACGCTGGCGGACATGTCCGTAGTTACGGCCGAGGTCAAGATCGATGAGACCGACATCGTCAACCTCCGCCTGGGCCAGGCGGCCGAGGTTGCCGTCGATGCACTGCCTGGGAAGACCTTCAAGGGGCATGTGACTGAGGTCGGCGACCAGGCATTGCTGCGCTCCACAGGCGTAGCTACTTCGCAGTCTACGACCGGCACCGAGGAAGCCAAGGACTTCAAGGTGATCGTGACGCTTGACCAGGGGCAGAACACGGCCGATCTTCGACCGGGTCTCTCGGCCACGGCCAAGATTACGACGGCACACAAAGAGAA
>CAXTPL010000195.1:0-6211 GCA_964246065.1 uncultured Acidobacteriaceae bacterium
CATCGCATGGCCTGGTTCATACGCGGGTCGGGCGTCTCGGCTACGAGCCGATGGTCGAAAAACTGCGCGTAGTAGGCCGCGGTTTGTTCGTATGCTTCGCGGGCATGGGTGCCCATCTGCTGCAGCTGGGCGCGCAGCCGGTCCGGGCTCGCCGTCTCCGCTGTATCCCCGGCAGCCATCAGCAAGGGGTAATACTGCTGGCCGTCGCGTTGTGGATCGTAGTGCAGAATCAGCTGCAGAGGCCAGTTTTTCGGTCGCTCCTGGTAGGGCGCCATGATCCCGGGCTCAGTGCCCGGCATGGCGACTGCGCCGGCGAGCGTCGGAAAATCGGTATGGAGCAGGTAGTATCCACCTGCTGCGCCAACCCCGGCCGGGGCGTCGAGCTTCACCCACTCCGGCGAGGGCGCATTCGGGTTCTCCGCAGGCCACATGCGCTTGACCTCCGGCGTGAAGTTGAAGGTCAGGGTGAGTGGGCGTATCGAGTCGATCTGGAACCAGGCCTCTACGCCCGCTCCATTGGCGGAACACTGTGGTGCGAAGAGGATCTCGCGGATGGTGAACGCGGCATGCGCGTAGGTAATCGTGGTGCGGTCTGGCGCGACCTCGATCTCGGCGGCCTGTTCGTTTACCTCGATCGGGATCGAATAACCCTCGAGTTCGGCCTGGATGCGGAAGTGCGAGAGCAGCTTGAGCGGCCAGGTCCAGGCTTCGAAGCTGCCGTCCTGCTGGCCGACAAACGCGCCGCACTTGCCCGCTACCGTAAACGGCTCCAGCCCCGCGGCCTGTTGCCGTATGGTGATGCCGCCGGTTGAGGCATCGCCGGCAAGTGGAACATACGGTACCGGCTGCAACCACGCCGCGGCGCCGGGACCCGCCTGCGCAAGCGCCGAAACGCAGCTGAGCAGCCCTAGCCACATGCCGGCCATACCGCCTACGAGCCGCGGACGAAACCGAGACCTGCCTGCCGCCGGTGCGCGCCCCTGGTCCGGGGCGGCTGCCCTATGCCATACACTTGCTGCAACCATTGCGCTCCTAAACCTCCCACGTGTTGAAGGGTTTCCCGTGATCCATTCTGTTCGGCTCGCCGCTTGCCTGGCGGGGCTCCTGGGGTTCACCACCCATGCTCTACACGCGCAGCATACGCCAGCAGCCTACTCCGGCGCTGCAGAGGCGCGCACCGCGCTTGCCTACAACCAGGCGCAGAGCCTGGGTCCGCTGGCGCTGCACGCTTTTCTAGTGCGCATGCCTAAGGGCGCAGACCTCCACGTGCACCTGTCAGGAGCCATCTATGCCGAGACCTGGCTGCGCGAGGCCGCAGAGGATGGCATGTGTGTCGACCCGGCAGCGCTTGCCTTTGCAAAGCACGCGGGCGCCGACTGCGGACCCGGAGAACTGAAGGCAGCCGCCGCGCTGGAAGACGAGCACCTGTACGACCGGTTGATCGATGCCTTTTCCATGCGCACCTTTGTGCCTGTGACGGGCGAGAGCGGCCACGACCACTTCTTCGCGACCTTTGACCATTTCAGCGGCGTGAGCAAGGCCAGGCACCTGGGCGAGTGGCTCGATGAAGTGGCAAGCCGCGCCGCGGCACAAAACGAGCAGTACCTGGAACTGATGGAGACCCCGGACTTTAAAGCGGCGGCGGCATTGTCTACTCGCCTGCTTGCGGCAAACCCGTCGTACGCAGGCGACTACTCCCTATACCGAGATGCCCTGCTGGCCGCGGGCTTGCGTCAGCAGCTCCCGCCCATGCGCGAGGCCTATACCCGCGCCGAACAGGACCGCCGCGCGCGCGAGCACTGCGAAACCGCTGCCCCCGCGCCAGCTTGCCAGGTCGAGCTGCGATATATCTTCCAGGTGCTCCGCGGCATGCCTCCTGCAACGGAGTTTGCGCAGCTGCTGCTCGGCTTTGAGCTGGCCGCGGCCGACCCGCGTGTGGTCGGCATCAACCTGGTGCGGCCTGAGGATGGACGCACTGCGCTCGGCGAATATGGCCTGGACATGCGGATCCTGAGCACGCTGCATGCACTCTACCCGGCCGTGCATATCACCCTGCATGCAGGCGAAGTGGCTCCCGGCCTGGTGCCCCCGTCCGAGCTTGGTTCCCATATCCGCGATGCCGTGGAACAAGGGCATGCCGAGCGCATCGGCCACGGCGTCGATGTGATGTACGAAGACAGGCCCTACGAGCTGCTCGCCGAAATGGCGGCGCGGCACATCATGGTGGAGATCAACCTGACCAGCAACGACGTCATCCTCAACGTAAAAGGGGATGAGCATCCGCTGCCCTTTTATCTTGCCGCGCACGTGCCCGTTGCGCTTTCCACTGACGATGAAGGGGTGTCGCGCATCGACCTTACACACGAATACGTGCGTGCCGCTGTTACCTACAGGCTGACCTACACGCAGCTCAAGCAGATGGTGCGCACCTCGCTGGAACACAGCTTTTTACCCGGCGCAAGCCTTTGGGAGGCGAGCGCGCCGGAATCACTGACCGTTCCAATCTTCCCATGCCGCGGGCAGCTCGGCAGCGAGGTGCCCGGTCCAGCATGCGCTGCGGCCATCAAGGCAAGCGAAAAAGCGCAGCAACAGTGGCAACTCGAACACAGGTTTCATCTCTTTGAGGCAAGCTTTCGATAGATGCGCATCGTACTCGCAACCTTTGGCACGTTTGGCGATGTCAACCCTCTGATCGGCCTGGCGCTCGAACTCAAGCGTCGCGGACATCAACCGGCACTTGCCGCGCCGGCGATGTTCCGCAGCCGCGTTCTTGCGCTGGGCATAGGCTTTTTTGCCATGCGCCCTCACCAGGACCCTGAAGACAAAGCCCTGGTAGCCATGATTTACGATCGCAAGCACGGTACCGAGCGCGGCCTGCGGGAGTTCCTCTTCCCCAAGCTGCGCGAAAGCTATGAGGATCTGCTTGCTGCCGTGCAGGCCGACGGCGGCGCAGACCTGCTGGTCACAGGCGAGCTTGCCTATGCCGGACCGATCGTTGCCGAGGTGACAGGAATCGCCTGGGTCAGCTATGTGCTGGCGCCCTTTTCCTTTTTTTCCGCATGGGACCCGCCTGTGCTGCCCCCGTACCCCCTGCTGGCGCGCGTGCAGGCTCTGGTGCCAGGCACCGGGCACCTGGTGCGCCCTTTTGCGCGCACGTTGACGCGCCGCTGGTGCGAACCGGTGTATGCGCTACGCCGGGAGCTGGAGCTACCCGCCGGCGACAATCCGCTCTTCGATGCCAAGCACTCCGACCGGCTGGTGCTGGCACTATTCTCTCGCCTGCTTGGCGAGCCGCAGCCGGACTGGCCGGCGAGCACGCGGATGACAGGCTTTGTTTTTTATGATGGCAGCGGCGCCGACCGCCTGCTTACGCCTGCGCTTGCGGCGTTTCTTGACGCGGGCCCCGCGCCGCTGGTATTTACCCTGGGCTCCGCGGCAGTTATGGACCCGGGAGACTTCTATACGCAAAGCGCACGCGCGGCGGAGCTGCTGGGGATGCGCGCCGTGCTCCTGGTAGGTACCGGCGCCACCGGCTTGCCTGCCGCCTCGCCGTCGATCTTTATCGCGGACTACGCCCCGTTCTCAGAACTTTTCCCCCGCGCATCGCTCCTCGTCCACCAAGGAGGCGTGGGCACTACGGCACAAGCTCTTCGCGCAGGCAAACCGATGCTGATCATGCCCTACAGCCACGACCAGCCGGACAATGCGCGACGCATGCGCCGCCTGGGCGTGGCAAGGGTGATCCATCGTGAAAGGTATACCGCCGTCCGTGCCGCAAACGCGATCCGCGAGCTGCTTACCCAGCAAAAATATACCGCATGGGCAGCCGAAGCGGCACACGCCCTGGACGCCGAGGACGGCGTGACCGCTGCCTGCGACGCACTGGAAAGAGCCATGGCGCCGCACTAAATGCTTGGCATTGCGCCGCCATCGTCGTCATCGTATCTCCTCCGCGGCAAGTGTTCCCCGCCGCCCAAGCGCACGCCGCCCCGCTCAGACGATACGTAAGCCGCTTCCACAACGCGCATCGTCTGGATGGCATCCTCAACCGATGTGGCTAGCGCGTCGCTCTCCCCGAGCGCAAAGCTTTGCAGCGAAAGCATCGAACCCAGGAAGGCATCAGGAAACCAGTTCCCGCTTACCGGCATCGGCTGGTCGAGGCCGTCCTGCGCCGTGCCGCGAAACAGCGTCAATGTATCGGGTCGCCCTTTCGGGTAATCGAGATTGACGCCCATCTGGTACCGCATGGCGTTGCTCGTTCCTTCCCACTGGACAAAGCTTTGCTGCTGCGCCGCATTGAAGTCCTGCGCATGGTTGGTCGAGATCGTCACACGCATCCACTCGCCGTAATCCAGCAGCAGCGTGCTCTTGGTTGCGGCCAGGGCGGGCGTGCGCGGGTTCCGCACCGTGCGCGCATACACGCTCAGCGGATCGCCCAGCCATGCGCGCACCAGGTCCACATAGTGGATGCTGTGGTAGAGAATCTCGAGCCGCGGCGCATGAGTCAGGAAACTCCACAGCTGCCAGGGCATGTGCGTGCTTACAGTGATGTCGATGTCATGTAACTGCCCCAGGTCGCCTGCTTCAAACAGCGCACGAGCCGCCATCGCGCCTGGGGCCCACCGCAGCTGGAAGTTTACCGCTGCGCGCAGCAGCTTGGCGCGGCACAGCGCCAGAATTGCCTCTGCTTCAGCAAGGGTTTCGCCCATCGGCTTTTGTAACAGCACCGGCACACCATCCGGCAGGGTGGCCAGTGCGGCGAGCAACTGGGGCGCCGGCACCGCAACATCGTAAACGACACACCCGCCAAGGCTGGGGAGTAAAGCGCTTAGATCGCTGCCATGGACGGGCACCCCGAACTCGCGTGCGACGCTTGCGGCTCGTTCAGGATCTCGATCGAGGAGCGCAGCAACCGGGAGGCCGCCCTTGCGATACGCCGGCAGGTGCGCATCGCGCACAATGCCACCAGCGCCGATGATGACAATAGGCCACGGCTGCGCTTGGAGCACCGGCAGCGCGGAAGGCGCGGCACGGCTCACGCGCTGACCTTTTCGCGGGTGGCCAGTTCGTCCAGCAAGAGCCGCAGCTCGATCATCACCTCTTCAGGCTCCGATGAACTGAGCGGAAACTTGAGGACGCCCTGCGGCGTAAACTGCGCCCCGCGCTTGGCATTGCGAGCCACCAGTTTCATCAGGTGGGTCGGATCGATGCCGGCGTCCGGAGCAAAGCGTATGTGCACCAGGTCTCGCTTACGGTCTACCTGCGCAATGCCCAGCGCTTCGCACTCGGCGCGCAACGCCGCCGCCTCAAGCAGATGCGCAACCGTGTCGGGCAGCGGCCCGTAGCGGTCAACCAGTTCGGTCCGCACATCGGTGACGTCGGACTCGCGCTGCGCCGCCGCGATGCGCTTGTAAACGCGGAGACGCTGGTTCTCCTCAGGTATGTAACTGTCGTCGATACGTAAAGCGATGCCCAGGTTCAACTGCGTTGCCGGGCGCTCGTCGCCATGCTCGCCCTTGATGCGGGCCACGGCTTCGGCAAGCATCCCCGAGTACATTTCAAAGCCCACGGCCTCGATGTGCCCGCTCTGCTCGCCGCCCAGCATGTTGCCCGCGCCGCGCAGTTCGAGATCGAGCGCGGCGATCTTGAAGCCGGCGCCTAGATCAGAAAACTCCTTGAGCGCTGCCAGTCGCCGGCGCGCGACATCGGTCAACTCCTGCTCGGGCGGAATGAGCAGATAAGCGTAGGACCGGCGATTGGAGCGTCCGACGCGCCCGCGCAGCTGGTACAACTCGGAAAGCCCATGGCGGTCGGCGCGATTGATGAGAATCGTATTTGCAAGCGGGATGTCGAGCCCGTTCTCAATGATGGTGGTTGCCACCAGCACATCGTACTCGTGGTTCATAAAGGCGAACATCACCTTTTCCAGTTCGCCCTCATTCATCTGCCCGTGCCCGACGATGACGCGCGCAGCCGGTACCAGCTCGCGTATCTTCGCGGCCAGCTCGTAGATAGATTCGACGCGATTGTAGACGAAGTAGATCTGGCCGCCGCGCTCCAGTTCCAGCTCAATGGCCGACCGCACCAGCTTCTCATCGAACTTGGCGACCACCGTCTGGATCGCCATGCGATCCTTCGGCGGCGTTTCGATCACGCTCATATCGCGCAGCCCGACAAGAGACATGTGCAGGGTGCGCGGGATCGGCGTGGC
>CAXTPL010000196.1:0-6181 GCA_964246065.1 uncultured Acidobacteriaceae bacterium
CCAAGAATGGCCTCGGATGCGGCCCACATGGTTTGAGTCAGTACCTGCGTGGTCACCTGCGTCAACGGATCGAACACGGGATACTTGCGAAAGATATCGAGTGCTTCTTGAAAGCGAACGCGGCCACTCTTGGGATCGCCCCTGAGGAAGGCCAGGTTACCGAGACTGCGGACCGCATTGATCTCGTCAGCGAAGCTCCCGGCTTGTTTCCGGGCGAGTTGATAAGAGACGTTTGCATCCTCGAGCTGATAATTCTGCTGGAGCGTTAAGGCAACTTCTGCATACTCGGCAGAAGAGACCATGTCGGCCGGCAATTTTTTGATCAGCTCCGCCGCCTGGCGCGACAGGAGGGAGTTTTCCTGCGCGAAACACTGGCTCAAGGTAAGAACCGTTCCCTGATCTCCGGCATATTTCTTGACCGCGGCTACCTGCTCTCGCGGGATTGCACTCAGGCGCTGCAGGATGCCGCGCAGCTCCTGCCGTGCGGCCAATGTGTCCTGCGCTTTGGTCCGCCGATACGAAACAAAGGTCGTTCCAAACGAGAAAGGAGCGCTATGACCGAGATCAGCGTCGAGCCCGAAGAGTCGGAAGAAGCCTCGAGAAACATAAACACCTGCAAGTGGACGAGGAAGTGTGGCGGTTCGCGCGCGAAGCGAGCTTAGCGCAACTCCCTACAAAACGCCATCATGCACGCTCCGCTGCGCTTCCTTTGCTCCTCCCGGCCGCACGTCGCCTTATGCCGGCGCGCTATACTCGGGTGTTTATGCAGATCTTTGTCATCCTCCCCGCTGCGGGCCTCGGCACCCGCATGGTTTCGCCGTCCGCCGTCTCAGAAGCTTCCCGCAATGCGGTCGCCAAGCAGTTTCTCTCGCTCGCCGGGGTGCCGGTTCTCATCCGTACGCTGCGCGCTTTCGCGTCCGTGCCGCGCGTCACCGGCATGGTCGTTGCCGTGCGCGCCCATGAGCGCGAACGCCTTGCCGCACTGGTCGCCGAGCATGGACTAGCACTCCAGGTGCGCGTGGTCGAAGGCGGCGACACTCGTCAGCAGAGCGTCGGCCTTGCCTTGCGCTCGCTCGATGCCGATCGGGTGGGCGACCAGGCGCCGCTTGCACCGGAGGACATCGTGCTGGTCCACGATGCCGTCCGCCCGCTCATCACGCCCGCTTTAATCGAGCGCACTATTGAGGCTGTGCTGGCACACGGCGCCGCCATCGTCGCGCTGCCTGCAATCGACACCATCAAGCAGGTGGAACGCACAGCCAAAGGTGCGCTCGTCACCGCCACCATTCCGCGCGAGTTCATCGTCCAGGCGCAGACGCCCCAGGGCTTTCGCGCAGCCATTCTCAAGCAGGTCTTTGCCGAGGCCGAGGCAGACGGCTTTTGCGGTACGGACGAGGCGAGCCTGGCCGAGCGGGCGGGAATCCCGGTAGCCGTGGTGCCCGGCTCGCCCGCCAACCTCAAGATCACTCAGCCCGGCGATCTGGAACTGGCAGAGTTCTTCCTCGCGCGCGCCGAAAGGCTTTAGTCTGAAAACACCACCGTTTGCGCAACGCCTTCTATACGCGCAGCCCGGCAACTCCCCAGGAACGAGACCCCACAGATGGACATGCGCATCGGACACGGCTTTGACTCGCACGCTTTCAAGGCAGGCGTTCCACTCTTCATCGGCGGCCTGGCCATCGACCATCCTGAAGGGCTGGCAGGCCACTCCGACGGAGACGTGCTGCTGCACGCAATTACCGATGCCCTGCTCGGCGCCGTTGCCGCCGGCGATATAGGAACGTTCTTCCCGCCGAGCGACGCCCGCTGGAAGGATGCCGAGTCCTCAATCTTCCTGAACCTGGCGCTTGAAGAGATTCAGCATGCCGGCTTTCGCATCGTCAACGTCGATGCGACGCTGATCCTGGCTGCGCCAAAGATCTCTCCCATCGCCGGGGAGATGCGCGAGCGCCTCGCCATCCTGCTCGACGTGCTCCCCAAGGTGGTCAGCATCAAAGCCAAGACGCCTGAAGGCATGGGCATGGATCACGTAGCGCAAGCGCATGCCGTGGTGCTGCTGGAGCGGGTTGAGGATCCTGCCGAGCTGACCAGCATGACGGCGGTCATCGAAAGCCAGCGCCAGCTTGAGGATGTCGTCAAGGACCTTATCAGCGAAGTGCACAAGGGCCCTGGCACGCGCACCGTGGTCCCGGTCTTCGATACGGAAGACATTACCTGAGAGGCGGTGGGGTGCTTGGCTCCATCTCCCTGGCTGAACAGTAGGCTTCCCGACGCTCCTCTAGCAACGGCTCTGCTTTGGAGCCGCTCAAGCGACGCTCAAGGCCTAAACAAGCAGAAGCTCCCCCTGATATTTGGTCAGGGTGCGATCGCCCGTCACCAGCACGAGCTTTTCTGCGAGTGCTTGCGCGACCAGCATCCGGTCGAACGGGTCGCCATGGTGCCGAGGCAGAGTGCCTGCCAGTTCTCCGTGCCTCGCCGTAACGGCGAGTTCTTCAATCTGCATGCTCCGGGCAATCACGGTGAAAGCAGTGCGCAGAGCGAGCTTGCCGGTTTCCCGCTTGATCGCCGCTTCCCAAGCTGAGGCGGCACTGAAGTAGAGCGCCGATGCGTCTTCGAGCGCAGCACGAACTGGGAGTGAAAGCCGCTCAGGTTCCCTGTCCATCCATAAGACAACCTGGGTGTCCAGCAGGTAAGAAGATCCACTCACTTACGCGGGTCCGCAAAGCTTTCCCCATCGTAAAAGAGCGCGTTCAACGCGGGGTCCTCCACATCAAAGTCCGGCGCGATGTAGGTGATGCCCCCAAGATTCCGTCCCATCAACTTCGCCAGAGGGGGACGCTTTCTGGACTCCACGGGCACCAGCCGCGCCATGGGCTTGCCGGCTTTGGCGATGATGATCTCCTCACCGGCAGCGGCACGATCCACAAGCTTGGACAGCTGTGTCTTCGCCTCATACAGGTTGATCGCAGGCTTCAACATACCTCCATCATGCGCTTCGCGGCGGGTCTTGGTCAAGTTGGTCAACCCTCGCCCTTACCCTTACCTTCGGGAGCGCTACGCCGCTCTTCATAGGTCTTCAAGGAGTAGATACGATAGCCGCCAAACTCACCCGGAAGCCGCGGTTGGTCCTCGGCAAGCGCGTAGCGATCTGCCAGGAAGCTTTGAAACGCGGGCCATCTTCCTACCTTCTCGTAGCCCAGCCGATCGCCGGGCCAGACCTGCTGGCTCAGTACAAAGACATAGGGCGGGTCGGCCGTAACCTGCTCGAGAAAACGCTGCTGCAGCGCTGCGGTAAGCGGCGTTGCCTTTTCAGGAAAGAGATAGAAGTCGTACAGCGACCCGGTGCTCTGGACCAGCTGCATCCGGTTGAGTGCGTTGATGCAGCCCGCCCATGTCATATCAAGGCACTGGATGTGTTGCGACAACGCTGCTCCGCCCATCCGGACCAGATCGGCCTGCAGGTGCACAACGGTGTCATAGGTCTCGCTCCGCACCTCACGCTCGCGACGCAGGTCTGCCGCAGCCACCGTCCACACGCACAACATCAGCGCCGTCGCTATCGTCGGTCGGAAGCCCTTGCTGCGCAGGCCTTGGTCGATCGCAAAGAGGATAAAGAGCGAGAGAAACACCTCGAACGAGTACCGATGGTAGGTAAAACCCTTTGCCTGAACCAGGTAGCTGATGAGCCCACAACAGCACGCCGCTGCAAGCAGCCACTCTTCAAGCGTGTACCTGGCGCGCATGGCTACTGAGGAGCACAGCGCGGCAAGGGCGAGCAGCCCGAAAAACCGCTCCCGGTTCGCCAGCGTCTGCCAGAGCAGTTGCCACAGGTTCATCCGCTGCTGCGCTGCATAGTATGGCAGCAGACCTCGGGCGGTGGCAAAAAAACTCGCAAAGATGTGCCACTTTGCGAGGAAAAGCAGCACCATGGCGAGAGGGAGTACCAGGCCGGCGGCAGCCCAGCCCAGGATAGAAAGCACTCGGGGAGTGGAGCTCCTGTTCCACCAGCAAACGATCGCCACAGCGAGCAAGGGAAACAGGATCGCCGGTGGCTTGATCGTCGCGGCAAGGCTGCCGAAGAACAATGCGCCAAAGATCCACGCCGCATGAGCTCCCCGCAGTGCGTGAAACAGGCAGGCAAAGCAAACCAGCAGCAGCGCCGCGACGATCCAGTCGCGCTGGCCTAAGTCCCAGGCACCGTCCGCCAGGTGCATCAGACACGCCAGCATGCCGGCCATAGATCCCGCAAGCCGTCGCGACGGGCCCCCGATCCAGGTCGACGCCAGCAGCACGACCATGTCCACGCACAGGTCCCAGTGGAACCAGCCCGCGGCCTGGGTGCCGAACAGACGCACGGCTAAGCTCTGAAACAGGTAGCAGCCGGGCATGTTCATGTCGACGATGTCGCGATAGGGCGCAAAGCCCTTGCTCATCAAAAAGAGGATGTAGTGCAGGATCGGAGCGTCCGCAATGAAGGGCCAGCGGCTCGCAAGCATCAAGCCGGACACCAGCAGACCACCCAGCAACATCGTGCTGCTTACCAGGATCAAGGTGCGAAGAGGAGAGGCACTCGATTTTGTGAGCTGTGCGGAAGCCAGCTGCTCCCAGGACGAGGGCTTAAACGGCATCCAGTCCTTTTTCCTCCAAAGGTTGTCGTGCGTCGCAGCGTGCGCCGGCCCTGCCGCGCTGCTTAGACTGCAAAACCGCCAACGCGAGCACCCCGGTAAATCCTACTCTAGCGCCTTTCTTCTCTTGCGCTTCGTCCCAGTTCGCAACATGTTCGCCCCGCTATAGGCGCCTTGCATCCGCGTCCCAACTTCCCTAGCATCCAAGTGTGAGTACCGCATCTGCTCTACCCCCTGCACCAAGAGTCCGCTTTGCCCCGTCGCCCACCGGCTACCTGCACGTCGGCGGCGCTCGTACGGCACTCTTCAACTGGCTCTTTGCTCGCCACTTTGGCGGCACCCTCATCCTTCGCATCGAGGACACAGACTTCGAGCGCTCGTCCGAGGCGATGGTCGATGGCATCCTCCAGGGTATGCGCTGGCTGGGCATGGACTGGGATGAAGGACCCTTCTACCAGTCGCGCCGACTGCCGCTCTACCAGGCGACCGCGCAAAAGCTCATCGCAAGCGGCCACGCCTATCCTTGCTTTTGTAGCAGGGAGGAACTGGAAGCGCGCCGCGCCGAAGCCACGGCCGCCGGACGCCCGCCAATGTACGATCGCCGCTGCCGCTCGCTGACGCTGGAGCAGATTGCCGCTCATCGCCATGCAGGCAAGCCGGCGGCCATCCGCTTTGCCGTACCGGAAGGCGGTGCAACCGCTTTTGAGGATGCTGTCTTCGGGGACGTTGCGTTTGCCAACGCCGAGCTGGAGGACTTCGTGCTCCTGCGCTCGGACGGCATTCCCACCTATCACCTCAGCGTGGTGGCCGACGATGTCGACATGCGCCTGACGCATATCATCCGCGGCGCCGATCACATCTCCAATACGCCCAAACAGGTACTGCAGTATCACGCGCTGGGCGCGCCGCTGCCCGTCTTTGCCCATGTGCCGCTCATCCTGGGGCCCGATAAGACGAGGCTCTCCAAACGCCACGGCGCAACCAGCGTCCTCGCCTACAAGGAGCTGGGCATCGTTCCGGAGGCCTTTCGCAATTTTCTCGCGCTGCTCGGCTGGACGCCTGGCGCCGCCGGGAAAGGCGCGGACGGCAAAGACCGCGAAGTCTTCCCTTCTGACGAACTGATCGGGCTCTTTTCCCTCGGCGGGATCACCAAGTCCAACTCTGTCTTCGACAACGACAAGCTGGCCTGGTTCAATACCGAGTACATTCGCGCCTACCCCGCGGAGAAACTGCTGCCGATGATTGAAGAAGAATGGGCGCTCGCGGGCTTTACGCCGACTCGCTTACGCGAAGAGCTGCTGGCGGCCATCGAGCTGGTAAAAGGCCGCGCACGGTCGCTCAAGGACTTCGCCGGGGCCTTCCGCGCCTACTTCAGCGATGCGTTCGACTATGAAACCGCGGCGGTGGCAAAGTTCTTGAGCGACGGCAGCGTGCCGGCGCTGCTCGCCGAGCTGGCCGCCCGCTACGAGGCTGCCGCCGAGTTCACCGAGGCATCGAGCGAAGGGGTGCTGCGCGCGTTTGCGGAGGAAAAGGGCGTCAAGGCCGGTGTGTTGATC
>CAXTPL010000197.1:0-674 GCA_964246065.1 uncultured Acidobacteriaceae bacterium
CTGACAGCGCGAGCGGATGGTCTGCGGAATATCCTCGGGCTGCGTGGTAGCCATCATGAAGACCACGTGGTCGGGCGGCTCTTCAAGCGTCTTGAGGAGCGCATTAAAGGCGGCGTCGGTGATCTGGTGCGCCTCGTCGAGGATGTAGATCTTGTAGCGGTCCCGCGCTGGCCGATAGCGCGCCGCGTCGCGCAGCTCGCGAATCTCATCGATGCCGCGGTTGGTCGCCGCATCGATCTCGATCACGTCCACAGCATTGCCTGCGCGGACCTCGGTGCAGCTTTCGCAGACGCCGCAAGGCTCGGGAGTCGGCCTGGCTGCTGTACCTATGGCAGTCCGGCAGTTGAGCGCCATGGCCAGGATGCGCGCGATCGTGGTCTTGCCAATGCCGCGGTGCCCGGAAAAGATATACCCGTGCGCGATGCGACCCTGGGCGAGCGCGTTCATCAGGGTGCGCGTGACGTGGTCCTGCCCGATCACGTCAGAAAAGGTTTGTGGGCGGTACTTGCGGGCTAAAACCTGGTAAGCCATTGCTTGTCTGATTGTAGACGGGCCGGGGGTCGTCGCCGGCAGCGCGGCGGCATCGGTCCGGCACAGCAGCTAGAGTCACGGGCCAGAGTCAAAGCTAGTTTCACAGCTGGGCGCCAGGTTACGGTCAGCGCCAAGATCAGCCG
>CAXTPL010000197.1:684-6146 GCA_964246065.1 uncultured Acidobacteriaceae bacterium
CGGCGTACATCGTGCCCCGGCAGCGCGGCGAGCCGCAGTGGCAGGGCGCCTCATCCTCGTCGCCGTCATACAGGTGGTAGTCGTAGGTAAGCTCTTCCCCGGCGGCGATATCGCGGATGGCCATGATCCACACCCTGCCGTTTTCCTCTTCCGTTTCGCAGTTGGGCTCGCAGGAGTGGTTGAGAAACATGGCCGTGCCATGCCCATCGATCACCGTCGTCCCATCGCCGATGCCAAACAGGTACGTCATCGGGAGCGTTTCATACTTGATATCGGCCTGGTCCTTGGTGAGCAAAGGTCCTGTGTACTCAACCACATAGCTGCCGTTGGCAATGGGGTTGAGGGTATAGCAGCCTGCGGCATGGATGGCGGAAGAACGGATGATCAGGCTCATAGGTGCGGTCCCGCGAGTATAGCAAGCTGCCGCCGACCCACTCCTCGCGTCTAAACTGAGGTCTATGGGTGTTGCACACAAGTGCCTGGCGGGATGCACAGTCGCGGCCAGTCTGCTGGCTGGCTGCGTCGCGCTGCTCGGCCAGCAAAGCGGCCAGCCCGCGCCCGGGCCCGGGGACAAGAACAAGGCCGCGGCTCCTGCGCCCAAGCCGCCCGCCTCGACTGCAGACGACAATCCCTTCCCGGAAGAAGAATCCAAGGCGGCCCAGAAGCAGGCGACAGCGGCGGACCAGGCCGACCGGGCTGCGGCAGCCTCCGGCAGCGTGGACGGAGCCCCGGCCGATGGCAGCTCCAGTCGTGACAAGCTGGCCGGCATCGACATTCTCGGCGACCATGATGCGCGGATCGCGAACGGTGCCGGCGGCGTGGTTCGCGATCCTAAGCTGGCCGCGCAGGACATCAAGGTAGGGCAGCAATACTTCGGCATGGGGGACTTTGAAGGCGCCTATCAGCGCTTTAAAGAAGCCTGCGAGGTCAACCCGGACAACGTCGATGCCGTGTTTTTTCTTGCGGAGGCGGCACGGAAGACGGCCCACCTCGACGAATCGGCTGAGAATTACAAGATCTACCTGCAAGCGCAGCCCGAAGGCCCACACGTAAAGGCAGCTCGCAAGGCACTTGCCCAGCTTGAGGGCAAGTAGCCTGTCTCGTAGACGTTAGCGAAAGAAGCTCATGTACCAGGTGAGCACCGGGCGGCTGTAGAACTCAGCAAAGATCGCTCCGCCACACAAAAATGCTCCGAAGGGAAGCGGGATCTGCCTCCAGGTGGAACCGCTATCTTCCGCTTTGCCCGCCCCGCGGCGGCCGGCGCCCTTGCTTTGCGACTCGGCAGCTGCCATGAGCGTACCCGCCGCCGCAGCGCTTACTGCCGCAACCAGGAAGGCGAGGCCCATGGGAATGCCACCCAGCCACAACGCAAGCATCCCGGCCAGCTTTACGTCGCCGGCGCCCATGCCATGCTGTCGCCGAACCGCATAGTAGCTCCACCGAATGGCGAGCAGGCCTAGCGCCCAGGCGGCGGCTGAAAGCAGGCGGAGACCGAGCAGCTCGACTCTGCCCGCGACGTCGACTCTGTCGGCGAAGTGAACTCTACCCGCGACGTCGAAGAGGGTGATCGCCGTACCTGGCAAGGCCGCAAAGACCATCCCGAGCAGAGCCCCCGGAAGCATAAGGGCATCGGGCAGCAGCAGGGTCTCCGCGTCGGTTACCAGCAGCCCCAGCGCAAAGAAGCAGAAGATGGCCGCGCCGAGGGCCTGCCCGGAGATGCCGAAGCGCGCCACCGACGCGAGAACCAGGCTTGCGTACCCTGCCTCGACCAGCGGATAGCGAACGGAGATAGAAAGCCCGCAGCTACGGCAGCGACCGCGCAGCAGCAGCCAACTCAGCACGGGCAGGTTGTCGCGGGGGCGCACCGGCGCAGCGCACTGCGGGCACCGGGAGCCGGGCCGCACAATGGACTGGTGCCGCGGCAGGCGCGCGATGCAGACGTTGAGAAAACTGCCGAGCGCCAGCGCCAGGGCGAGGATCAAGATCAGGACCGGCAGCGGGGCAGACATCACGGAGCCGAGTATAGGCGATCGGCAAACCGGCTTCTGGCCGCGGCCGGCCCGGCACCGATTCGCTGGCGTGACCTGCATCCTAGCTGTGGTACCTTCGCTGGCTTACAAGGAGTTCGCATGACCATTCGCAGTCGCACCCGCCGGTCCGTCTTCGCGCTCACCGTACTTACCCTCGCCTTGCTGGTCCTGGCTGCTCCCTCGGGCAGGGCACTGCTGCCGGCCGCGATGGCCCAGAGCGCCACAGCCGGCACCGGCCAACCCGGCGCTTCGCAGCTGGTTGATCTAAACTCAGCGACCGCAGACCAGCTCAAAGCCTTGCCCGGCATCGGCGATGCCTACTCGCAAAAGATCATCGCAGGCCGCCCCTACGCCAAAAAGACCGACCTGCTCAGCAAAAGAATCCTGCCTGCGGCCACGTACAGCAAGATCGCAGCGAAAGTGATTGCCAAGCAGCCTCACAAGTAAGCGTCTGCTGCCGGCCCGGGCTTTCCCGGCCCCTGGTGGGCCGATTCTCGAGGTAGAGTGGAGCCATGAGCGAGGAGCAGGACCTCGGCGCGCTGTTTGTGGAAGCAGCGGCCCTGATGGCGCGGCTGCGCGGCACCGGCGGCTGCCCATGGGACCAGGAGCAGACCCCGCAGACGATCCGCAAGTACACCCTTGAGGAGACCTATGAAGTGCTCGACGCCATCGAGCGCGCTGACTGGCCCAACCTTTGCGAAGAGCTTGGCGACCTGCTGCTGCAGATCTTGTTTTATGCGCAGATGGCGGAGGAGGCCGGCCACTTTTCGCTTGCAAACGTCCTTGCGGGCCTGAACAGGAAGCTGGTGCGCAGGCATCCCCATGTCTTTGGCGAGGCTGCATCGGCCCGGGCAGGCAATCGCGCCATAGCGCTGGAGCAGGTTTCCGCTGCCGGCCCGGCAGGAATGCAGGCAGTCCTGGCTAACTGGCAGGCGATCAAGGCGCTCGAAAAGCAAGAGAACGGTGCAGCGGCTGCGGCAGGATACCTCCACGGCGTGCTGCGGGCACAAAGCGCGCTGAGCGAGGCGGCAAAGCTGGGCTCGGCTGCGGCCAAGGCCGGCTTTGATTGGCCGGACGCAGCCGGACTGCTGGACAAGGTGCGCGAAGAGGCCGGCGAGCTGGAGCAGGAGATGCAGAACCCCGCGCGCCCGCAGGAGCGGCTGGCTGATGAGCTGGGCGACCTGCTGTTTACGGTTGCAAACCTGGGACGCCACCTCAAGGTCGATCCGGAGACGAGCCTGCGCGATGCAAGCGCAAAGTTTCGTCGCCGCTTCAGCGCGATGGAGCATGCGAGCAGACGGCCGCTGGAAGAGCTGACCTCGGCGGAGCTGGAAGAAGCCTGGGCCGGGGCCAAGACCGCCGAAAGCGAGCAGGCAGCAGTGCGGCCGGAGGCGACGCCTTGAGCGAAACCGTGTGGACGCCCCGGAACGGGGAGCGCCTTTTGCTTCGTTCCTGCACGGGCCTTGCCGAGTTTGAAGCCTGCGTGCAGCTGCAGCAGCAGACCTGGGGGTATGCCGACCGCGAGGTGATGCCGCGCAAAGGCTTTGTGCTGGCCCGGGAGCTGGGCGGTCAAGTGATCGGCGCCTTCGATCCGTCGGGAGACCTGGTTGCCTTTGCTATGGCCATGCCCGCGCTCGGCGGCCCACCGGAGCTGCGGCGCACTACCCGGGGAGCCATGCCGCCACCCTATCTTCACTCCCACATGCTGGCTGTCGCGCCCCCCTACCGGAACAGCGGCGTGGGGCGGCGGCTCAAGCTGCTGCAACGAGAAGATGCGCTTGCCCGGGGCATCGTCTGCATGACCTGGACCTTTGACCCGCTTGCCGCCCGCAATGCGCACTTCAATCTGCATCGGCTGGGGGCCGTTGCCCGGCGCTATTCGCCGGATTTCTATGGTGTATCCTCATCTCGACTGCAGGGCGGTCTTCCCTCAGACCGGCTCCACGCAGAGTGGTGGATGCAATCGGCACGGGTGTGCGCACGCGTGGCGAGCATGGAAGCGACGGGCGGCAGGGAAGTGGAAACCCTCCCGAGCTGTGTCGCTCAAGAAGAGACGATCCTTTTGCCCGGAAAGGCTGAGCTGTGGCGAGACGCAGACGAAGGCCAGGAGCCGTTGGCAGCCCTGCAACTCGCCAACCGAGCGCATTTTCTCGCCGCCTTCGGTCGTGGACTCACCGTTGTGGATTTCACCCAGGACAATGCCGGCAACGGAGTCTTTCACCTGGCCCGCTGGCAGCCTGACGCCACCCCTTTGGAGAACAACCTGTGAAGATGGACGCGATCATCCTGCGTGAGATACGGCTGCCGCTGCTGCATCCGTTTGAGACAAGCTTTGGCGTGACGCGCGAACGGCGCGTGATGCTGGTCGAGATCAAGGCGGAAGGCTATACCGGTTGGGGCGAGTGTGTCGCGGGCGAGCACCCCTGGTACTCAGAGGAGACCATCGACACGGCCTGGCATGTGGCGGCAAATGAGCTGGCGCCGGCGCTGGCGCAGGCTGACCCTGAACATGGCGGCCAGTGTCCGCAGATCTTCCACCAGGTGCGGGGCAACCGCATGGCCAAGGCCGCGCTTGAAAATGCGATCTGGGACCTGGATGCGCAGCTGCAGGGTGTGCCGCTGGCCTCGCTCCTCGGCGGCTCGCGCACGGTGATCCCCTGCGGGGTTTCGCTCGGCATCCAGCCGTCGCTTGAGAAGCTGCTGGCCAACGTGGAAAGTGCGCTTGCAGCCGGGTACCAGCGCATCAAGTTGAAGTGCAAACCGGGATGGGACCTGCAGATCTTCGAGGCGGTGCGCAATCGCTGGCCTTCCATTCCTCTTTCCTGCGATGCCAACGCCTCCTATCGGCTGCGGCACACCCAGCACCTGGCTGAGTTCGATCACTTTGAACTGATGATGATTGAGCAGCCGCTGTGGGCGGACGACTTCTTCTACCACTCCATGCTGCAGAAGCAGATCGAAACACGGATCTGTCTTGATGAGTCGATCCGCAATCGACGCGATGCCCTGGCGGCGATCGAGATGGGCTCCTGCAAGGTGATCAATATCAAGAACGGGCGCGTCGGCGGCTTTTCTGAGGCCATCCATGTGCACAACGCGGCCTTTGAGCGCGGAATCCCGGTCTGGTGCGGCGGCATGCTCGAGACCGGCATCGGGCGCTCGCACAACATCGCGCTTTCCTCGCTTGAAAACTTCAGCCTCCCGGGCGATGTCTCCGCTTCAGCGCGCTACTGGAAAGACGACATCATCGAGCCGGCGGTGACGGTGAGCGCACGCGGGGAGATCACCGTGCCGACGACCCCGGGCCGCGGGTTTGCCGTGCGGACCGACCTGGTGGAGCAGCTTACGGTTCGGCGGCAGGATGTGCGCGCGCTGGCTCTGGCCTAGCCGCAAACGCACGGGCCGCCTGTCGCAATGTGCCAGGTTCAGGCC
>CAXTPL010000198.1:0-266 GCA_964246065.1 uncultured Acidobacteriaceae bacterium
CGGGCACCCCTTCCATAACGTATCCCCAGGGTGGGAGAGACCCCTCTCCCGCGCCATATCTGTAAAGCGGGCGCTCCTGTAGGGGGAACGGCGGCGAACCACGGGCCCCGGTTCGCTCCTGCGGAGTGCGCTTGCCAGTTCTCTTCTTCGATCCCGCCGCTCGCGTGGGGCCGATGCGGCTCCTCAAGGCGGACGTTCTTCCCTTGGCGGCCTGCCTTCCGCAGCGGGAGTTCTTCTCTCAGCGGCTAAAAACGGCGGCTAAGAGA
>CAXTPL010000198.1:276-6088 GCA_964246065.1 uncultured Acidobacteriaceae bacterium
CCTCGGCGTCGAGGGTGGCCAGCAGCTCCGCCCTGGCCGCATCGTCGTCTTGGGTCTGGGCTGCCGGTTTCTTCCGTTCGAGATGCGCCGCCGGATGGGTGGCGGCGTGGACCTGTTTCAGCATCCGGATGGAGACGTGCGTGTACATCTCGGTGGCGGCGAGGCTGGCATGGCCGAGCATCTTTTGGATGAAGCGGATGTCCGCCCCGCCCTCCAGCATCAGCGTCGCCATCGTGTGGCGCAGCAGATGGGACGAGCCGGTCTTCCCGATCTTCGCTTTGTCCACGTAGTCGCGGACTATATTGCTGACGTGGTGCAGGCTGATCTCCTCGCCCGCGTTCGAGAGGAAGACGGTACAGTCGTCCGGGTCGGAGACGAGCTTCGGACGGGCCTCGTTGAGATACTTCGTCACCCAGGCGGCTGCCCGCTCTCCGATCGGCACCATGCGGTCCTTGCGTCCCTTGCCCTGCCGGACGAGCAGAGTCCCGCCTTCGAGGTCCAGGTCGAAGAGCTTGAGGCTAGCGACCTCCATGCGCCGGATGCCGGTCGAGTACATCGTCTCCAGCATCGCCCGGTCGCGCAGGCCGATTGGGTCGGCGATGTCCGGCTGGAGCAGTACCTGCTCGACCTCATGGAGGTTGAGGACGTGTTTCGGCAGATGATGGCCTTGGCGGGGCAGCTCCAGCTCGGAGGCCGGGTTGTGGAGGATGTGGTTCTGCCGCGTCATCCACCGGAACCAGACGCGCAAGGGCACAAGCCGCGCGTGTTGCGACCGGAAGCTCAGAGGCTCTCCGTCCTTCTTGCGGAAGTGGAAGAGATGCCGCTGATAGCGTTCGAGCATGGGCCGGGTCACGTCCATCGGCTCGTCGATGCCGCGCTCCCGGAGCCATTCGACGAAGAACGTGAGCTGCGTCCGCCGCGTCTGGACCGTCTGCTCGGAGTAGTGCTTCACAAGCAGGGACTCCAGATGATCGTTCAACAGCGCCTCCATCTGGGTCCGGGCCACGGGACGCGGGCTGGCGGTCTTCTTCTTGCGCGAGTTGCTCAGGGCCATTACTTGACCCCCGCCATGCTTAGGACACGATGGCCATTTCTTTCATGGCCCGTGTACGCGAGTTCCGGCAGATCGAAGTCCAGATCGTCGGGAAGCCCTATGGATATTGGGGAAGAGCGACTCCGCGCACCCCCCGCTACCCCGGCGATATGGGGCCGCGTTGGCCCCGCGTTCTCCTCCATCAGGCCCGCGAACTCAGGTTCTAACCCCGCGAGGTTGCCGTCGTACCGATGGCCCCGCAGCTTCTCAACATCGATCAGGCCCGGCATCACCGGCCCGCCTCCGTCGCCCTGGACGGCGAAGGCAAGCTCATAGACGAAGCTCTGGCCGCGTCCTCCGCGATGCGCCAGCAGATATTCAAGCTCCTCCAGCCGCCCCAGATGCAGGCGCAACTGTGTGTCGCCCCAGCCGGTCGCGGCCCGCACGTCCCGGCGCGAGAAGCGGAAGTCCGAGCGTTCGATCTTCTGCCGCTTACACTCAGCCGCGACCATCGTGTCGACCAGGAGCAAGAGCCGCCGCGTCTGCGGCGGCAGTTCGTCAAGCGAACGGCCCAGAACCTCCGCCGTGAGCCGGTTGGCGACGGCGATGTCGTCGAGGGTCGCTTCGATGTACTCCAGCGTCTTGCCCCGATGCACGGCGGTCTGGCGGGGCCGCTGATGCTGATGAAGGAGCGCGATGGCCCGGATGAGCGTGAGGTACTTCGTGTGGTCGCGCCGCGTCCTGGTCTGGCCGTCGAGGAAGGTCAGGCCCCGCGCGTAAGGATTCGCCACCGGGACCGGCTTCAGGAGCCGTTGCGCGTTGCGGTGCAGCCGAAGCAGCTCGTCCCGGTCGCGCCGTCGCAGCAGCCCTTCGATGGTCTGCGACTCGCGCTGTATCCGGTGGATGGCCTGCGTCTGCGCCCGGTCCTCGTTCACCGTCAGCACCAGGCAGCGGTTCAGCAGCTCTTCGTCGATGTCGATGGCCGTGGTCGTCAGGAAGATCATCACCGGCCCTTCGACCCGGTATTGATGCGTGACCAGGCGCCCCGTCGCCGGGTCCTTGCCCGTGCTGGCGATGGTCAGAACACCTTCCGATTGCAACAGCTTCAGCGCATACGAGGCCCGCTGCGCTCCGGCCTCTTCGACGATGGCCAACACCTTGTGCTTCAAGTCCGTCTCGCCCATGTAGAAGAGCGACTGGCCGGTCATGGCCGAGTATTGCACCCGCTGCTCCTCCGGCACGAAGGCCAGAACCGCGTCCATCAGCGAGCTTTTCCCAGCGGCGGAGGACGATTGCACGATCACGGCGAGAGGCGCGTCCAGGTGCCGGGAGACCACGCCGAGATAGCCGACGAGCTTGTTGGTCTCTTCGCCGACCACGCCGCACCGGGCGAAGTCCTCGACGATCCGGTCGAGCAGGCGCGGATCGCGCAGCATCTCCATCGCGGCGGCGCGCTCTTCTTCGGTCAGCGCGACCGCCTCTTCCTTCGGCAGAAGCGCGACCCGGATCTGTTCGTCGCGCAGCTCCTCCAACTTGAACAACACCTTGCCCACGTCGCGCCGCAGGATCTCCTCCTTGATCCCAAGCTCCGCCGCCGCCTGCTTCACGAACGCCATCCGGGGCCGCGCCGCGTTCAGCTCCAGCGTGTCCACATGCAGGGCCACGTCACCATGAGCGTTCACACTCATCACTCGAAGATTGATCCGCAGCAGCTCCCCGCTCGTGTTCTTCCGCAAGCCCCGCACCCGGTACTCCCGGTCGCCGAAGCGCATCAACACGTCCTCGCCGCGCAGCTCCACCGCCACCTCCGCCGGGGACGCGAACGGCATCGGCGCGGCAGACTCCAGAACGGCGGCTAAGGGAAGAACATTCTCTGTTGGCGCATCGGCGGCCGCCGCGGGCATCGGCTCCGGCTTCGATTCTTCGATCATTTTTTCTTTAGCCGCCCGCTCTTCCTTCACTGTGGCGGCGATCTCCAGTCCAGCCCCGCGCGGCTCTGGCCGTTGACCCTTGCCCAGCCACGCCGCCCGGTTCAACAGCACTCCCAGGCTCTTCGCCGCTGGCGTCACCTTGAGCGCGTACTCGTTCGCGTCCATGCCCTTCGGGAACTCCACACGGAAGCACTCGATTCCCAGCCCGATCAGCTCTTCGGCAAGCGCGGCGGCGGCTTTGTCGCCCGCCTCGTCCCGGTCGTAGGCGATATAGACCCGCGCGGTTCCATGTCGCTCGAAGGCCGCTCTGTGGTCTTTGGTGAAGCCGTTCACGCCGTAGCTGGCCGTCACGTTGCGGAAGCCCGCGCTCCAGAACGTGAGCGCGTCGATCAGGGCCTCGCACAGGATCAAGTCCTTCGACGCGATCATGGCCTCTTCGTTCCAGACCCCGCGATGCTCCCCTTTGAGATACAGGTGGTCCGGCGTACCCTCCCGCAGATTCGCCGTGATCTTCCGCCCGTACATCTCGACGACCTCCCCGGCAGGCGTGACGACGGGAACGACCAGCGACCCGTTGAAGTGTTCGTGCCCGCTCTCGCGCAACACGCCCAGGGCTTGCAGGCGACCACGCATCTCCGCGCCGGCGGCGCGGTTCTTCGCCGGCAGACGCAGCCCCAGCGTCCGGTTGGCGAAGCCCAGCCGGAACCGGTCGATGATCTCCGGCGATGTGAGGCCCCGCGAAGCCAGGTACTTCAACGCTTCCGGCGACTGCTTCAGCGTCTCGCTGTAATAGCCCACGACCTGCGTCAGCAGCAGCCGGTCGTCCGCCTCCCGAGCCACCGGCGGCGGCAGCTTCGGCACCGTGCTCTTCTTCACCGGCGAAGTGACGGCGGACAGGGGAAGATGGTCGGCCCGCAGCAGCTCCACCGCGTGGCGGAAGCTCACCCCGTTCGCCCGCATTACCCAGTCGATGGCCGTCCCGCCCGCGTTGCAGGCCCCCATGCAGTGCCACAGGTTCTTCGCCGGAGTGATGACCAGCGACGGCGTCCGGTCGTCGTGGAACGGGCAGAGACCGTGCAGATCGGCCCCCAGCCGCTTCAGCTTGATCCCCCGAGCCTCCGCCAGCCGCTGGACGGATATTTCTTTCTTGAGCCGCTCGACTTCATCCTCCGGGATACGCGCCATCAGACCCTCCCCTCCGCAAAAACCCTGTCAAGCGTTTTCTTCACGCTTTGCGGATTTTCTCGCCGTGCGTCAGTATATACATATCATGTATATCCACACATAGGTTTACGAGGGGTGCTCAGAAGTGGACCATAAAATCCGTCTTGCCATGCCATCCAAGAAGGAACCACACACCGCGTTCGGCAAGCGCCTCTTCGCTCTCCGCAAGGCCAAGGGCCTCACCCAGACGCAGCTCGCCGACGCGCTCGGCACCACCCAGCGCGTCATCTCCTACTACGAGACCGACGCCGAACTGCCTCCGGCAGCCGCCATCGTGCCCCTGGCAAGGCTGCTTGAAGTCTCAACCGATCAACTGCTTGGCTTGGAGCCAGCCGCCCAGGGAGGACGCCAGCAGCCGCAGCAACAGCGCCTATGGAAGAGATTTCAGAAGATGGAGGCTCTCCCCACCAAGGACCAGAGGGCCGTCATCCGCCTCATCAACTCGCTCGCGGGAGCAGGACACACACACGCCGAAGCCAGCTAGCGGGGAGACGTATCCTCGTAAATCCGGTGCAAAGCACCGCGTCCTTTCGTCGGTCGGCACGGACTCCATAAGCTGTCGCCTGATCTAACGAAACGTGCCGCTCCACACCTGATAGAGGATGAACATGGCGAAGCAGGCGAACACAGCCCCGCGCACCCGACCGGAGATGCTGCAGACTTCAGATTCCCAAGTCGCCGTATTTGAAGTCGCACTCCTGGGGAAAATGGCTCGGTGAACCTTGACGAAGCTCTTCGGCGAAACGCACCAAGTCGCTCCCGAAAAAATGAAGATCAACGAGATGAGCGTCATGAGCAACGACAGCCAATCGATAGGACCATGCTTCATAATCCCCTTCCCGAACCGCCTCTACACCTCGTTGCGTGGTCTAGCTAGCGAAGCTCGCCGCTCCACAACTGATAGAGCATGAAGCCTGCAAATCCTACGAACATTGCGCCGACCACGCGACCAGAGATGCTACAGACCGCTGATTCCCATTTCGCGGTGCTGGAAACCGGATTCTTAGGAAACAGGGCTCGGTGAGCCTTGACGAAGCTACCAGGCGAGATGCACCAGGTAGCTCCCGAAACAAGGAAGATCAGCATGATGAGCGAACCATATACTGCAAACCAATTGATAGACCCGTGCCTCATCATCCCTCCCTTTAGCCGCCGATGTGTTTGCACGAAGAGTAAGTGATAGCGCCAGAGGCACCTGGAACACCAAACGAATATCCCGCAGTGTAGCCGCTCGATCCCTTTGAGCCTTGATAGCCCCACCAGGGAGTCCAGTTATAGCCGCCGCCGATGCTCCAACCGCTCAGCACGTCCTCGGATGTATTTCCCGGCTTGGCGTGGACGACAACCGGGCCACCACCAACGGTGTGTCCAGCGGAGAGACCGATTCCTCCTCCGTAGCAGACGAGATGGTTTTTGGGATCATAGGAAAAACTTCCGGCTGGGCCTAACACCCCAAAGAACAGAGGAAGAATGAACCCTCCCGACACTGCTCCAGAAGTCACTTCTAACGGGTTAGACCCTCCGCTGGCTCCACCCGGCCCGAACGAACTTGGTCCACTCCCGCAAGCACCGAACTCGCACCTCCTAACCTACACTCTGGCCAAACTGAAAACGCCGATAGCAA
>CAXTPL010000199.1:0-4785 GCA_964246065.1 uncultured Acidobacteriaceae bacterium
CCAGCTCGGCGTAGGTGCCGATTGGGGTCCGGTCCACGACGCAGTGTCCGATTGCGTCCGCATACTCGGTTCGCCATTTCTCATAGGCAAAGGTGGGCAGATATCCCAGGCTGCGCAAGACGGATGCGAGCGCTTCCCCATCGGCGACCTCGGTTTCCGTCTCGACGCGATGCTTGTGCCGCTCCGCCGGGTCGCGATCCGGGAGCAGGGACTTGTGCGTGAGCACCCAGCGCGCGCCGTATTGCCGGATGCGTAACACCGTGCGGGCAGCCCGCAGCGCGTGCTCTGCCGTGTCGTAAAGGACATTGCGCTCAAAGGTGCTGGGTGTTTGCTCCTGAAAGCCGATGGCCAGCAGGCGCGCTGCCAGCGCTTCCGGATCGCTCACTGCAAACTTGACCTCAATCTCAACGGCGCTCATCTGCTCAGGGTAACCCGGACCACCCGGCATAATGAAGGGTATGGAAACGCTGCACCTCAAGGCTGCTTTCGATGCTCCGGAGTGCGAAGATTTGCGGCTGGCGGCGCGCATCCTGCGCGAAGGCGGCACGGTCGCCTTTGCAACCGAGACGGTCTACGGGCTGGGTGCCAATGCACTTTCAGCCGAGGCGGTCGCGAAGATATTCGAGGCCAAACAGCGGCCCGGCTGGGACCCGCTCATCGTGCACATTGCGGATGAAGCCGCGCTCCCGCTGCTGGCGGCGTCGCGGAGCTCGCCTGCGGCTGAGGTGCTGATACGCCGTTTCTGGCCCGGGCCCCTGACCCTGCTGCTTCCGCGAACCGGCGCTGTGCCGGACGCGGTGACAGCCGGGCGAAACAAAGTGGGCGTAAGAATGCCCGCGCATCCGGTAGCACGCGCTCTTCTGCGAGCGGCCGGGGTGCCGGTCGCCGCACCCAGCGCCAACCTTTTCGGCCATGTAAGCCCAACCTGCGCTGCCCACGTCGCCGCCGACCTTGAGGGCCGCATCGATGCCATTCTTGATTCCGGCCCCGCACTGCATGGGCTGGAGTCCACAGTGGTCGACGCGAGCGGCGATCCCTGCATCGTGTACCGCCCAGGGGCAGTCACCATGGAACAGCTGCGCAGTGTGTGGCCCTCGATCGAGCCGTATCAGGATCCACCCGGGGCGGCTACCCTCCCCGCCGCCGCCCTGCCTTCGCCGGGCGTGGGGCTCCGTCACTACGCACCCAAAGCCAGGCTGCTGCTGGTAGATTCCCAAGCAGACGGGGCAGCAGGAGTGAGCCTGGCCCGCGTTCTACGGCAGGCGCAGCAGGATGCTCGGGCTGTCGGGCTCATGCTCCCCCGCGGAGAAGGCTTTGCCGGGCAGCCGACAGGTACGGTCACCGTGTTTGACTGGGGGGACTGGAACAATCCGGCTGAGCTGGGGAGTCGGCTTTTTGAAGGGCTGCGCGCGCTCGACGATGCCGGAGTCGAGGTTATCGTCTGCCCTGAGCCATCGGATCATGGGCTAGGAACGGCTATCTTGGACCGCTTGCGCAAGGCCGCTCGACGAGACTAAGCGGATACCGGGCCGACGTTCGTGCCCCGGGGAGTGGATCAACTTTGGCCGCTGGGTAGACCAGCGACCCCGCACTTGGCGGAAAACAGGGTCCAAGCGCCCCGACCAGGCAGAGACCGCCCTTTCTGAGTGAAAGCCCGCGCAGAGAGTGTCCTCTCCGCGCGGGCGTTCGGCTTTAGGCGCTGTAGAGGAGAATCCCCTCCGGCCGCACCTCTGCTTCTTCACCATCCTTGGACACAGGCCGATAAAAGAGCTGGTTGTTTTCAAGGTATACCTCGAGGAACGCGGGGCGCTCCTCGATATGCCCGGCAATCAACGCCTCAGAGAGTGGATCCTCTACGTAGCGCTGAAGGGCCCGACGCAGCGGCCGCGCTCCATAAGAGCGATCCACCAGCGTCTTCTCAAGGATCCACTTCTTCGCGTCTTCGTTCACCGAGATCGTAATCGCCTTCTGCGCCAGGTTCGTATTGAGCTGCTGGACCAGCAACTCAAGGATCTGGATCAGGTCGGCGTCGCTGAGCGAGTGGAAAAGGATGATCTCGTCCACGCGGTTGAGGAACTCCGGATTGAAGGTGCGCTTGACCTCGTTCTTGACCAACTCTTCGATCTTGTCCATCACCAGGTCTTCACGCTCGGACTGGAAGCCGAGGCCCTGCTTACGCTGCAGATGCCGCGCCCCTATATTCGAGGTCATGATGATGATCACGTTCTTGAAGTCGACCGTATTGCCAAGCCCATCCGTTAGGTGCCCATCCTCAAAGACCTGCAGCAGAATGTTGAAGACGTCAGGATGCGCTTTCTCGATCTCGTCCAAAAGCACGACCGAGTAGGGTGAACGCTTGACGCGCTCGGTGAGCTGGCCGCCCTCCTCATAGCCTACGTAGCCCGGAGGCGAGCCGATCAGCTTTGAAACAGAGTGCTTCTCCATGAACTCGGACATATCGAAGCGGATCAGCGCCTTTTCCGATCCGAAGAGGAACTGCGCCAGGGTGCGCGCCATCTCTGTCTTGCCGACGCCGGTCGGCCCCAGGAACAGGAAGGATCCGATGGGCCGGTTCGGCGACTTGAGCCCGGCTCGCGAGCGACGGATTGCGCGGGAAAGCGCAGAGATCGCCTTTTCCTGCGAAATGACGCGCTTGTGCAGCTCGCCTTCCACCCGAAGCAGCTTCTGCGTTTCTTCTTCCTTGATGGAGGTAACCGGCACGCCCGTCCAGCGGCTTACCACGTCTTCAATATCCTCGCGGCCGACAATGCCGGCAGTGGAGTCATCGAGGTGGTACTTGTCGCGCAGGCCGCGCAGGTTTTCGCGCTCCTTGCGCTCCTCGTCCGAATAAAAGCGGGCCTTCTCGAACTCGTGATTCGCAATGGCGTTTTCCATGCGGTGCACGATGAACTTGATCCGCTTCTGGACCTCGGTGATCTCCTCCGGCAGGGAAGTCTGCCGCAGCTTGACGCGGGCGCCTGCTTCGTCGATCAGATCGATCGCCTTGTCCGGCAAAAAACGATCCGGGATATAGCGGTTTGAATGCGAGACCGCAAACTCGATCGAATCATCGGTGTATGAGACGGCGTGGAACTTCTCGTACCGATCCTTGATGCCCATGATGATCTTGATCGCGTCGGCTTCATTCGGCGGCGGGACCTTGACGGCCTGGAACCTGCGCTCCAGCGAACGGTCTTTCTCGATGGACTTGCGGAACTCAGCCGGCGTGGTGGCTCCAATGCACTGGATCTCTCCCCGAGACAGTGCCGGCTTGAGAATATTGGCAGCGTCGAGCGAGCCTTCCGCCGAGCCTGCGCCTACCAGGGTATGCAGTTCGTCGATAAAGATGATGGAGTTCTGGTTTTCCATCAGCTCCTTCATGATGGTCTTGAGCCGCTCTTCAAACTGCCCGCGGTACTTGGTGCCGGCCACGATCAGCGAAAGATCGAGCGCAAGAACCCGCTTGTCAGCGAGGAAGCTCGGCACCTCGCCGTCGGCGATCCGCTGCGCCAGCCCTTCCACGATCGCCGTCTTGCCCACGCCAGGCTCGCCGATGAGTACGGGGTTATTCTTTGTGCGGCGGCACAGGATCTGGACGACGCGCTCCAGTTCCGCGTCGCGGCCGACGAGTGGGTCGAGCTGGTTGTCCATGGCGACCTGGGTCAGATCGCGCGAAAACTCTGCCAGCAAGCTGGACTCGCGGTTCCTCTGCTGGGCAGGCGCCTTTTCCTGCGTCGCGCGCGATAGCTCTTCGCGTATGGCGACCAGCTTCAAGCCGCGCTCGTGCAGGATCTCGGCGGCGAAGCTCTTTTCTTCACGAAGCAGCCCCAGCAGCAGGTGCTCGGTGCCGATGTGCTTGTGCGATAGCCGCTCGGCTTCTTCCGCCGCATACGCCAGCACCCGCTTGCACTCGTTCGACAGCGGCAGGTCGACCGAGGTTGAGACCTTTTCGCGAATAGTGGTATGGCCTTCGATCTGCTTGCGAATCGATTCCACGGACGCATGCGAGCGGAGAAAACGATTGGTGAGCGCCTTGTCTTCCCGTAGAAGGCCAAGCAACAGATGCTCGGTCTCGATATACGGGGAGCCGAACTGGCTAGCCTCATACCGCGCGAAGAAGATCACGCGCCGCGCCTTCTCTGTATAGCGTTCGAACATGTTCCCCCTTGTGAAGACTGCCTCGAGCGAAAAGCGCACCCTATGCTGGGTGCTTTGCGTTTTTCCGCTGCGACTGCCTTCGTTTACTCCCCGGTACTTGTCCGCCTGGGCCAACGTGCAGCCACAAAGCCGGCGGTCCCTCGTTTACCCCCGCCTGCATGCTGCTGCAGGCGGTCTGTCGTTCTAAAGTGTGTCGGGCGCAGCCGGTTCCAGCCGGCCCCCCGTCAAGCGCAGCACCCGGTCTGCCCGCCGGGCCAGCGCCATATTGTGCGTCACCAGCACCGTCGTCAGCTGTTCGGTACGGTGCAGTTGCTCGATCAGATCGAAGACCGCATCGGCTGTCGCCCCATCGAGGTCGCCTGTCGGCTCATCTGCCAATAACAGCCGCGGCGCGGTCACCAGGGCCCTTGCGATCGAAACCCTCTGCTGCTCCCCGCCGGAAAGCTCCCCTGCGCGATGGCCGGCTCGCTCGCCGAGACCTACCCGGCCGAGCCAGCTATTCGCCTTACCCAGCGCCTCAGCCCGGCGCATGCCCCGCGCCAGGAGCGGCATCGCGACGTTCTCCGCGGCAGAAAACTCGGGCAGCAGGTAGTGAAACTGCCAGACGTACCCCACTTCGCGGTTACG
>CAXTPL010000199.1:4795-6086 GCA_964246065.1 uncultured Acidobacteriaceae bacterium
GTTCAGTGAGGTTCCCGCGCAAAACACGTCGCCGCTCGTCGGCCTGTCCAGGGTGCCCAGCAGATGCAGCAAGGTACTTTTGCCCGCACCGGACTGCCCGACAATGGCGACCAGCTCGCCTTCGGCCGCGGCAAAGTTCAACTCATCAAAGAGCCGCAACTCGCGCCCGCCCACAACATAGCGTTTACTCAGCCTGTCTGCCTGGAGATACAGATGTTTGGGCACGCCGCCGGGACTCAAGCTGCGCTCAGAACCGGCCAGCGGGGAGGCGAGCTTGACGCTTTGCCCCAACGCCGCGTTTGTTGCCATCGCCGGTGTCTTCCGTTCCATATCTACCTGTACCACTCCTGACCCAAAAGCGGAAGATACCCAAGTAATGACTCTTGTACGTGCCCGCAGCCTGCACAGATGCGGACGCCGGTTTCCCCTCAGGTCTGGTTAGACGCAGAAACGGTGTGGAAGCGAGGGCAGCGCGCTGCCCACCCGCTGCTTCGCTATTAGTACCCTAGCGCCACCGCCGGCAGCCCCCGGGCCGCGGCGCTTGAAGGATAGATCGTCGCCAGCAGCGAAACCCCGAGTGACACCGCCGCGACAAGCAGCCCGTCGACCGCGCGCGGCGCAAACGGAAGAGTATCGATAGAGTAAACATCGGCCGACAAGTGAATCAGATGGTAATGTCCACCCGCCCAGGCTATGCCGTAGCCCAGCAGCAGCCCGATGGCGGTGCCGAAGACCGAGATCAAGAGCCCTTGCATCAGAAAGATACGCCGGATCTGCCCGGGGGCGACCCCTATCGAGAGCAGCACGGCAATGTCCCGCGTCTTTTCCATGACCATCATGGTCAGCGCAATAAGGATATTGAGCGCCGCAACGCAGACGATCAAGCCGATAACGATAAAGGTAACCAGCTGCTCCAGTTTCAGCGCCCGAAACAGCTCGCGGTTCTGTTCCATCCAGCTCGTCGCCCCGAATCCGGGGCCCGCCGCTTTTTCCAGGGTACGGGCGATGCTGTCCGCCCGGTACAGGTCGTCGACCTTGAAGGAGAGCACCGAAACCAGATCCGGCTCACCGAAAAGCGTCTGCGCGTCTTCGAGGCGGATGAAGCCGAAACCCGAATCGTACTGGTAGAAGCCGGAGTGAAAGATCCCGGCGACCTGAAAGCGCTGGTACTTCGGTACCAGGCCATAGGGGGTGAGCTCCCCCTGGGGGCTGGTCACCACCACCGTCGCACCTACCGCGGCATCGAGCGTGCCTGCCAACTCATAGCCGAGCACGATGGGCGGGGTGGGCC
>CAXTPL010000200.1:0-6004 GCA_964246065.1 uncultured Acidobacteriaceae bacterium
CTCAAAGTCTGGCCCCCGTGTCACCTTGTCGCGTGGAACCCCCAAGAGATCGCCGAAGCGATCAATGGTGAACTGCTCGACGCACCGCTCTAGCCCGGCGCGGAGTTGAACCAGCTCGTAGAGCGCCATCGCGTATTTACTGGTCATGGCGCACACGACCTCAGCCTTGATACGGCCCCATCGGTTGGACCGCGCCAGGATAGGCCGAAGCTTTTTCGGCAGCCCAAATCGGACCGTGGCACCGGGCCGGCCCTCATCGGCGGAGAGATCAAAGAACTCGAACAGGTTGGTAAGAACGAGGCGCGGTTCCCCGGTTTTGGCGTCAGGCAAAGGTACTGTGACGACAACTCGCATCAACCGATTCAGGCTGTCCCGAACCCGCTCATTCCCTTTGTGCTGCCGGGAAGGGCGGAGGGCGGACATAGGCAGTTCCCACTCCGCATCAGCTTCCGTCAGCCGTCCGCTGTCATGGGCGTGCTGATAAAGCAGATTGAGGATTGCGCGGTCTGAAGCTTCGAGAGCGTGAGCGCCCGTGATTTCAATCAGCTCCCCCGCTTTGGGAAAGCCGACATGATTGGTTCTCTGGGCCACGGTCTGCGACATCGACAAGCACGATGAAGATGACGTGCAAAAGAATCAAGTCACGTCACAACACAAACTCTAAGCCCCCGTTGAGTCACAACTGCCCGAAGGACGCCCTCAGCTCGCGCGCCGAGTCGCTAGAAATAAGCGGCACGGAGTCGATTGCGGCGTTTGGCATAGCCGATTCGCCTTAGTTTGGGGGCAGATGAACAACCCCGTTGAGTCACAGCGCCGCCCCCGTTTGGTCACAACCAACCCCCCGTTTAGTCACAGCAGCGCCCCCGTTTAGTCACAAAGGACGCTGTAAGTCTTTGATTCAAAACGTTGAATCAAGGCCTGAAATTAGAATCTAAAAGAACTTGAACTTTCCGGTGTGGACAACCTCTGCCTGTGGATAATTTGCGGGGGGCACGGCGCCCAGGAACAGTCAGGGATGCCGAAGGCACCGCGAAACGGCGGGAGCCGTAGGCGAACGTCCTTGATGGTCGCAAGCACCGTGCCCGCCAAAAAGCGTCGGGACGGAAAGCGTCCCGCGCTTTCGACTATGCCTCTGGCAGGTCAAACAGAAAGCTGCTGACAAGGTAAGGAATTCGCATTACATTGGCGGCATTACTCGTCTGTTGGAGTGCGCTATGCCGGTTGTCGAGGAGTTCTGCACCATCACGGCCAAGGGACAGACAACAGTGCCCAAGGCCGTCAGGCAGGCGCTTGGGGTCGGGTATGGCGGTCGCATCGCCTTCCGGGTGGAGGGGCATACGGTCACCGTCCATGCCTTGCCGGAGGACGACACCTCTGACCCGGCCCTGGCACCCTTCCTGGCCTTGCTGGAAGCCGACATTGCTGGCCGGCCAACAACTGCCGTGCTGCGGCTCACGCCAGCTCTGGTGAGCCGTATGGAGGCGCTGACGGGCGAGTTGGAGCAGGTGGACCCTGACGCGCCGATCGAGGGCGAGGTGGCGCTGTAGTCGGTGCTGGAGCGCCACGGCTGGACGCTCCATGCCCACCCGCTTTTTCTGGACCAGATAGAGCGCTTGCTGGCGGCCGTGGAGCGGGCCAAACGATCGGACCCGGAAGGCTGGCAGGGCAAGCCCGACACGCGGCTGCTGGGGGCAATCCGGGCGCTGATCCTGGACCGCATTCCGCGCGATCCGCTGGCGCCGGAGTTCCGGCAGGGCAAGACGCTGGGGCGGGAGCACCGGCATTGGTTCCGGGCCAAATTCGCCGGCAACCGGTTCCGGCTGTTCTTCCGGGCCGACTCGCAGGCGCGGGTGATCGTGTACGCCTGGGTCAACGACCGCGACACGCTACGCAAGGCCGGGGCAGGAACCGACCCATACGCCGTGTTCGGGCGAATGCTGGCCAGCGGCAACCCGCCCGACGACTGGTCCGCGCTACTTGCGGCGGCGGCCGAAGCTGACGCGCAGCGCCGGTTTAATGCAGCTGACGGCAAATGACGGAGGCGGCCGCGCAAGGCATAGTCAGAACAACTCGTCTTCGATGCTTTTGAGGCAGGAGCGGAGCACGTTCCGGAAGAACCAGAGCATGCACATCCAGCCGCCGACGGACACGCCGACCATGGCGAGGGCAACATCATCCTGCGGCCGAAGCTGCCGCAGCGCCTGAAAGGTGCCAAGGCTGTTTGCGAGTGCCACGATCGGCGGTGTCACCCGCCCGAGGAGATAGGTAAGCCCCATTACTTCAACGCTGCATAGTCCCGCAATGAGCAGACGCTGCCAGAGCGGTACATCCTTCCCCGGCTTTGCCGGCCGGCGCCAAGTCCGCCGGCCCCCCTCCCATCCTAAACGGCTCCAGTCGCGAACCATCACGTCCCCCTTCATGTCCACCGGCTTAGTGGATCAAGGGCTGCCCCCTTACGCAACGCCCTTTTCTCCCTTTTGCCCTTCCAGCACCCAGGTCGCTTTTAGCCGTTTCCGGGAGGGCGCGCTGTCACGTCCTTGAGGTTGCGCTCACGCCGGATTTGTTCGGCCGTCGCTCGCATTCTGGCCAGCACCGGCTCCGGCAAAACCACCCGGCCGGCAGCCACGTCAGCCTCGCCGGCGTCGAGGATGGCTTCCAGCTCGGCCTGCGTCGGCATGGCGGGCCGATCGGCGCTGTCGTCCTTGGGATGAGTGTCGCGCAGGCTGTCCATCAAACTCTACCGCTCAAAGTCCAGCCGCCGGCGGCGGCGGCAAGGGCTGCCTCGGCCCGATCGAGGGCGTTGATCCATTCCTCGGGCGGTTCGCCGGTCAGGTCGGTGTCATGGGCCATAGGAAAGAGGCTAGACGCGCGTGAGCCGGACGGAAAGGCCACTGCGTTCACACACCAGCCGCTGTCTGTCAGGAAGCCGCTGTCGCTCATTCAGCGCCGCCGAGGGCGGCCGGCGATCAGCCTAAGCCGCCTCCCAGCGTCCTTGAGCCGCTTCGACCAGCGGTTCGAGTGCCTGCCGCTGGGCCGATGTTAGAAGCCCGTGCCAGCGTCCGGCCGCGGAGCAGACCATGCCGGTCTGGCGGAACATCGCCTTCAGTTCGGATGAGGTCCGGGTGGGAGGCAGGATGACCTTCCACTTGCCGGGCTGGGGTTTGAACGGTGCGGGAGCAGCGACCGTATCGGCTGCCCGCTTCAGTTTGGCTGCCACCCGCGTCTCCGGGCTGACCGGAGCCGGCTCAGCCGGACAGGACGGGGCAGGGGACACGAGCCTCTGCTGGACGAGGCCACGGATTTCACCGGCCCGATCCTTGGGAACCCAGAGCACGAGCATCTGCAAACCCTGCTCGTAGCGGCGCTGCCGCATGGCGGTGACACGTTCGGCTGCCGTCTTCATCGGGTAATCGTAAGCAGTTGCGTAAACAGTCACAATAGGGCTTCAGGGAAAGGAGGCGTAAACAGTTACGCATGCCCGTGTGAGCGCCTAAACAGGAACCTCTTTATATCTCATCCCTTCCGTCGCTTGCGGAAGGGATTCCTTATTAGTTATTAAAACCCCAACGCCTGTTTTTGCTACATAGCAATATAGCAAGAACCACGTATTTGGCCTGTTTTGGGCTTTGCTCCGGTCGGCGGAGGAAATTCGCGGAAACTCCGTGCGATTCGGCGATATTCCAGGCAATTCGCGGAGATTCGGTGCAACTCGGTGAGATTCCCTGAAACTCGCGGCAACTCGTGTCCAGCCGATCATCGTTCTCGGCATCGGCTATGGAGCGACGTGAGAGCCAGCCTGTTCAGGTTCGTCCGCGGCGAGCAGCTCGACATGGCTGACGCCGAGAGCTTGGGAGAGCTCGTACAGCGTCACGATCGTCGGGTTGCGCCGGCCTTGCTCCAGGCCGCTCAGGTACTGCTGGCTGAAACCCGACCGCTCCTCGACCTGCTCCTGGGTCAGGCCTTTGACCCGTCGGATGCGCGCGAAATTTCGCCCAACGAGCTGGCGCATATCCATGCCGCCAGGGTCGGACTTCACACACTATAAGTTTATCAACTATAGTATGTTGGCTGCTGTTCGACTGCTGCAAGTGTGCAGCGTCAGACGGGTTCCCCTCCATCCTGCCTTCGACGAGAGAACGCCTTGCCGCGAGCCAAGACCCCCACCGAACCCGCCGATGCTGCCTCGATCCGCATCTCGATCTGGGTGCCGAGCGCGATGATGGCGGAGATCGATCGGGTCAACGACGCCCTGACCGCCGGGTCTGGCGTGACGATCAACCGGGCGCACGCCGCCCGCGTCGGGCTCCTGGTCTATGCCAAGACCGCCGCCGCCGTCGCCACCGGCCGCCGGATCTGGTCGCTCAACGACCTGGAAAACGCCTTTCTGGAAGCCCTGCAGCTCAGGCCGGCCAACGCGATGCCCGCGGAGGCGCAGCGCCTATTGCAGCAGATCGCTGAGCTGCAGCAGCAATTGGCCACGATCATGGGAAGCACGCCGCCGGCGACGGAAGGGTAAGGCAGTGCCCAAGCATGTCCGGTCGGAAGCCAAGCGGGCCGACGACATCGCCTACGGCCACAAGCGGCTCGATGATGCTCGCAAGGCGGGGGTTGTCTACATCGGCGTGTTTCTGCAGCCCGAGGTGGCGGCCTTCATCGACCAGGTGAAGCAGGCCCGCGGCTTCCGCAAGCGCGACGAGGTGATTAACTGCTTGTTCCGCGACTACTTGATGGCCGAGCACGCGCGCCTCGCTCAGAGTGAGCCAGGACTGCCCGGCTACGCGACGCCTCAAGGTAAGAAGAAGGAAACGCCATGACCGACACCCAGACGCACCTGCTGCGGATCGTGCGGATGACCGTGTTCCTGGCCGCACTGGCCGGTAGCGCCGTCACCGGCTTTCGATGGGCCAGACACGATTTCCAGGCTGACGGCCGGATCAGCCAAACCGATTTGTTCAAGAGCTTGCCGACCGATGTCGGATAATCGGTGATCGTGGCAGGCCGACCAGGCCAACAAGGAGTGATGAAAGACGAGCGGTATGACGCCCGCCAGCGGCGGCAGGAGGAGGCAGTAGCTGTCGCCTGGAACGGTGGCCGATCCGACCGGCGTGTTGCCGCGAGCTGAACCGGTCCATGTCCGTCTTCCCGTCCGGCAATCATCTTGTCCACTTTCCCGTGCAGGCAGCAGGGTTGGCGGACAGGCAGTGCGTGGCCGGCCAACGGTGTTCGTTTGATGGACAAGGAGCAGGAGCGATGGGGTGCCGAGGGAGCCGCCAATTCCGCACCCCTAAAGGATTAGCTAGGTGGCCTAATCCGTGCTCTTGCCTCCGCCTTTCCGGGGCTTCGACCGTTCGAGGGGACCGCCAATCGAGTAGAGCAGTTCGCCGTGCTCCATGACATAGCTCCGGGCTATCTTGGGGTTGTTTATGTCCTTGCCCCCGGTGGCGTGCCACTTCTCCTCCCATTGTTTGAACCAGTATTCCATCTGTTGCGGCATGAGCTTCCAGATGGCGCGCAGTTCAATTCCCTCGTAGGCCGCGAATATCCAAGAAACCTTGCGATACTTGGCGATGATTGTGGGATTCAGGTGGTGGTGGGTGGTGAAGCCGCCCTTGTTCTTGATGTTCAGAGTCTTCAGCTCGAATTCGCCCTTGGTGGTCGCATCCACGGCATCGTTGCCTTCCCGACCGGGGAGCACGTCGATGCCCAGGCACAGGCAGAGCTGGAGAATCTTGCCGCCGTTGTCCTGGAATATGTCGCTGATGCCGTGCCTGTCCGCGAGCTGCTGCAGTTCACGGACGGCAGGGAACAGCCGTTGCAGCACCTCAAAGTCCGCGTGCGGCTTGAATGTCATGCGGCGTGCTCCGTCAGGAGCCTTGCCACGGTCACGTCCAGGCAGGCCGCCAGCCTGTGGATGTTGTCCAGCGAGACGTTACGCTCGCTGCGCTCAATAGAGCCGACATAGGTCCGGTGCAGCCCCGCCAAGTCGGCAAGGGCCTCTTGGGAC
>CAXTPL010000201.1:0-5969 GCA_964246065.1 uncultured Acidobacteriaceae bacterium
TGTTTGTCTTCACCGAGGGCGGGCAGAGGGTCAAGCTGGGCGAGTACAACCAGGTGGAACCGTTTATGACGGCCCAGGTAGAGGCTGTCGATGAGCCGGAAGCCCCGCGAACGGCGGAGACAGAGGCGCTGCAGCGCAACATCGTTGCCGACTTTCAGCAGATTGTAGCCGCCTCGCCCACGCTGTCCGACGAATTGCAGACCATCGCCGCGCAGATCGACGATCCGGGCCGGCTGGCCGATTTTGTGGCCTCTTCGCTGCCGTTCCTTGCCACCTCTGATAAGCAGGAACTGCTTGAGACCGCCAGCGTCACCGCACGGCTGGAGCGCATCCACCGCCACCTGGCCAAGGAGGCTGAGGTACAGCAGCTGCGCAACAAGATCCAGTCCGAGGTCCAGGATCAGGTTCAGCAATCGCAACGGGATTACTACCTGCGCGAACAGATGAAGGCCATCCAGAAGGAGCTCGGCGAGCAGGACGAAGGCCAGCGCGACATCGACGAGCTGCGTGCCAAATTGGAAGCGGCAAACATGCCTGCCGAGACCAAGAAGGAGGCTTTAAAGGAGCTGAACCGGCTCGCGCGTATGTCGCCCATGGCGGCTGACTACTCGCTGACGCGCAACTACATCGAGTGGCTGAGCGTGTTGCCATGGGCCGTGTCGACCGGCACTGAGGTGGATATCCCCAAAGCCAAGGCGGTTCTCGATGAAGATCATTATGATCTCCGCAAGATCAAGGATCGTATTCTCGACTATCTCTCCGTGCGCCGGTTGAAGCCGGATATGAAAGGGCCCATTTTATGCTTCGTAGGCCCCCCAGGCGTCGGCAAGACCACGCTTGGCCGGTCGATTGCGCGCTCGCTGGGTCGCAAGTTCCAGCGCATGTCGCTTGGCGGCATGCACGATGAGGCGGAGATTCGCGGGCACCGCCGTACCTACATCGGCGCCCTGCCCGGGCAGATCATCCAGAATATCCGTCGCGCCGGCTCCAATGACCCCGTCATCCTGCTCGATGAGATCGATAAGCTGGGCCGCGACTTTCGTGGAGATCCTTCTTCCGCGCTGCTCGAAACCCTCGATCCGGAGCAGAACTCCACCTTTCGTGACAACTACCTGGACCAGCCGTTCGACCTTTCCAAGGTGCTCTTTATCTGCACCGCCAACCAGCTCGATACCATTCCCGAGCCGCTGCGCGACCGGATGGAGATCATCGAGCTGGCCGGGTATGCGGAGGAGGATAAGCGGCACATTGCCAACCGCTACCTGGTGCCGCGCCAGATCGTTGAAAATGGCCTCACTCCAGAGCAGATCGAGATTCCGGAGGAGACCGTAGGCTTTATCGTGCGGCACTACACACGGGAAGCAGGCGTGCGGCGGCTGGAACAGCTGATCGGCACCGTCTGCCGCAAGCAGGCCCGGCGCATCGCTGAGGGCTTAACCGACAAGCTGGTCGTCACCCGGGACACAGTGATTGAGTTTCTGGGCGGGATCAAGGTCCGCGTCGATACCGAACTCGCCGAACGCACCTCGCGCCCGGGTGTGGCGGTCGGGCTGGCCTGGACGCCGGCGGGCGGCGACGTGCTCTTTATCGAAGCCAACCGCATGAAAGGCAAAGGCGGCTTTACCATGACCGGGCAGATCGGCCAGGTAATGCAGGAGTCGATGCAGGCCGCGCTCACCTGGGTTCGCTCCAATGCCCTCGCGCTGGGACTGCCGGAAGACTTCACCAAGGAGATCGACCTCCACATTCACGTGCCCGCCGGAGCTATCCCCAAGGACGGCCCTTCGGCAGGCGTGACCATGGCCACGGCCCTTGTCTCCCTGCTGACCGATCGACCGGTGCATCCGCCGGTCGCCATGACGGGCGAGATCACGCTGTCGGGCAATGTGCTGCCGGTCGGCGGCATCAAGGAGAAGTTCCTCGCCGCCAAGCGTTCCGGCGTCAAGCATGTCATTTTGCCCATGGACTGCCGCCAGGCCGTAGAAGAAGATCTCACCCCGGACCAGGTAGAGGGCGTGACTGTGCACTACGCCACCAGGATCGAGGACGTGCTGGCTATTGCGCTACCGGCAACGGTCCTTGAGGAGCGCCTGGATGAACAGGTGCGCGAAGACGTACTGGTTCACGCCGGCATTTAGCGTGCGTTGCCCCTCATCCACACAAGGCTCGTCCAACCTGGCGAGCCTTGTTTGCTGCGCTCTCAGCTTCAAAGCCGGCCCGCCGGAGCCTTCGACGTTCCGGCGTACGCCCGTCTTACCTGATTTGGCTCATCACTCCATGCACTTCGTCTTACCAGCCAACGCATACACTCGATAGACAATGGCAGTTTCTACCCGAGCGAACGGAGCTGCGAGCCGGGAGACTTCCCATACCCTCGGCGGCCTCAAGAAGCGGGCACCAGGGCAGCTGGCCTTGCTCGTCCTGATGTGCGTCTGCCTCCCGGCCTCGCTGGGCGCGCAGCCAATCCAGGCCGTCGCTACTCCGGCCGAAGCTTCGGCCGAGAGTCGGCGTGAAGCTCTGCCCCAGGCTTTGCCTGAGGCTCCATGGGTGCAGGGTGGTCCCGTGCTTGCGCCCGCAGAAACGGCGGCTGTGCGAGGAACCGTGACGGACGTGAATGGCGGCGTGGTAGGAGGCGCGACCATTCGGCTCGAAAACAGGAAGATGCCAACGAGCAGGGCCGCAACGGCGGACGGCAATGGCTTTTTCAACTTTGGCGGTGTGACCCCCGGCGTGTACCAGATCACCGTGACAGCGAAAGGCTTTGCAACGCTGGTCCAAACCGGCATCGTTGTCGAAGCGGGCGTAGATCAGGACCTTGCGCGGATTGTCTTGCCGATAGCTTCAACCACCACCGACGTGCAGGTGATCTATACCCAACACGAGATCGCCGAGCAGCAGATGCGCGCCGAGGAGAAGCAGCGCATGTTTGCGGTGTTTCCTAACTTCTACTCGAGCTATGTATGGCAAGCCGCCCCACTCAGCGCCGGGCAAAAAATTCGCCTCTCTCTCAAGGCAGCGCTTGATCCGACCAACTATCTTGGCGCCGGGGTGCAAGCGGGCTTTGAGCAGTGGCAAAACACGTTCAGAGGGTATGGGCAAGGCGCGGCCGGATACGGGAAGCGCTATGGAGCCGCGTTTGCAGACGGCTTTATCGGCAGCATCCTTGGCGACGGCCTGGTTCCGTCGCTCCTGCATCAGGATCCCCGCTTCTTTTTCAAGGCCGACGGAACAGTCTGGCAGCGCGCCTTGTATGCGGCTTCTCGCTCGGTGATCCGCAAGGGCGACAATGGACGCTGGCAGCCAAACTACTCCCTCATCGTCGGCAATCTAGTATCCGGCGGTATCTCGAACCTGTATTATCCGGCGAGTAATCGCGGCGTGGGACTCACCATCGGCAACGCATTCCTGGGCATAGGGTTCGAAGGCGGGGGCGACCTGCTTCGCGAGTTTGTTGTGCCGCACTTTACCACCGGCGGCCCGATGAAACAGAAGCCTCAAGCCCAGCCACAGCCATGATTCTGTCGCTCGCGCTGCCGCTCGTGAAGCGCGGCTGAGGTCAATTTAAGCGGTAGCGCGACGCTCACTGCCGCGACCCGCGCCGCCGAGGCGTACGCTGATCAACTTTGAAACCCCAGGCTCCTGCATCGTCACCCCGTAGATCAGGTCGGCCGCGCTCATCATGCGCTTGGAGTGCGTGACCATGACAAATTGCGTGTCCCCGGCCATGGAGCGCAGCATCTCCGCAAGCCTGCCGACATTTGCTTCGTCTAGGGGCGCGTCTACTTCGTCGAGCACGCAAAAGGGCGCCGGCTGAAACTCAAAGATGCCCATCAGCAGCGACAGTGCAGTCAGGGCCTTCTCGCCGCCCGAAAGTAGAAACACATTCTGCAGTTTTTTGCCCGGCGGTGAGGCGACGATGTCGATGCCCGAGTCGGCCGAGTTGTCTTCATCGGTGAGCCGCATAAAGGCTTCGCCCCCGCCAAACAGTCGAGAAAAGGTCGCGCCAAAGTTCCGGTTGATCTTTGCAAACGCTTCATCGAACTTGGCGCGCGAGATCCCGTCCAGCTCCTTGATCGTCGAATGCGTATTTTCAATCGAGTCAAGCAGGTCCCTGCGCTGCGTTTCCAGGAAGCTGTGGCGCTGCTCGGTCTCTTTGAACTCTTCGAGCGCCATCATGTTTACCGGCCCCATGGCTTCCAGCCTGCTCTTGAGCTCACGACACGCTTTATCCTCTGCTGCGAGGGCTTCGCCCTCGATGCGCGTCAGGGTCGTGTCTTCCCTCAGGGCTGCGGCTTCGGTGCTCAGGTCAGCAACGCACTGCGCCGCAAGGTGATCGAGTTCAGCGGCAAGGCGCGCGGCTGCTGCTGCGCGCTGCGCCCGCAGTTCGCGCTCCCTTTCCGCCTCCGCGCGTTTTGCTTTGAGCTCGGCCTCGAGCTGCGCAAGCCGCGCCCGCAGCATCGTTGCTTCCTTAGCGAGCGCGGCGACCTGCTCCTGCGCTTGGTCGCGGCTCTGTTTAAGCTCAGTCTGGCGTGCGGCCAGGTGCTCATTTTCAACGCTGCGCTGCATTTGCTCCGCAGCCGCAGCGGCCAGCTGCTGCTCCAGCTGGGCCAGGCGCCGCTCAAGGTCGACGAACATGCGATCGATGCGGCCGAAGTTTTGCTCTGCTCCGCGACGACGCTCTTCAAGCCCGGCAAGCTCGGCGGACACCTGCGCGGCTGCCTGCTGGGCCTGCTCTCGCGCGGCACGCCCTTGCTCCACTGCTTGCTGCAGCCGGCCCAGGCCGGCTTCCGCCTCGGCGTGCCGGGCTTCAAGCGCCCCGGCCTCTTCGCGCTTCTTCGCGATCAGCGCTGCTTTCTCATCCCGCTGCGTCCGGTTGCGCTCGCTTTGCAGCGTCCACTCCTGCAAGCGGCGCTCCAGGCGTTGCACTTCGTTATCCATCTGCCGCAGCGCGGCGCTCTGGTGCGCGCTTTCCCGTTCAGACTGGCGCCGCTCCTCGGTTCTGGCATCGATCTGCCGGGTAAGCTGCTCGACCTCATGGTGCAGGGTCGCCGCCGCAGTCTCAGCCTGCGCCAACTCGCCCTCCACTTTCTCGAGCTTCGCTTGCGCCTCGCGCAGCTCGCGCTTTAGAGCTAGCGGGCCTTCTGCGCGCGGCTTGCCTCCGGTCACGGTTACATTGTGGAAGCACTCGCCGGTGGGCGACAGAAAAAACGCGTCTGGATTTTCAAGCGCCAGGCTGCGGGCGGTTTCCGCGTCCGGCGTGACATACCCGTCACGCAGCTTGGGCAGGATCACCTCCAGCGACTTGCCAAAGCCGTCGAGTACGCGGATGCAATCCTTGAGCCCGACCACGCCCTGCCGCGACCCGTGGGCCGCACACTCTCCGGCGGCAAAGGAAAACTTAGCCTGCGCATCCTCCGGATGAACAAGAAACGTGGCACGCCCGTCCACATCGCTCTTGAGCAGCCGCATGCCCTCGTGCGCCGCATCCCAGCTTTTTACCACGATGTAATTCAACTCATCGCGCAGAAAATCGTCTACGACACTCTCGTACTGTTCGCCCACTTCGAGGAAGTCGGCAAGCGTGCCCACAGGCTTCAACCCTCCGCCGAGCGAGTTCGCGCGAAACAGCTTGCGCACGGTATCGGTGGAGTAGCTGTGCTCGCGGAGCAGGGCGTCGAGCGAGTTGCGCCGGCCAGACAGTGTGGCACGCTCTGACCGCAGCTGGTCGCCGCGACGGCGCGTTTCCATCTCCTGCGTGCGCTTCGCGGTAACAAGGGCGCGCAACTCGGCTACCTCGCTTTCAAGCCGCTTCAGCGCATCGCTGGCCGACTCAAATCGCAGAGACACTTGCCCACGCTCTGCCCCCAAAGCGTCAAGGTCGCGCCGTGCGGCCGCAGCTTCGGTTGCGAGCCGCTCGGCATCCCGCTCGAGCGAAGCCAGCGACTCCTCTGCCTGGGCCGACTGGTTGC
>CAXTPL010000202.1:0-5911 GCA_964246065.1 uncultured Acidobacteriaceae bacterium
GCTCGATCGAGCGACCGTTTACACGGTCGGCTTGGCGCTTGCACATCAGCTGCGCCGTACCGGCTTTGCCGAGCCGCGACTGCTGATCGGCAAAGACACACGCGAGTCCGGCGACTGGATTGCCGAGACCCTCGCCGCGGGGCTGGTCGGCGGCGGCGCTTCGATCGCAAATGCCGGGGTGATTACCACGCCCGCGATCGCCTACCTCACGCGCGCGCACGCATTTGCAGCCGGCATTGTTATCTCTGCTTCCCACAATCCCTGGCAGGATAACGGGATCAAATTATTTGGCAGCGACGGTTACAAATTGCCCGATGCGCTGGAACTCGCCATCGAAGAAGAGATCTTCCGGCTCCTCGGCACCCGAAGCGCCACGCCCGCGCAGGCAGAGACATGTCTGCCCGGTGTCGATGCTGCCTTTCGGCACGGGTACGAGAGTTTTCTGCGGAGCGCCGTGCCGGGGCTTAGCCTCCAGGGCCTCCACGCGGTGCTCGACTGCGCAAACGGAGCAGCCTCGGCGATTGCGCCGGAGCTCTTCGCCGCGCTCGGCGGCCGTGTCGAGCTTACCCATGCCGTCCCGGACGGGCGCAACATCAACGCAGGCTGCGGCGCACTGCACCCGGAGGTGGTCGCGGCGGAAACGCTGGCACGCGGCGCCGCAATCGGCATTACGCTCGATGGCGATGCCGACCGGGCGCTCTTTGCCGATGCGCAAGGACGCGTGGTAAACGGCGACGCGGTGCTGCTGCTGGCGGCGCGTGCGCTCAAAGCTGAAGGTCGGCTGACCGGAGACACCGTGGTGGCGACGACCATGTCGAACATGGGGCTGGAGGCCGCGCTGACCCGGGACGGCATCCGCATGCTGCGCGCTCCGGTCGGCGACAAGTACGTGCTTGAGATGATGCAGGCGCACAGCGCGGCGCTTGGGGGCGAGCAGTCCGGGCACATCCTGTTCCCACACCTGGCCACGACTGGGGACGGGCTGCTGACGGCGTTGGTGGTCCTCGATATCGTGCAGCGGGCCCGGCGCCCGCTCGATGAGCTACTCGCAGACCTGAAGGTGTTTCCGCAGGTGATTGTGAATGTGCGGGTACGGGAAAAGAAGCCGCTCGACACAATTGCCGCAGTGACGGGCACAATTGAGAAAGCTGAGAAGGCGCTGGCCGGCCGCGGGCGCGTGGTGGTGCGCTACTCAGGCACAGAAGCGCTGGCCCGGGTGATGATCGAAGCCGAGTCGGAGCAGGAGATGCAGCACCACGCGCAGCAGATCGCGGAGGCTATCCAGCGGGAGCTCGGAATGATGCCGGCTCCGCACGCATAGTAGAGTGGCCGCGCCGAAGAGTGAAGCGCGGAAGCAGCGAGAACGGTGAATTGTTTTCGCAGCTTCCGCGAACGGGTGTGTGTGCGTTACTGTGCCGCGGGAATGCTGCCGGTGACGTTGGCCATGATAGAAGCGTTGACGACGGTCGAGAAGCTCGACTGGGTCGCAACAGTAGGAATGATCACGGGATTGGTGCCTGCTGCTATGAATGGCGTCAGTTCGGTGGGGGATTCGATTGTGTTGACTCCTCATGTGGAAGGCAGTGCGGTGGCTGTTCGCTGGGAACGGGACTTCTTGGTGAGAGCGATTTCCGGATCTGCTGTGTGCGTGTGTTGCCCTTGCTAAATCACCCGATAAAGCAAAGTGGCGTGCAGCCCGGCCGCCCTCTGGGGCCACGTACATCTTTCGCATCTATACAGTGCAAGCACAAATTACTTTTGTAACGGCAGCCGCTGGTCCAGGGTGATGCGCTAAGGGAACGCGAGCCAGGGCGCACCGGATTCATGCTCCGGCGCCGCACAAGGGAAGGCTGCCTTGTTGAACTTACAGGTCTCGCCAATTAGCGCCTACACCGACATCCGCAACAATCGGAACGGTGAGCTCAACCACATGTTCCATCTCATGCTTGACTAAGTCGCTTACCTCGTCGACTTCACTTTCGGGTACGTCGAAGAGTAGCTCGTCGTGAACCTGGAGAGTCATCTGCGTTTCTAATCCGCGCCTCCCAAGCTCGGCATCGATGCGGATCATCGCTACCTTGATCAGGTCTGCGGCCGTGCCTTGCAGCGGTGTATTGACGGCGGTGCGCTCGGCGAAGCCGCGCAGGTTTGCGTTGCGGCTCTGGATATCGGGGATCGGGCGAGAACGCCCAAAGAGCGTGGTCACCCGCTGCTCGGTGCGGGTCTGCTCCAAGGTGCGATCGATAAAGGTTCGTACGCCCGCATAGCGCTCGAAATAGCGATCGATGTAGATGCGTGCTTCCTTCTGATCGATGCCGAGATTGGCCGCCAGGCCAAAGGGCGAGATCCCGTACACGATGCCGAAGTTGACCGCCTTGGCGCGATTCCGGGTTTCCTTATCCATATCTTCGGCAGCGACGCCAAAGACCTCGCTCGCCGTCAGGGTATGGATATCGCGATTGTTGCGGTACGCATCGACCAGCAGCGGATCTTGCGAGAAATGCGCCATCAGCCGAAGTTCTATCTGCGAATAGTCGGCCGATAACAGGACCCGGCCCGGAGCAGCAATAAAGGCAGCTCGGATTTCACGGCCGAGCGCGGTCTTGATAGGGATATTCTGCAGGTTCGGGTTGGTCGAGGACAGCCGGCCGGTGGCTGTGCCGACCTGGTTGAAGGTGGTGTGCACGCGTCCATCCTTGTCGGCGAGCAGCGGCAGCGAGTCGACATAGTTAGACTTGAGCTTGGCCAACTGACGATATTCGAGAACCAGTTTAGGAACATCGTTGTGTGCCGCTAACTCCTCCAGAACATCCTGCGCGGTGGAGATCACCTTGCCTTTGCCGTACTTGAGCGGTTTAGGGAGGTTCATTTTGTTAAACAAAATCTCGCCCAACTGCTTGGGCGAATTGATATTGAAGCGGTGTCCGGCCAGTGCGAATACCTCTTCGCCGACACGCTCCATCTCCGCGGTGAGCATGGTCTGCATCGTTTGAAGCACGGCAGAGTCGATGCGCACGCCGGCATGTTCCATACGCAGCAGAACAGGCACAAGCGGCAGGTCGATCGTTTCATACACCCGGCGCAGCTCACCGTCGCCCACGTCTCCGCTCAGCACGTTGCCAAGCGTGTGCGTAGTGTGCGCTGCCTCTGCCAGTGCACCTTCGCCGGTCAACTGCAAAGGGCGATTGCTGAAGCGCGCCGCAACATCGGACAGCCTGTGTGTGCTGTGGGTTGGGTTGACTAAATAGGAGTACAACATCAGGTCGTCGGTCGCGCCGCGCAGAGTCAGTCCTTCGGCGGCTAAGTGGCGCAGCGCGCTTTTCAGATCATGGACCTGCTTGGGAATCGCCGGATCTTCAAGCAGGTCGCGCAGGCTCGCAGCGGGCACCAGCAAGGCCAGCGATGCCTCCGCCGCGACGCCGATGCGTAAACCGGCAGCGTTTGCCGGCGCCGCCGGTTCGCTTACGCCCGCAGCCGCGCCTGAGGTGATTGTCGGCTCGGCCGTCGGCTCGGCCGTCGGCGCGGCGGCAAAGTCGAGCATCATGGTCGTTTGCAGCTCCGGCTCGCGCTCTTCCAGCGCTTCGCTTTCGCCCTCGCTGACCTGCTCGGCTGCCTGCTCGAGCGCGTTTGCCTCAACGGCAAGAGCGAACCCGGCCTGCGCCTTGCTACGAAAGGCGGCGATCTGCTCGGGACTGGGTTGGGCGACGTACTCAACCGGCTCGGCGGGTGCTTCCGGCGCCAGCTCTTTCAAGAGCGAAGTGAATTCAAGCTCGGCGAACAAGGCGCGGGCGGCGGCCAAGTTGGGCTCCGTCGTGCGCATGGCGTCAAAGTCCAGCGCCACCGGAACGGAACAGTGGATGGTGACTAACTCCTTGCTGAGCAGGATGGCGTCCCGATTGTTCTCAAGCGACTCGCGATAGGTCTTTCGCTTGACCTCCCCGGCATGGTCCAGGGCTGCCTCTACAGAGCCGTACGCCTGGATGAGCTCAACCGATCCTTTGTCTCCGATGCCCGGAGCTCCCGGGATGTTATCGATGGCATCTCCGCGCAGGGCCATCACATCGACAACCCGCTCGGGGGCGACGCCCAGGGTTTCGATCACTTTTTCCCGATCGAGGATCAGGTTATCTTTCATCGGGTTGAGCACCTTGACGTGCTCATTGACCAGCTGCAACATATCCTTGTCGCTCGACACAATGAAGACAGGACAACCCTGCCGAGCAGCCTCGGAGGATAAAGTGCCGATCACATCATCGGCCTCAAAGCCTTCATGCTGCAGAATGGGAATGCGAAACGCTTCAAGCGCGCGGCGTATGTAGGGGAGCTGCTGAGCGAGGTCCGGCGGCATGGCCACCCGATTCGCCTTGTAGCCGCCGTAGTCTACTTCGTCAAAGGTTTGCGTCTTCAGGTTGAATTTCTTGACCGTCTTCATGGTGCCGGCGCGTTCATCGCGAAAGACCGGGGAACTCACATCGAAGATAGCCGCAAAGTACTCCGGCGCGAAGTCGCGGCGAAGCTTGTTGATCATATTGACGAAAACAAAGGTCGCCGCGGTCGGGGTACCGCCGCGGGTGGACATGGGCCGCTGCCGCTGCATGGCATGGTAGGCACGAAAGATAAAGCTCATGGAGTCGAGCAGAAACACGGGCGGCTTGGCGGTCTCGTTTGTCACCGCTCAAGTTTAACGCCGCGGCCGGCAGGCGCGGTCAGCTGATGAACATGCAGTCGCCATAGGAAAAGAAGCGAAAGCGCTGCTCGACCGCGTGGCGGTAAGCAGCCATGGTGGGCGCGTACCCGGCAAAGGCGCAGACCAGCATGAGCAGGGTGGACTGGGGCAGGTGAAAGTTGGTGAGCAGAGCGGAGACCAGCTTGAACGGAACGCCGGGCGAGAGGAAGATGTTCGTCTCACCCGCGTGGGGGGCCAGCCCGCCCGCGCCGGCAGCACGCGCGCAGTGCTCAAGGGTGCGCACGGTTGTGGTGCCGGCCGCAACAATGCGGCGGCCGTCGCGTACCGCGGCATTGAGCAGCTCGGCCGTCTCAGCAGGCAGCGTGTAGCGCTCCGTGTGGAGCGCGATCTCCTCAACACGCTCCACGCGCACCGGTTGAAAGGTGCCCAGGCCCACATGCAGCGTTACCGAGGCAATGAGCACGCCGCGCGCGCGGATAGCGGCCAGCACGGGCTCGGTAAAGTGCAGCCCGGCTGTGGGCGCGGCTACCGACCCGCGCTCGCGAGCATACACGGTCTGGTAGCGCTCCCGGTCCGTTGCGGCGTCGCCCCGACGGACGTACGGGGGCAGCGGCATGTGGCCCAGGGTATCGAGCGAGGCATAAAAGTCCGCGACGGGGTCAAAGCAAAGGAGGCGTTCGCCGAACTCCCCGTGCGCTTGGACTTCCGCAGCAAGCAGCGTTTCGCCGCCGAGCGCGCGAAACAACAATCGCTGACCTACCTGTACCTTTTTTCCAGGTCGAACCAGGGCCTTCCACGTCCAGGGAGCAATCTGCTCAGTGAGCAGCACCTCGATGCGAGCCGGCGGGTGGGGATGGCCGGCCTCCGTGCGGGTCCCGGTTCGTTCGGCATACAAGCGTGCCGGCAGCACGCGGCTGTCGTTCAGCACCAGCACGTCGCCCGCGCGGAGCAGCATGGGCAGCTCGCGAAAGCGGCGCTCGGCAAGCGAGCCCGTGGCACGGTCGAGCGTGAGCATGCGCGCGCCCGCCCGGTCGGCGGGGGGCTGCTGCGCAATCAGTTCTTCAGGGAGAAGAAAATCGAAATCGCGAACAAACATCTGGCTACAACCAGTGTAAGGGGTGGCGCGAGGAACAAGCGCGCGGCAAGGAACAAGCGAGGGCAAGAACAGGCGTGGCGCCGGCCTGGAGGGTTTTTGCACCCTGTACGATCTCCCACCCGTACGAT
>CAXTPL010000203.1:0-2804 GCA_964246065.1 uncultured Acidobacteriaceae bacterium
CGCCACCAATCTCGGCCTGACCCGGATGGCGGAAGCCTGTTCAGTCGCCAGCTATCACCAGCTTGCTTGGACGGCAGGATGGCACTTGCGCGAGGACACGTACCGCCAGGCTTTGGCAACTCTGACCAATGCCCAGGAACGCCAGCCGCTCGCCGCCCTGTTCGGCGCACCCGAGGTGTCCAGCTCTGACGGCCAGGCCTTCTTGACGGCCGGACGCGGCGAAGCGTTGGGCGCCCACAATGCCCGGCATGGCGACGCGCCCTCGGGCCTGTTCTACACGCATGTATCTTCTCGGCATTCACCGTACCATACGGCCTCAATCCCACCCTCCGGCGAGGCAGCGTATGTCATCGACGGACTCCTCTATCACGAGGCGGATCTCAGTATCGCCGTTCACCACACTGATGGTGGTGGCGTGAGCGATCATGTCTTTGCGTTGGCCCATCTGCTGGGATTCCGTTTTGCACCGCGGATTCCGAATTTGGCCGACCGTAAACTCTATGCTTTTGGACCAGCATCAAAGTGGCCTGCCTTGGCGCCCTTCATTGCCGGCCGGCCGGAAGAAAAACTGATCGAAGCGCAGTGGGATGACGTCCTGCGGCTGGCATCTTCGGTGCGAACGGGCACGGTCAGTGCCTCGCTGATACTCAAGCGTCTCGGCGCCTATCCCCGGCAGAACGGCCTGGCTTTGGCGCTGCGGGAGATCGGACGGATCGAACGGACTCTCTTTGCTTTGGATTGGCTGGAACAGCCCCAACTGCGCCGGCAGGCAACAGCCGAGTTGAATAAAGGCGAAAGTCGAAACGCCCTCGCCCGGGCAGTCTGCTTCCATCGGCTTGGACGGCTGCACGATCGTACGGCCCAAGCTCAGCAGCATCGCGCGAGTGGTCTCACCTTGGTCACCGCTGCCATCGCGCTGTGGAACACAGTTTATCTCAGTCGCGCGTTGGAAGCTGCGCGCCTTCGCGGGGACGTCATCCCGGATGCACTGCTCGCCCACCTTGCCCCACTCGGCTGGCAGCACATCAATCTCACCGGCGATTTTCTATGGAGCGCCGACGCGGCCATTGAGCCTGATGGCTTCAGGCCGCTCCGAAATATGGGTCCCCGGCTACCGACAGCCATTGCGGCGTGATGTCGTTCCCGCCCCGTTCCACGAACCGTGCTATCCTGCCCGCTCTATGGCGTACCCCCGGCATGATCACCGTTCCTGGCCCGTTCACCCTTACCGTTGTCTGCATGACAACCGACGCTATGCCCTCAACAACGCCATCGAGGGCATCGAACCGTCGCCGGAGATGGCGGCCCTGTTCGCGATGTTCTTGCAGGAACGCGCCCCTCTCCCGGTGTCAGAACCCTTCCTGGACTGCTACATTCGGAATGTCTTGGTGTGATGCAGGTCCAACAGTTCGCGGATGTGTTCGACGCTCTGGCCGATACGCCGGCCGAAGCTGCGGATTTGAAAGCGCGCTCCGATCTGCTCTCGGCCCTGACTGACCGGGTGAAGGCGTGGGAGATGCCACGATCAGCGGCAGCGAGCCGGCTGGGGATCAAGCCTGACCGGCTCGATGACCTGCGGCGGGGTAAGCTCAGCCGGTTTTCACGCGACGACCTGGTGAGCCTCACGGTTGCGGCCAAAGCCACATGAGGCATGCCTCGATCACGTCAGAGTGCCAAGCCCGGCAACGCCCCTCAAGGCCGCCTGCGGCGCCGCTACGCGGTTGCTGCGCAAGCCTTGACCGTCGCCGCCGCGCTTGGCCGCGAAATCGCGTCGGGGCGGGAAACGTACAAGGGAAGCGCGCCGCCGCTGGCGTCGAACGGGAAACGGATCAGGCTACGCAGGTCCCCAAAGCGGCCCGCTCCGGCTCAAGGTCTCAGGCCGCCGCTTCGCCAACTCCATCGCGATCGCGTTCACCCGATCACGCAACGCCTTCGGCGCGCGGCCGAGCACACCGGCACCGTCCTCCCCTGCACGCGGGAACCAAATAACTGTCAGGGGCAGATAGGCCAGCCGACGCACGGCGAGCACAAAAGCACGCGCCTGGCCGAGACTGGCCGCCTCGGCGCGGTCGAAGGCGATGACGCCATGGGGCATTGCCCCGGACCAAGGCTGGCTGGTGGTGTAGGCGGTCATCACACCATAGCCGCCGCTTACGGCCGCCACGGCGAGCGTGTAGGCGACATGGAGAGGGCCGGGGCGCAGTGGAGCCTCCCGTTCAGGGAATGAGCACCACACGAAATCACCCTGCTGAAGCGCCGGGACCGTCACCCGTGCCGGGCGTGGTCGAGCAGCGCTTTGAACAGCTCGCTGCGGGCGGCATACTCCGCGTCGGCCTCGTTCGCGTCGCGCACCAGGTCATGCCGCTCATGCCGCAGCAAGTCGGCAACCGCTTGCACGGTGAGCTGGCGCTGGCTTTCCTCGAAGCGGGTCTTTTCCCGCAGCAGCAGCGTTTCGACGAAGTTGGTCACGCTGCGATTGCCGGCGCTCGCCTGCGCCTGCACGAACTCGGCAATCTCGGGCCTGAACCGCATGGTGAAAGCGTCGCGCATGAAAGTTCTCCAAGGGAAGAACCCCTAATAGCCGCCCCAACCTCACCTGTCAGCCTCTTTATGGTGCGGACCGGTGCGGTTATTTGGGTAAGCTCATTGCTGCCTCTAGGAGCCTGCTGACCGGCCTATCCCTCTTGTCGGCTTCTGTGCCCCGTCTTGCTGTTTCCAACTGGCCTACAGCATCGGATTTTCCCGAGTCGCTCGGCCGTTGCCGCTGCTCCTGTCCTGTTAAGCCGCTTTCTGTTCGACCCGCC
>CAXTPL010000203.1:2814-3354 GCA_964246065.1 uncultured Acidobacteriaceae bacterium
AAGGCAGCTAGATTAGAAAGAGATTATAAGAGGATTAGAAGAAGATTAGCGCTCCTAAGCGCGTTTTGTAACGCATTGAAAAACGACAGGAAAATTCGAATCGTGTAAATTTTCTCGCCGCTCTAATGCCGTGCCGCCGCCGCTCTACTGCCGTATGCACGCCGTTCTAATGCCGTGTCGAGGTCGCTCTAATGCCGTGTCCGGAGGGCTACTGAATAGCTGACCTGTGGATAATTGCCTGCCGTCGCTCTAATGCCGTGCCAGCTAATACCTAACCTATTGTTTTGCCTTACTACACGAAACGCAAAACGCATTCTATCTAGCCTCTTTAGGCGACTCGTCTTCCTGGCGGGTGCTCAGGAGGCTCGATGGCACAGTGATAGTAACCACCCACAACATATAACACACTGTAAGAATTGAAGATTTCTCGGCTATCGCCGCTCTAATGCCGTGCCTTTGCGCCTGCGCGCCTTGGGCTTGGCGAGGTGCCGCCGCTGACTGTCGGTGATGGCCGCGCCCCGCGTGATGGATACGAGGTCC
>CAXTPL010000203.1:3364-5131 GCA_964246065.1 uncultured Acidobacteriaceae bacterium
ATCTCCCACCCTGCAATGTCGCTGTTGGTGGTGAGGTCGTTGAGCGCCCGCCGAAGTGCTTCACGAAAGTGCTTGAGTTCGGCGGCCTTGCTGCCGCTCAAGTCGCGCAACGTCGCTACCTTTACCGGGAATGGCGCGGCGTGGCTGGCAAGGTAAAGTTGAAGCCAGCGCGCCAGGTCTTTGCCTTTGAGGTTCTTGCGCTGCTCCCAATCAATAAGCGTGTGGCTTGCGCTGCCATAAAGTGCCGTCAGCTTGGGATTGAGTTGGAAAATCCAGTAGCGGCTTTCCTCGTCCTGTGCCGCGTCGTGAATGAGGCCGCCGATATATTCCACGCGCGTGCGGGTGTTCTTAAGGCTCACCGTGCCGCCGCGCAGTCGGATGAGATCGGCGCGGAGTTGTTCGTGCTGCGTTTTTCCTGTCTTGCGGCCCAACAGCTTAAGCAGCGAGTGCGCCGGGACAGTCACATACTCGCCTAGTGGCTTGTGCGCAGCGATATGGACAAGCTGCATCAGCACGTCGTGGTCGTCCTGGTTGAAGCGCTCCCCCGTGAACCGGATTTGCACCCCCTCGACGGTCGCAATAAGGGCGTCTTTGACGACTTCACGGTCTTTGCCCTGGACGCAAGAAAACAGCGCGCTGCGCGCCACGTCGTTAGAGACTGGCCGGGTGTCCTCGGGAAATAGAGGGAACTGTATCAACTCACCCGTCTTCGCAGGCTTGGCCTCTTTGGCATCCGCGAGGGCGTTGCCCAGCCGCGCGAGCGCGCGCGTCAACTCCTCCCCTGCCCCGCCCTCATGCTTTTCCGCGGCACTCATATGTCACCTTTTCCTGTTTTCAGGAAATGCTGAAATATTGTATTCAGGAACTCGTTTAGTTTTTCACCCCGATTGAGCGCTTCCTGCTTGTATGACCGCACGAAATCCGGCGGCATTTTGAATTGCAGAGGCTCCAACTCGGCGGACGGGACGACACCACGCTGCCGCATGGCTGTCGCCTTGCGGGTTTTACTCGGCACGAGGTCGTCTGCTGAAAAAGCGGGGTGTTTAGCCATGCGCTGCCTTCTTTAAGGATTTCCTGCTTTCATTAAAGCATGATTTAATTTCTTGCCATAGCTTTGCCGTCTCCAGCGCCGCGCTTCCCTTGGGCTGTAGCTCCGGCGCGGTCTGCCCGCTGCCGAGAGCGGCGGCGTAAGCTACCCGGTCGGCAATGAAGGATGCTGCTACCGGCCCATGATTGGAGAGGGCGGCAACGGCTTCCGCCGTGATGTTCGCATGGGTCTTGGCCTTGGTAATAACGAAGCGGAAGGGCTTACCTGCCGCCTTTACTATCTCGATGGTGTCCGCAACTGCCCACAGGTCGCCCGGCGAAGGCTGCACAGGGATAAGCACCAGGTCGGCAAGGCCGATGAGGCTGGCACTCTGGCCCGAGATAGCTGGTGCGGTGTCGATGAAGCAGAACGCGGCCCCACGCTTTTCGGCGAGGCTCGCCAGCCCTGCGCGCAAGCTGGCGAAGGGGAGGGCGGCAAGGAGTGGCGTCTCTGCGTCGCGGCGTTCGTGCCAGCGCGTCAACGTACCTTGCTGGTCAGTGTCAACAATCCACGCAGGGCCGTCGCCTGCCCGCTCGACCTCAACCGAAAGCAGGGTGGCGAGCGTGGACTTCGCGCTCCCGCCCTTCTGTGAGGATATAACGATGGATTTCATGAAGTCCTGATTTACGGCTTTAATTATTTCCACTTTTCATGAAAGATTTCATATCTTCCCCGAGCCT
>CAXTPL010000203.1:5141-5853 GCA_964246065.1 uncultured Acidobacteriaceae bacterium
GTCAAGCTAACCTTCACTCGGCTTCGGAATATTTTTCTTGAGCAATCGTTGGACCTGGGCTGGCGACCAGTCTGCCTTGCCCGCCGGGGTAAGAATGCCGCGCGCGTGCAGCTCGGCCGCGATGGCGCGAAGGCTACTCGCGCCCTCGGCCTGCACTTGGCGCAGCACGGCAAGCACGTCGGCCGCCCGGTCCGCCACAAGGCGGCTGCGCGCCTGTCGCGCCGCTACCGCCATCGCTGCCGTTGCCGGGGTAAGGGAGGGATTGCCAAGGCGAACACCCCGCGCCTTTGCGACCGCCAAAGCGGCCCGCGTGCGCTGGCTGATCAATCCGGCTTCCAGCTCGGCAACCGCCGCCATCTGCGTGATGAGGAATTTCCCGACCGGCCCAGCCGGCACCGTCGGCAAGTCACAGAACACGACGCCGGCTTCGCCGCTGCCCTCCACCACGGACAGCAGGAAGCGCGCGTTGCGCGCCAGCCGGTCCAGCTTGGCGATGACCAGCACCGCCCGGCGGGTGCGGCAGGAGGCGAGTGCGGCGGCGAGCTGCGGCCGATCGGCGCGCTTGCCGCTCTCCACCTCCTGGAACTCCGCCACCACCTCGCCCCCGGCTTGGGCAACGTGTGCGGCGACCGCCTGGCGCTGCGCCTCAAGGCCAAGGCCGGATCGGCCCTGGCCATCGGTCGAGACCCGGAGATAGCTGACAAAACGGGGG
>CAXTPL010000204.1:0-5811 GCA_964246065.1 uncultured Acidobacteriaceae bacterium
GGGCCGACTCAAATCGCAGAGACACTGGCCCACGCTCTGCCCCCAACGCGGCATGGGCGCGCGGGGCGGCCGCAGCTTCGGTTGCGAGCCGCGCGGCATCCCGCTCGAGCGAAGCCAGCGACTCCTCTGCCTGGGCCGACTGGTTGCGCATCAGCCCGGCCTGCGAGAGCAGCTGCATCGCGTCACGGCGGGCCGCTTCTACCCGCTGCTCGGCGGCATGTACCTCAGCTGCCGCGTTGCGAGCTTCGGCCTGCCTGGCCTGCGTTTTTTCGCGAAAGCTGGCCGCTTCGTCGGCAGCTGTGGCCAAAAAGCTGCGGTGCTGCTCGCGCTCAAGCGTAAGCGCGTCCACTTGCTGGCGGCCCTGCTCGCGCTCGGCTCGCCCTGTTGCCAGGCGCGTTGCCAGGTCGGCAAGCCGCTCTTCATTGCCGTGCTGGCGGGTGCGCGCCCGCTCCAGCTCCACGGCGCTTTCATTTGCCGTTGCAGAGGCGGCCCTGGCTTGCCCGTCGATCTCGTATCCCCGCGCCTGGCCTGCGGAAAACTCCGCCTGCTCTGCTTCAATCTCGCTCCCGCGCGCATCGATGGCAGCGGAAAGCTTCGCGATCTCGCCTTCGAGCGAAGACTGCTCGGCATCCATCACGCCAATACGGCTGGCGAGCACCACGCGCAGCCGGGCGCGCAGCTCATCGCGCACTGCGCCGTAGCGCTCTGCCTTGGCAGCTTGCCGTTTCAACGACGCCATCTGACGAGTTACTTCTTCAAAGATGTCGTGAATCCGGGCGAGATTCTGCTTGGCCTGCTCCAGCCGGAGCTCGGCCAGGCGTTTCCTCGTCTTGAAGCGCGTAATGCCGGCGGCTTCCTCAATGATGGCGCGGCGGTCATGCGGCTTGGAGCTGAGCAGTTGACCGATGCGCTCCTGCCCGATGATCGCGTACGACTCGCCGCCAAGGCCTGTGCCCGAGAAGATGTCCTGGATATCGCGCAACCGGCACAGCTTGCCGTTGAGCAGGTATTCTGAGTCGCCTGAGCGAAAAAGCCTTCGTGTAACGACGATCTCGCCATGCTGCGGAGTTTTCTGGAACTTGCGGCGGCGGATCTTCAGGACCACGGCTCCGTCAGGCTGGCCGCCAGAGCCTTCGCCCCGCTCCCGCTCTTCAGGGAGAGCTTCTTCGGCGCCCGCTTCGGTTGAGCCGCCTTCCACCACCTGCCCGGGCTGCGACTCGGCGATGATCTGCTCGGCCTCTTCCGCCTTTTCGGCTCGCACCTGGCTTTCATCCCAGTCGCCGCCGTCGCGGATCACCACCTCGGGCTCCTCGATCAAGGGGCCGCCCGTATAGGTTTCCGGATCGACAAGCGTGATCGACACCTCGGCCATGCCGAGCGGCCTGCGATCGCGTGTGCCCGCGAAGATGACATCTTCCATCTTGCCGCCGCGCAAGCTCTTCGCGCTTTGCTCGCCGAGCACCCAGGTGACCCCGTCGAGGATGTTCGATTTGCCGCAGCCATTCGGCCCTACGACCACGGCGATGCCGTTGCCGGGCAGCGCGACCTCGGTCTTGTCGCAGAAGGACTTGAAGCCGAGGATCTGAATCTTCTTGAGCTTAAGCAACGCGCTCTTTCCTCCGCACGTCTTAGGGGTTCTTTGGCAACTCTAAGCGCCTGAGGGCGGGGAATCAACCGCGGCCAACCGCCGCCCATGTGGATAAGAAGGCCCAAATATACCGCCATTTACCCCAGGCGATGCACCCTGATGCAAACAAGCGCAGGCTTGCTGCGTGCTAAAGACAGGCAAACAGCGCCGCGCGCGCATCACAGCAGTAACGATGATGACCACGCTGCAGATTGAGCTTCAGGAGACGCGTACCCCCGGCGCGCAAGCAACCTTGGTTCGCCGTAAGAAGCTCGCCGCCCGTGTCGGCATCTATCTGCTGTACCTGCTGGCTACAGCGCAGTTTGTGGGCGCCTACCTTTTTCTTGAGTTTCCCTATCTGGATCTGTACCGGTTCGAGCGTGGGTACGAGCGTCTGCCGTTTCAAACCCGCCTTCTGCTCGCTCCGCTTTACGCCTGGGCTGACAACAGCGCTGTGCTCGTCGCCTATGCGGCGCGCCTGAGACGGAACACGTACTTCTTCCCCGTCGGTATCGGCGCAGGAGAGGTGCTTGAGTTCTTCCTCGATATTGCCTGCGTCCTGTTTGCAGGCTGGGTTGCCACACGCATCTACCGGGCAGCGAGCAGGCGTCGCGTGCTTTCGCCGCTGGTCTACCCGCTGTTTCTGGTGCTGTGCGCCGGGGCGTACATCCTGCACACAGTGCAGAACTTTCGCTACGTGTATGACATGCCAAGCCTGGCTTTCTTTGCAGCGGGTTTCTACCTGATCTACTTCCGAAAACCGGCGCTCTGGTTCATCGCGCTCTTCGCCGTTGCCACACTGAACCGCGAGACCACTTTGCTTCTTCTGCCTTTCTTCGCGTTGTCGCAGTGTGTCGGGCCAAACGCGGGGTTCCGGTGGCGCGGCCTCTTCGCGCCGGCCACCCTCACCGTGGTCGTCCCCTTGTTGATCTACTGGGCACTGTGGCACCACATCGCGTTTGCTACCTTCGCTGGCAATGCGTCGGAGTATTACCCGCGCATCCCATTTAACCTGCGCTGCTTTGCTCGTTTGCGCTACTACCCGCAGCTGGCCAGCGCGCTCGGCTTCCTGCTGCCCTTCTTGTTTCTTGGGCGCCGCCGCGTGCGCGACCCGCAGCTGCGCGCCTGGCTCTGGGTGGTGCCTATCTGGTACGGCTTTATGTTTGTCTTCGCGATCCTGACGGAGACTCGCGTGTTTGGAGAGTTGCTGCCGTTTATCGCGCCGTACACGGCCATTATGGCGGAAGAGTGGCTCACCTCCCGACTCCTCGCCCTGCCGGAGTTTGACCTGGAGCAAGGCGACGCCAACCTTGAACTGGTGAAGCGCCGCGCAGCGTGAGCCCAGCCGCGCCGCGCTTCTACGACTTTCGCGTGGGGCGCATCAGCACCTCGCTCACAAACGATTGCGGCTCCTGTGCGACCAGCATCGCGACCACACCCGCCACATCAGCCGGCTGGATCTTGCGCGCCGCCTCGGCGCTGGCCCCACCGCCAAAGCCCGTGTTGACCGAGCCGGGCGCAATGACTGAAACCCGCACCCCGTGCGGGCGCAGCTCCTCGGCAACCGAATAGGTCAACCCGTTCAAGCCCCACTTTGAGGCTGCATAAGCAGCACCGTTGGGCAACGGGTTATGCCCGGCAAGCGAGCTGATCTGGATGATGTGCCCGGCGCCACGTGCAATCATCAGCGGCGCCAGGGCGCGGATCATCAGGTACGGCGCGCGCAGGTTGGTTTGAAAGATCTCCTGCCAGTCCTCCGGCGGCAGCTCATGGAGCGGCTTGCCGAGCTTGCCCACGCCGGCATTGTTGACCAGGATGTCGCACTGGCCGTGTTGTTCGCTGATTTGGCGGCCCAGGGCTTCGACGGCACTCTGCTCGCGCAGGTCGAGGACGACTTGCTCCGCGCTTCCGCCCCCGGCCGCGATTGCCGCCTGCACCCGCGCAAGAGCTGCCCCGTCACGCGCAATCAGGACGACGTGCGCCCCCATGGCTGCCAATCGTTTGCTGATCGCCTCGCCAATGCCGCGCGCCGCACCGGTGACCACTGCTACCTGTCCGCTTATCTCGCTCATACAACAGAAACAGATGCCATACGTGCAGGCCGGAGGCGCGGTCATGCGCATTTTTACGGTCGAGGGTGAGAGCGGCAAGGATCAACAGGGAGCGCTGGTCTGTCCCGGGCCGCGACCGCACCACCCGGCGCCCTGCGGCGACTTGCTTGTCAGCCGCGTTTCTACGCTCGTATGATTCATCCATTCCCGGCGGTTGCGGCATCTGCTAGCCACAGAGTCTGCACGCGCCCGAGAAAATTGCGCCCTTCTGCAGCTCGGTGGCAAGGGGCGGTTCCGCAGAACCCGCGTTGTGCGTTATAAGAGAAGCACGTAGTCGGCAGTGGGCGGGATGGTCCTTCTCCCCGGAACCTGGCGGTACCGTATTTCTGTTGAGGATGTTTCCTAGGAGCGTTGCATGAAGAAGGTCGTTTTCGCCTCTCTGCTGGCCTTTGCCAGCAGCACCCTTTGCACCTTGCCTGCCGCACATGCGCAGGACTCATCTGCTGCCGCCGGAGCGCAGAGCCAGATCACGATCAAGGATCCGGCCGAGTACAACGCCTACACCAATGCCGTCGGCCAGTCCGCTCCTGCAGCCAAGGCGCAGGCCATTGAGGCTTTTCTGACCCAGTATCCCAACACGGTCGTGAAGCAGGAGATGCTCGAGCAGCTTGTAGGCTCCTACCAGGCGGCCAACGATACGCCCAAGACGCTCGACGCCGCACGCCGCCTCCTGCAGGTGGACCCCTCGAACCTGCGCGCGCTCACCTTTATTGTGTATGTTGAGAAGTCGCAGGCCCAGGGCGACCAGGCCAAGCTCGATGATGCTGCCTCGCTCGCGCAAAAGGGCCTCAGCTCGCCCAAGCCCGCTAGCATGACCGACGCCGATTACCAGAAGCTTCAAACCATCGCAAAGCCGATCTTCTATAGCGCCATCGGCGCAGACGACGCTGCGAAAAAGGACTACAAGGGAGCCGTCGACGCCTACCAGTCCGAGTTGAAGAGCTACACCGATCCCGCCCAGACCCAAACCTCGACCGGTCTGGTCGACACCTACTACCTTGGCCAGGCCTATCTTCAGGAAGATCCCAAGGACCTTGTCAATGCCATCTGGTACCTGACCCGCGCCGCCCAGTTCGCGCAGGGCCAGTACAAAGACCAGATCGAAAAGGCAGCCGAGTACTGGTACAACAAATATCACGGCGGTATGGACGGCTTTGACCAGATCAAGACCCTTGCGGCTTCGAACGTGATGCCCCCAGACAGCTACAAGCCCGTAGCGGCCCCGCCGCCGCCTTCGCCCCAGGATCTGGCGCACCAGGCGGTGACCAGCACCCCTGACCTGACCAAGATGGCGCTGGCCGACAAGGAGTTCGTCCTGGCCAACGGCACTCCTGAAGATGCGGAGAAGGTCTGGGCCGTATTGAAGGGGCAGACCTTTGCGATCCCGGGCAAGGTCGTCTCGGCCACCGCTGACTCCGTGCAGATGGCAGTCTCAGAAGATGCGAAGCAGTCCAACAAGGCTGACTTCACCATCAACATGAAGACCGCGCTGGCAACGCCTCCCGCCGCCGGGGCCGAGGTGACCTATAACGCGACCTTCGACTCCTACACCCAGAACCCGCCCATGATCATCCTCAAGGATGGTGAGCCGAAGGCGGCAGCTCCGGCCAAGAAGGCGGCTGCTCCGGTACATCGCCGCAAGGGTTAAACCAGCCGTTCCAATCTGGGCGCGATCTATCAGTGGGGCAGCCAGCAAGTGGCTGCCCTTTCCTGATGGAAGTGCTAGGCTTGATAGCGATGACGTACACGAGAAACCTGCTCGCCCTTTCTGCGCTGATGCTGATCAGCTCACTCGGGGTAGCGCAAGCAACCAGCCCGGGAACAGACGGCGCACAGGTCTCCCCGGCGAGCGCTTCTCCCCCGACGCAGGTGGAGCCTAATCTGCGCACCGACTCCGGTCCCCGCGTCGAGGCGAACCCTGCGTCGGACTCTGCTCCGCTGCCGGAGACCCTCGGCCCCGGCGAGCCGATCCCCCCGGATATGGGTCTTGATTTCAGCGTTCTCCCAGATGGTACCGAGCTACGCGGCTATACCGAGATCTACTCCGCCAAGGGCGTCAAACGCATCCCGGAG
>CAXTPL010000205.1:0-379 GCA_964246065.1 uncultured Acidobacteriaceae bacterium
CGACAAGCCGTACTCGATGCCGTTCGCCATTTCGACCGCTTCATCGAAGTCGGCAAAGGCGAGCACGCTGACCACCGGCCCGAAGACCTCTTCCCGGGCGATGCGCATCTGCGGCTTGACCTCCGCGAAGACGGTCGGCGCGAAAAAATGCCCGCGCTCGTACGATCCGCCCTCCAGCCGACCGCCCCCGCAAACCAGGTGCGCGCCCTCATGCCCGGCAATCTCGCAATAGTGCGCCGAGCGGTCGGCCTGGGTCTGGTTGATCTGCGGCCCCATGTCGATGCTTTCGTCCAACCCGCTGCCCACCCTCAGCCGGCTCGCGCGCTCGACCAGCCGGGCTGTAAACTCGGCGACCAGCCCGGCATGCACAAGGATGCGG
>CAXTPL010000205.1:389-2580 GCA_964246065.1 uncultured Acidobacteriaceae bacterium
GGGCCCAACGCGCCCCCCCCCCCGCCGTCCAGCGCCACGCCCCGGTTGGCGTCCTTCATCACGATCATGGCGTTCTTGCCGCCCATCTCCAGCGAGCAGGGCTTGAAGAGCCCGGCGGCGGTCCGGCCGACCTCACGGCCAACCTCGGACGAGCCGGTAAACGACACCGCGCGCACGCCCGGATGCGCCACCAGCGGCGCCCCGGCCTCGGGACCGAACCCCGTCACGATGTTGACCACACCGGCCGGAAGCCCGGCGTCGAGCAGCGCCTGGACGATATGGATGGTCGAGAGCGGAGTGTCTTCCGCCGGCTTGATCACGCAGGTATTGCCGCACACCAGGGCAGGGAAGAGCTTCCACGACGGGATAGCCATGGGAAAGTTCCAGGGCGCGATCATGCCGATCACCCCCACGGGCTGGCGGATCGACATGGCGAACTTGTTCCGCAGCTCAGAGGGCGTCGTCTGCCCAAAGAGCCGCCGGCCTTCGCCAGCCATATAGTAGGCGGTATCGATGGCCTCCTGGACGTCGCCCCGCGTCTCCTTGAGCACCTTGCCCATCTCGCGGGTCATCGCACGGGCGTACTCCTCCTTGCGCGCGGCCAGGATCTCGCCCGTTCGATAAAGGATCTCGGCGCGCTTGGGCGCCGGAGTGAGCCTCCAGTGCTTGTAGGCCTCCGCGGCAGCATCGACAGCCGCTGCTACGTCGTCGGGGCCCGACTCCTGGAACTCGCCGACGAGGTCTTCGCCGTCTGCGGGGTTGGTGTTGAGGAAGGTCTTGCCGGTGTGGGCTTTGACCCAGGCCCCGCCAATCAGGTTGTGGTACACGCGTGCGCTCATTCTGCTCCCAGGCTCGCTCAGCGGCGGCCTGGATTAGCATAGATGGTGCAGGGGTGCTTTGATGAGGAGCGAAGGGCGGCCCGCCGCGTCCTTGTCTCTGCTTCCCTCGCTCGGGCCCCGAGGCGTGGCTGAGAGATGGCAGCAGCGAAAGCCGTTACCGGCGCCCAACCTGGACAGGCGCGGGCCCATCCGCCGAGACAATCTGCGGCCTAGTCGTTCCTTGCCCCCTCGGCACGCCATAGGAACTCCTAGAGCGCCATCGGCTGTAGGCGGTTCGAGTCGCAGTGCGCGAGCCCGGCGCTCCGCGAGGGAGAAAGGTAGCTAAGGCCAACTCTGCGCCGAACCTGGGAGGCAGAACCGGTCAAAGCGCCGGCAGGTAAGGCGTAGCAAACCGTTCAAAGGCCGGCTTGGCGAACAGGTAGCCTTGAAACAGCTCGATTCCCAGGTCGATCAGCACCCGGTATTCTTCTTCGCGTTCAATCCCTTCGGCGATCACCTGCACGCCCAGATCGCTGCACATCTCTACGACTCCCTGCACAATGCGCCGGGAGGCTGGACGCGTATCGATGTTCCGTACCAGCTCCATATCGAGCTTGATCAGCTCCGGCTGGAAGCCGGCGAGCAGGGTCAATCCGGCGTGCCCCGCGCCAAAGTCATCGATAGCCGTCCAAAGGCCGCTTCGCCGGTACTCGTGAAAGATGTTCATCAGGTGCGCCCGGTCGTTGACCCGCTCGCTTTCGGTCACCTCGAAGATGATGTGGTCCAGCGGCATGCCCGTCCGGCCGGCGGCCTCAAGCGTGCGGCGGATGCAGTTCTTCGGCTCATACACCGCGCCCGGGATGAAGTTGATCGAAACCCGGGCAGGCTTCCCGGCCGGACTCAGCGCGGCTGCCATTTCGATGGCGCGTACCCGGCAGGACTGGTCAAAGGCATACTTGTTGGCCTCGTCGACCTGGGAAAGAATCGAGGCAGCGCCTTGCTGCTCGGTTCCGCGCACCAGCGCTTCGTGGGCAAAGACCGAGCCGCTGCCCAGGTGCACAATGGGCTGAAAGGCCATCGTGAACGGGAACGGCAGCCCTGCTTCTTCCCTGCAGCCGAAGCAGCCCTTGACGATGGGCAGAGCAGGGGGCTGGCCTAGGGGATAGATGGGGCTGTTCGGGATGGGGTGCAAACCTTGGTCGTGAGCAGCGATGGCGGGCCTCCGCAGGGTGCCGGTTTAAATCTCGGCAGTCACCGACTGCTTTATCGGCAGAGTTGCACCATCTGTCTGCCAGGCGACACCGAAAAATGCGCCGTTTTACGTTACGAAAGAGAGTTGCGGAACCGCGAGCTTCATGGATCTGCCTGTTTGG
>CAXTPL010000205.1:2590-5699 GCA_964246065.1 uncultured Acidobacteriaceae bacterium
CTTACCCACTGTCCGCAGGCGCTACAATAAAGAGGATTTCTCTAGGAAAAAAACTACCCGCTCAATGGCATCCAACGGTTTTCAGTCGCGTTCTTCGCGTTCGCACGGCGTGCGCTCGCTGTTCAGTGTCTTTTCAAGCGATCTGGCCATCGATCTCGGCACTGCCAATACGCTGGTCTACGCACGCGGCAAGGGCATCGTGGTCAACGAGCCTTCCATTGTCGCCATCAACAAGAACACGAACGAGGTGGAAGCGGTCGGCAAAGAAGCCAAGGAGATGCTTGGACGAACGCCGGGCAATATTGTTGCCATACGCCCCATGAAGGACGGCGTGATCGCCGACTTCAAGATTACCGAAAAGATGCTCGGCTACTTCATCCAGAAAGCCCACAACCGCAAGATGATGGTCCATCCAAGGATCGTCATCGGGGTGCCGTCCGAGATTACCCAGGTTGAAAAGCGAGCCGTCGAGGACTCGGCCTACCGAGCCAAGGCATCCGAGGTTTTCCTGGTCGAGCAGGCTATGGTCGCGGCCATCGGTGCCGGGCTGCCCATTACCGAGCCGCAAGGCAACATGGTGGTGGACATCGGCGGCGGAACCACGGACATCGCGGTCATCTCGCTTTCCGGCATCGTCTATTCGCGCTCGGTGCGCATGGCCGGCAACCAGATGGACGAGTCCATCATGAACTATCTCAAGCGGAAATATAACCTGCTGATTGGCGAGCGCACGGCCGAGCAGATCAAGATCGAGATAGGGTCAGCTTATCCGCTCGATCGCCCGCTTATGATGGAGATCAAGGGTCGCAACCTGATTGAAGGCGTGCCGAAGACAATTACGATTGAGGATTCGGAGATTCGCGAAGCGCTGGCCGAGTCGATCTCGACGATCATGAATGCGATTCGGGTAGCGCTGGAGCGCACCCCGCCCGAGCTTTCCGCCGATATCTCCGATCGCGGTATCGTGCTCACCGGCGGCGGCGCCCTGATCAAGAACCTCGACAAGCGCATCCGCGAAGAGACCGGACTGCCCGTCTCGGTGGCCGATGATCCGCTCGCTTCAGTGGTGCTGGGAACGGGAAAGATGCTTTCGGACTTCCGCCTCCTGCGAAAGATCAAGATCGACTGAGACTGGCCGGGACTCGGCCGTCGAGGCAGATGGCAGATGGCAGATGGCAGATGCGCCTTCGGCGCCAGATGCGAAGGCTTGAAGACTGGACCGGGTTGGGTGTAGGTGCTGAAGGAGCAGGCGCTCAGGCATTCAGGCGTGCGAACTGAAGTTCATCCTGAGCGAAGGTTTTTGCAGTGGGCGCTGCATAAAGCGTCTGAACTCCACGGAACGGCCGCTTGCCGCGTAAGCGGTCCTGGAAGGAAGTAGTCGCAGCAAGTACATGGAAACTTTTGTCGGCCGATACAAGAATCCCCTGGTGCTCGCCATCGTCCTGGTGGCGCAGTTTTTCCTGCTCGCCGTGCAGGTACGGCGGCCGTTTCCGGCTGCCACGGCCCGGGTCGATCAGGCGGGGGTCCACGCCATTCGCTATGGCGTTGCGACTGTGGTTACGCCGCCTGAAAGCGTGCTGCACAAGGGCGGCCTGAGCTTCCGGAATTTGTGGTCGAGCTACCTGGACCTGGTCGGCGTACGCGAAGAGAACCAGCAGTTGAAAGATGAACTGGACCGGCTGCGGCTGGAGCAGGCTGCGCTGGCTGAAGATGCTCGCCAGGGGGAGCGCCTGCAGGATCTGCTTGCCTTTCGGCAGCACTATATTGAACAAACCGTGCCGGCGCAGGTTGTCGGCACCTCCGGCACCGACCGCTCACGCGTCTTGTTTCTCGACAAAGGCTCCGACGACGGGCTCGCGGCCGACATGGCCGTGATCACCCCGGACGGTATTGTAGGGCGGGTTCGGGAAGTGTACCCGCATACGGCGCAGGTGCTTGAAATCTCTGACCCGACCAGTGCGGCTGGGGTGTTGCTCGAAGAGACCCGCACGCGCGGTATCTTGCGCGGCAACACGCAAGGGCAGCCGCAGATCGTAAACCTGATGCCGGACGACCGGATCAAGCCCGGGCAGCTGGTGCTGACCAGCGGAGGCGACCAGGTCTTTCCGCGCGGGCTCCCGGTGGGCGTGGTGGACCACATTGCGCCCGATCGTGACAATGAGCCGATGGTGGATGTGGTGCTGAAGCCGGCCGCTAACCTGAACCGCCTGGAAGAAGTGTTGGTGGTCACCGGCACAGGTCCCGCACCGACCGAGCGCACCCGCCGCGACGTGGCGAAGAGCTCGCTGGTGGCGGCCGGGGCGCGCGCCGCGCAGGAAGCCGCTGTGACCGACGATGTGCAGCGCGCCTCCGATGTGCTGGCGCAGCGGCTGCCCAGCCGCATGGATCCGGCCGATCTGACGATCAACCCGGACGGCTCGCCCGATGCCTCGCCGGCCACCTCAGAAGCCGAAGCCAAGCCGCTCCATCCGCCCTCGCCGCTGCACCCGGACCACTACACGCCCAACGGGATCCCGGCGGCAGAAAGTCTGACTCCCGGCCAGCGTTACGCGCCGTTGGTGGAGGGAAGCTTGTCGACTGAGCGGCGGCCAAAGACCGACAGCAGCGGCGCGGTGAATGCCACCGATACGGCGCCGGTGGTGAGCAATCCCGCCTTTGCGGCGGCGGCTGCCGGGATGGCTGCGGAACGGAAAGCAGCGGCCGAGGCCAAGGCGGCGGAGGCCGCGCGGCGGTATGCTGCCACGCATCCTCAGCAGCCTCCAGCGCCTGCCTCAGAAGTGAGTGATGGAAGTGCGGGTACTGACGCGATCGCGGCGGTGCGCTACGTGAATCGCGTCAATGCAGATGGGACGACCACGCGGGTCGCCGTGCCCGCCGCGCCTGCCGTGGCGGGAACTGGAACGGCCCCGGCGGTGCGCTACGTGAATCGCGTCAATGCGGATGGGACCACGACGCGGGTGGCCTTGCCCGCGACGCCTGCCGTGGCAGGTACGGGAACGACCCCGGCAGTACGCTACGTGAATCGCGTCAATGCGGATGGGACGACCACCCGGGTGGCCGTGCCCACAGCGCCTGCCGCCGCAGGGACTGGAACGACCCCGGCGGTGCG
>CAXTPL010000206.1:0-5678 GCA_964246065.1 uncultured Acidobacteriaceae bacterium
ACAAATCGGCTTTATAGGAACAACCGAGACGGCACCTTCACCGATGTTACGGAAAAGGCCGGGGTGGACGGGGACATCTCTTTTTTGTGCCGCACTATGTCGATCTCCACCTCGATGATTTACCCCGGTTCGGCTCTGCCCTCACCTAGCTACCTTTCACAAAGTGACTTACGGCTGCACTTCGGGCTGGGCGACGCGACAAAGATCGACAAGCTTGAGATCGACTGGCCGGACGGCAGCGTGCAAAGCTTTGCGGATGTGCCGGCCGACCGTTTCATCCGGGTCCGGGAGGGCGGTCCCATGCAGCCGCTCACGTACCAGCACGGGCGGCAAGGCGGCGGAACGACGCCCTGAGCGCGCGGCTCCAAGTCAAACGCGGCCGTGCGAACCCGGACACAGCCTGTCCGATTCCGAACAGCTGCTGCCAGCTGCGCAGGCTCCACGAACACGCTTAGTCTGTTGTAGATAAAGGGCTTACGAGGTTTCGGTGTGGATGGCCATGCAGATGCATCCAGGGCCGGTGCATGGATATCTCCCGACCCGACATCAAACGGTCCAAGCGCCGGCGCCAGGGCATCGGTCTTGCCATCACCCTGCTGCTGCTTGCCGGCGCAGCCGTGGCGCTGGCGCGCCTTAAGCCGGCAGCCCCTGAGGTCGAACGCAGCACCATCTGGACAGATACCGTAAAGCGCGGCCCCATGCTGCGCCAGGTGCGCGGGCCAGGCACGCTGGTGCCGCGAGAAGATCGGATTCGCCTCATCCCGGCGCAGACTGAGGCGACGGTTGCCCGCATCCTCGTGCTGCCGGGCGCCCGTGTAGACCCGCGCACCCCGCTTATGGAGCTCGTCGATCCGCAGCTTGAGCAGGAGTTGCTGGACGCGCAGCTGCAGCTTAAAGCCGCGCAGGCGGACTACCAGAACGTACGCGCACGGCTCCAAAGCGACCTGATGAACCAGAAGGCAGCTGCCGCCACCGTAGGCGCCGACCACAAGCAGGCCGGCCTGCAGGCGCAGACCGACGAGTCGCTATACGACCTGGGTGTGATCAGCGGGCTGACCTACAGCGCCTCCAAGGGCAAGGCCGACGAGCTCGACACCCGCGATGACCTCGAACACCAGAGGCTCACGCTGAACGAGAAAGCCATTGCCACGCAGCTCGCCGTGCAGCAGACAAAGGTAGAGCAGGCACAAGCCATGCTCGCGCTCAAGCAAAAGCAGCGCGACGCACTCACCGTCGAAGCCGGCATTGCCGGCGTGCTGGTCGATCTGCCGCACCAGGTCGGCGAGCACGTGGCCCCCGGCACCACGCTGGCCAAGGTCGTCCAGCCCGACCAGCTCAAGGCCTCGCTCAAGATTGCGGAAACGCAGGCGCGCGATATTCAACTCGGCCAGCCCGCGGAGATCGATACCCACAATGGCGTAATCCCCGGCAAGGTCACCCGCATCGACCCGGCCGTACAGAACGGAACCGTCACCGTTGACGTACAGCTCGAAGGAGCCTTGCCGCAGGGCGCGCGCCCGGACTTGAGCGTGGACGGCACGATCGACCTCGAACGCCTGGGCAACGTACTCACCATGGGGCGGCCTGCCTTCGGGAATGAGAACGCAACGCTCAGCATCTTTCGCCTGTCGCCCGACGGCAAAACCGCGACCCGCGTGCCCGTCAAGGTAGGGCGCGCCTCGGTCAACAGCATGCAGGTATTAGGAGGTCTCGAGGAGGGCGACACGGTCATCCTGTCGGACATGTCCCGCTGGGACAACACCGACCACATCCGCCTCGACTAGCCACTGACCGTGGCGGGCGATCGCGCCTTCGGCGCAAGGGCACGCTCCCGGTGGTCGCGCTCTTTCTGGCTTGCGGGAGATGCTTGAGTTTCGCTTATTCGCACCTGTTTGCTCGCTCGTGCTTGTTCGCTCTGATCGACAACTTCTGCGGTTTCGTTCTTGCATGTTAGCCGTTGAACTTTGCACCTGGAGGCCGGATGAACATCATTGAAATCGAAGACCTCACCAAAGTCTTCTACACCGACGAGATCGAAACACACGCGCTCTCGGGCGTCCACCTCACCATCGGGCGTGGCGAGTATGTCGCCATGTCCGGGCCATCCGGCTGCGGCAAGTCCACCCTGCTCTCGATCGTCGGGCTGCTCGACACGCCCAGCGCGGGCCGCTACACGCTCAACGGAAAAGAAGTTGCCAACCTCAACTTTGGTGAGCGGTCGCGGATACGCAACCAGGAGATCGGCTTCATCTTCCAGAGCTTCAACCTGATCGGCGACCTGACGGTGGCCGAAAACGTCGAGCTGCCGCTCACCTACCGCGCCGGCATGCCTACAGCCGAGCGCAAGCGCCGCGCCCAGGAAGCGCTTGAGCGCGTAAACATGGCCCACAGGATGCGCCACTACCCGGCGCAGCTCTCCGGCGGCCAGCAGCAGCGCGTGGCCGTCGCGCGCGCACTGGCCGGCGCTCCGTCCATCCTGCTCGCCGACGAGCCGACCGGCAACCTCGACTCGAAAAATGGCGAGGCTGTCATGAAGCTGCTCGCCGAGCTGCACCGCGAAGGCTCGACCATCTGCATGGTCACCCACGACCCCCGCTTTGCCGCGCACGCTGAGCGGCAGGTGCACCTGTTCGACGGCAAAGTCGTGGCCGAGGGCGAACTGCAGCGCCTGCTGGAGGAGCCCGAACAGAACCCCAGCACCGTCACCAGCACCCCGGCCCAGAAAGGCGCCCGGGCATGACAGCCGCCCTGCGCCAGACGCTCCGGAGCCTCCGCCGCTCACCCGGCTTCGTGCTGACGGTGGTCGCGACGCTCGGCCTCGGCATCGGGCTCAACGCGGCGATCTTTACCGTGGTCGACTGCGTCCTCCTGCGCCCCCTCGGCTACCACGATGCCGACCGCATCGTCTCCCTCCGCACGCATGTGATCGATGGCGACCGCTCTTTCCCCCGCCTGGGCGGCGATGACTACCGCGACCTCGCGCAACAGGTCCCCGGCTTTGAAGCGACCGCCTGGTACCAGGGTTACCCGGACGGACTGGCCCTGCATGGACAGGCGCTCTACCTGCCCGTCGCCCATGTGGACCCGCGCTTCGGCGAGGTCCTCGGGGTCCAGCCCATCGCGGGGCGTCTCTTCGCCTCCGCCGGTCCCGTAAGCCCTGCCGGCAACGGGGGCCCTGCCGCCCACGGTAGCGCCACCGCCCACGATGGGACAGAAGCGCTGGTCAGCGCCGACTTTGCCCGCGACCACTTCGGCTCATCTCGTGCGGCTCTCGGCCAGGTGCTGCAGTGGACCGGCTCGCCGCGCACGGTCGTCGGCGTGCTCCCCTCCGGCTTCTCGTTCCCCGGCAAGAGCGTCGTCTGGTTCGAGGCTGGCGCCTACCCTGACAATCCCAACCGCACCGCCTATAACCAGCAGGCGATCGGCAAGCGGCGGCCCGGCGTCAGCGAGCAGCAACTCGCCGCGCAGCTTGCCGCCTTCTCCACGCGCCTCCAGAAGACCTATCCGGAAGACAGCCGGAAGACGATCGAGTCGGTCCCCCTGCAGGAGGAGCTGGTCGGCAACCTGCGCCCCGTCCTGCGCCTGCTCATGGGCGCGGTCGCGGTCATCCTGCTCATCGTCTGCGCGAATGTCACCCACCTGCAGCTGGTGCGGGCAACTGAGCAGCTGCGCTCGACCACCATGCGGGCTGCGCTCGGCGCTTCCCGCTCCCGGCTTGCCGCGCACGCGCTGCTTGAGGCCGGCCTGCTCGCCGCTGCGGGCGGCGTCTGTGCCCTGCTGCTCGCGCTCCCCGCCCTGCGTCTGCTGGTCCGCCTCGCCCCGGCTGACACGCCCCGCCTCGCAGAGATCCACCTCAACCTGCATGTGCTGGCTTACTCCTTCGCCGTAAGCCTGCTCCTGATGAGCCTGACCGCCGTGCTGCCTATCTGGCGCTCCTGGCATACCGATCCGGCCTCCGCGCTTCGGCAGGTGGCTTCCCGCGCGACAGAAGGCCGCGGCACCCTGCGCCTGCGCAATGGCTTGGTCGTCGCAGAGGTTGCGCTCACCCTTACCCTCTCCGTTGCGGCCCTGTTGCTCGCCCGTCAGCTCATCGCGCAGTCCCGCGAGGACCTCGGCTTCTCGCCGGAGAACCTCATCACCCTCGACACACATGCCATTCTGCCTACGCCCGCGCCCGTCGCAAAGGACGACTCACCTGCCGCCCAGGCCGCCGTCAAGGCCGCCTGGGACAGCATCAACCAGGCCAATCTCGCACGGCTCGATGCGCTGCTCGCCTACACTGCTACACTGCCCGGCGTTCAATCCGCCAGCGCCATCTACGGTGCTCCCATGAGCTTCAACGGCTCAGACGTCTCCTACGCGGTCAAAGGCAAGCAGGTCTTTGCCGCGGGCGTAACGGACCTGCCCGACGCCGACATTCGGCCGGTTACGCCGGACGCGCTCCAGACTCTAGGCGTACCCCTGCTGCAAGGCCGCGGGCTTGCGCCGCAGGACACGCTCAAGGCTCCCCTGGTCGTGCTGATCAACCAGGCACTCGCCCGCCAGTCGTTTCGCGGTCAGGACCCCATCGGCCAGAAGATCGTCTGCGGCTTTGACGACAACCTCGACGGTCGCACGATTGTCGGCGTGGTCGGCGATATCCGCGACAACTCCCCCGCCGACGCGCCCTACCCCCCCCTCTACGCCCCGGTTGCGCAGGTGCCCCGTGCCGCGCCCGACATGCAGCTGCTGGTACGCACCCGCATGGATCCCGCTCCCATGGCCGACCTTCTCCGCCGACGCCTCAAGGAGGCGCATCCCGAGTTCGCCGTCAAAGCGACGACCATGCGCGAGAACATCGGCGAAACCGAGCGCGGCGAGGACTTCCGCACCATCTTGTTCGCAAGCTTCGCCGCCGTCAGCCTCCTGCTCGCCGCCGTCGGCATGTACGGCGTGACCTCCTATACCGTCGCGCAGCGAACCTTCGAGTTCGGCCTGCGCATGGCCGTCGGCGCCACGCGCGAGCAGGTCCTGGTCTTTGTTCTGCGCCGAGCACTGGCGCCCGCCGCCCTCGGCCTCGCGTTCGGCATCGCGCTCTCGCTCGGCATGAGCCGCGCGCTGACGGGCATCGTCGGCAAGCTCCCCAACTTCGACACCGCCGCCTACCTGCTCGCCTCGCTCGCCATCGTCGCCGTAGCAGCTGCAGCCACGCTCGTCCCCGCCTGGCGCGCTACCAGAATCGACCCGATCGAAGCACTGAGGACGGAGTAACCCATGCGCTCGCTCACCCAGTTCCTCACCCGGTTCCTCACTCATTCCCTCACCCACTCCTTCACTCAAGACGTCCGCTACGCCCTGCGCCAGCTCCGTCGCGCGCCCGGCTTCACCCTCACTGTGCTGCTCACACTGGCGCTTGCCATCGGCGCCACTGCTGCGTTGACTGGTGTGCTGCGCTCGACCTTGCTCGCGCCCCTGCCCTACCCACAGGCCCCGCAACTGGTGCAGATCGGCGACGAGAACCTTCGCGGCTTCAAGACCAATGGCCTGTTGTCTGTGGCGCGCGCCGGCGATCTTGCCGCGCTCACCCATGATGGTCATCCGGTCGTGCAGAGCCTCGGGTTTTATTATTTAGACGACCTGGCCCTCAGCACCGCTGACCTTAAAAACATAGCCCTACCGGGCACAGCCGGTTATGACGC
>CAXTPL010000207.1:0-5666 GCA_964246065.1 uncultured Acidobacteriaceae bacterium
CTCTTCCCAGCGGCCTTGCGCCTTCAGGATCAACTCGATTACCTCGCGCGCGGTCTCCGGCTCCACTTCAAGCGAGATGCTGCCCTCCCACGGGTAACGCGTAGTCTGCGTGAGCGTGACCGAGGTGCCGTCCGCCAGCTGCCAGCGCAACTCCGCATTGTCATACAGGTGCACGTACACGCCTTCGTCGGACGTGCTGTGAAAATAACCCGGGAGCGCGGCTAAGGTGCGTTCGAGGTTGGGCGGGCAGCAGGTGGTGTCGTACCAGGGATTGCGGATCTTGTCACCGGTAGTCGGGTCGTACGCCAAGGGATTGCGGTAGCAGTAGAGCTTGCCGTCGAGCGACATGCCGGAGTTGATGCCGTTGTAAAGCGCCCGCTCCATCACATCCGCATACTTCGCGTCGCCGGTTGCAGTGAGCATCCGCCAGTTCCACATCATGTTGCCGATGGCTGCACAGCTTTCGCCGTAAGCCGTTGCGTTCGGTAGCTCGTAGGGATCGCCAAACGCTTCCCCATCGCTGCGCGCACCCACCCCGCCGGTTACGTAGAGCTGGTGGGCACTCAGGTCCTCCCAGAGCGCGGTCAGGGCCTTCCAGTACGCAGGGTCGCCCGTCTCGAGGTAGTAGTCCGTGGCGCCGGAGCAGGCATACATCGCGCGCACGGCGTGGCCTTCGAGCTTGGTGCGGCTGGTAAAGGGCACCCCGCAGAACATGTAACGGATCTGCTCGGGTTTTAGGTCAAGCCGGCTGTCGCCATGCAGGATGTAGCCGGCCAGGTCGAGGTAACGCCGCTCACCGGTCGTGCGGTAGAGCTCGATCAGCGCCATCTCGATCTCGGGGTGGCCGGCGACGATGGGAGCCTGGCTTTGTCCTGGGCCGTAGCTCGGGATCAGGAACTCGTCGACAAATCGAATGCCCGCGTCGAGCAGCGTAGCGTCGCCCGTCGCGCGATAGTAGGCGATGCCGCCCTGCAGCAGGTGGCCGATGCAGTAGAGCTCATGGCCGCCGGTCTGGGTCTTCGGCAGCATGCGATCGGCCTTGTGCGCGCCCTGGAAATACGTGTTGAGATACCCGCTTGGCTCCTGCACCGCGGCCACTTCGCGGATCATGGTGTCCGCATCCTGCCGCAAGGCGGGCTCGGGCTCGCTCTGCAAGGCGAAACCCACTGCTTCAAGCCACTTATAGACGTCAGAGTCGGAGTAGACTGGTCCCCGCTGCGGCGCGCTCGAGGCGTTTGCAAGCCGCAGAAAGTTGTCCATGCGCCCGTGGTCCAGCAGCTCCTGCCGCATGCTGGGCAGGCTCGCCTGGACGTTGGTCACGCGACGCTTGGACCAGAAACCCTCGCGGATCGTCACCGCCCGGACAGGCACGCTGCGCAGCTTGGCATGCGGCGCGTGCCGGGTGTCGATCACGCCTGCGTCTTTCCAGTCCGGCGCGAGCGTCGGGGGCTTCACCGTCTCCGCAGGTGGGAGGAAAGTGGCTCCGGCCCAGGCAGTGCGGGGGCTGGCAAGCGCCGCAGTGGCCGCGGCAACGAGGCTGACAAAACTCCGGCGAGTGACAGGCAGGTGCGAGCGCATGCCAGCATCCTTCTACAGCGGGAGGACGAGCGTCAACGACCCAGGTCCGGGTAAATGCAAGGAGCAGTCACCCACCCTCACACATAGTCGCTGACGACCAGCGCGTTGACGGGACTTTACGCCGAACCGTAAGTTTCATCAGCTGCAGATCGTATCTGCAGGTTTCCAGAGATCGCATTTTTCGGCATTTGCGGGGAATAGGCCGCATCGAACTGGAGGCTCCCCTTCTGACAACCTTTATGTTACTCGTGATCCTTGTCGGCGGCGGCACGAAGAAGCGGCAGGACAGCGATATCGCCACCGCGAAAGCAGCCTGGGTGGACTACAAACGCCGCAAGCGAACCGAGGGAGCGTGATATGGCACTGACCAAGGATTTCCGTGACACCATTCGCGAACGCGCGCAAGCCGATCCGGCGCAAGAGCTGCTGCGCGAAGGCCTGACACTCTGCCACGCGGGTGATTTCGCCACCGGGCGCGGCATCCTGCGCAATTACATCCACGCGACCATCGGTTCCTCCAGGCTAGCGCTGATCACCAGGATTCCTTCCCCGAGCCTGCGGCGCATGATCGGACCCAAAGGCAATCCGAGTGCGCAAAATTTGTTTGGCATCATCGCCGCCCTCCAGAAAGCCGAGGGAGTGTGTCTGGACTTGCGGCTACGCTAAACTCGCCGGCAACGTAGGTGCTTGGCCGTCTCAGCCGACGCGGCGAACAGCGGCACCGAGGCTCTTGCGACTTACATGGAGGTTCGAGCGCATTGCCAGCATAGTTTTACAGCGAGGGGACGGGCGTCTAGGACACACAGGCGGATGCAAGGAGTAGCCACGCACCCTCGCGCATAGTCGCTGACGCATACGGCGTTTATCAAGACTTATAGTTGACGCGCTCATCTTGTCCTCAGCCCGGATGCCGAACTGCTACATCGGGCGGTAGCATGGGTCATGCGCCGCTATATCCTCATCGCTATCCTCGGGACTTCGTGCATCTCCTCGTTTAGTCAATCTTTGAAAGTAGCCCCGAAGATTGCAAAATCCCCTAGTGATGCCGAGGTCCTGCTTGCCAAAACTAAGGCCCTCTATGACACACCGTTCCGGTCGGGACTCATCAGCTTTTCTTGTTCGATTGACTTCGACCTCGCAAAGCATCTCAAGAGCAACTTTGGTGACGCAGCTCGAAAGGACAGTCCGATAGCACAACTGCTGGAGCCGATTAGGTATCGAGTGTTTGTTGATCATTCGGGTGCGACCATCTTAGCCCAAGCCAAGCTTCCAGACTTCAGCCAATCGCCTATCGCTGCGCAGCTTGAAGAATCGAACCGTTCTCTCATGCAAGCGGGGCTCAGCAACTGGGTACCGTACGCATATGGAGAGGTGCTTCCCATCGCCCCAACCAACTATCGATTTGAAAAGACCCCAACCGGCTACAACATCTCCATGGACGGTCAGGGCATAACTGGAAAGCTCATCCTTGATCCGGATATGCATCTGCGCGAAGGCGTCATCGAAACGTCACAACACATTGAAATCACCACCAAATTTGTGGATGCGCCAAATGGTCTGGTTCTAGCTTCGTCCTCTACTGATACGGACCATGCCGGAGTCGCGCGCTTCACCTACACATACCAGATCATCGATGGATTTTACCTTCCCCAGCACGTAGGGGTGGCCTCGGAACAAGACAAGATGACGTTGAACTTCACATTAACGGACTGTAAAGCGCAGCACGGAATCGTTGTCCATGTAGCGCCACCATCCAAGCCCTAGCCGTATGCTCCGAAGTTGCTGGGCGCCCGTGATCTTTCGTTCTGCGTCGAATAGCGCAGTCTCGCTGAGGCTGGAGCGATTAGTTCGGCTTCTCCGTAGCAATCACCAACTTCCGAGAACTGCGTTCGCCATGATCAATGGTGCATCTCTGCGGGTAGCGATGACGTGTAGCGATCGCTACTCCCAGCTCTCACTCAAACCGACCAACTGAGTACGAAGTGAGTCGCTAATCAGAGTAGGACCGGAGCACTGGAGTACGAGGTCCACCGTCGCACCCAAAGAGGCGATCAGCGCGTTTCTGTCGAGGCTTGTCGCTAGGCATGGTGCAACAAGCCTGCTTATCTCCGAAGGCAAGCTTTCGAGTCCACGGCCATAGGCCGTGGGCAGTTCATGCCTGAGGCACGCCAGACTTAAAGCGTAGTCTCGCCCAGCGTGGAGCCAATACTCAGCTTGTAGAAAACGACATCGTTCGACACAAATACGCGCCCTTAGCAGATGATGCGCAGCGTAGCCGAACAACGTCTGAGCTTCGGGTTTCAGTGCTTGAAATTTTTGTGGAGGCGAACCGAAGACGAGCCTGAATTGCGGGCCTTGCTGGACAAAACCAGACTGAGGACTGAACGACAGGTCAAGCTGGAGGAGCCCGGATAATAGAAACACCCGATACAGCGACTCGCCTGCGGAAACGTCGAATAGCATGTCTGCGGTGTACTCTGACGAAAGCTTTTCAGTCCAGGCTTGTAAAACCTCGCTGCGTGTCGCTCCGTCGGCAAGTGCGAAAGTCAGATCGAGATCCGACCAGCGATCTCCTGGTCCGGTTGCTAGGGAACCGACAACGGCAGCGGCAGAAATGCGAGGATCATCTTCTGCCCACGAAACAACTCTTTCTGACACTGCCTTACGATAAGGAAGGGAAAAAGGCTGCTCATCATCCTCGTACAGTGCTGGATTGCTGGCTATATTCTCTAAGGGACCAGTCAAGCAAACAAGCCTGCCTCCGAGATCGGGTCACCGGAAGTCGCATTGTCGGAAGTTCTTAGATACATAATTGCCTGCTGCGACCGATCCCCATGCCCCAAGTAGCCTCCTAAAAAGGAAAGGGATGCGAGAGAACCCTCGCACCCCTAAGTAGCCGTGCACCTGGAGAACCGTGCACGTATGTGGTTCCTGTGGCATCGGGCGACTCGCACGCCGCGGTCGTCACTCTTCAGGTTTCTGAAAGCAGAAATCCGCCACTTGCTTTGGCGGGGCTTACCACCCCGTACCGCTGGTTTGCGGTCACGTACTCTCATCTTCGGCAGCGCAGGCCGAACCATGAGCAAACAAAAGCGCCACCCCGCGAAGAGTGGCGCCTTCAAGCATTACGGAAGTTTGTTGCCTGCTACTGCTTACTGACGCTTCCAGTTCATCAAGTCGCCGAGAGTGGTGGTCGAGCTCGAAACGGGAGCCTTGTAGTTCTCTACCTCGGCCCGGCTCGCCTCTTCGCCTACTGCGCGCAGGCTTAGGCCGACCTTCTTCTCTTCCTGGTTCATCTTGATGATCTTGAACTCGTGCTCCGCGCCCACTTCAAGCGAGGACTGGCCGCCGGTCGCGTCCGTTGCCTCTGAGACGTGGCAGAGTCCTTCGACCCCTTCCGCGATCTCTATAAAGGCGCCAAACTGCGCGGTGCGCAGCACCTTGCCGTGGACCACATCGCCTACGCGATGCTGGGCGAAGAAAGTCTCCCATACGTCAGGCAGCAACTGCTTGATGCCAAGCGACAGGCGACGGTTCTCCGGCTCCACGCCAAGAACCACAGCCCGCAGCTTCTCGCCCTTCTTCAGGACTTCCGAAGGATGCTTGACGCGCTTGGTCCAGCTCAGGTTAGAGACATGGACGAGACCGTCGATCCCGTCTTCGATCTCAATAAAGGCGCCAAAGTCAGTCAGGTTGCGTACGCGGCCCTCGACGATCGTGCCGGCAGGGTAGCGGTCCGACAGATTCTCCCAGGGGTTCTCCTGTAGCTGCTTCATGCCGAGCGAGATGCGGCGGTCGTTCGGGTTGACGCTGAGGACAAGCGTCTCAACCTCATCGCCTGGCTTGACCAGCTTCGACGGATGCTTCATCCGCTTTGACCAGGTCATCTCCGAAACGTGGACGAGGCCTTCGATGCCCTGCTCCAACTCGACGAAAGAACCGTAGTCGGTGACTGAAAGCACGCGGCCACGCACGCGCGCGCCCACCGGGTAGCGCTCGACTGCATCGAGCCAGGGGTCGGGCGTCAGCTGCTTAAAGCCAAGCGAGACGCGCTGCTTGTCCTTGTCGAACTTGAGCACCTTGACCTG
>CAXTPL010000208.1:0-5334 GCA_964246065.1 uncultured Acidobacteriaceae bacterium
AGATGGACGGTCGCACGGCCAAGGCCTACAACGAGCAGCTGGAACAGTCGCTCGGACGCCTGCGCACGGATACGATCGACCTCGTTCAGTTTCACGAGGTCATACGCATGGAAGACCCTGACCGCATCTTTGCCGCGGGAGGCGCGCTTGAGGCGGCTGTGGCCGCACGGCAGGCCGGCAAGATTCGCTACATCGGCTTTACCGGCCATAAGGATCCTGCCGTTCACCTGCGCATGTTCGACGTCGCCGAGCAGCACGGCTTCCACTTCGACACCGTGCAGATGCCGATCAATGTCATGGACGCGCACTTTCGCTCGTTCACCAATGAGGTGCTTCCGGTCGCCACCAGGCAAGGCACCGGGGTGCTCGCGATGAAAACCTTTGGCGACCACTTCATTCTCGACAGCAAGACGGTCGAGCCAATCGAGGCACTGCACTACTCGCTTTCGCTGCCCGTATCGGTGGTTATTACGGGTATCGACTCGCCCGCGATCCTCGATCAGGCGATGGATGCAACGCGGAACTTCCAGCCAATGACGAAGACACAAATAGCGGCGTTGCTCAACCGGACCAAAGACGCGGCGATGGCGGGCAAGTACGAACCTTTTAAGACCAGCAACCATTTTGACGGCACCGCAGGCAATCCGAAGTGGCTGGGCTAGCGCCCACGAGCCCGGCCGCACGGTTCTCCTGCGAATACGCACAGTGGGCGCGACCGGCCCGGGTTCGCGCCGTCCACACCAGAAGGTTCATGGCAGGGTACAGAGTCACGGCCTTGTTGCTGGCCGCGCATGCAGTTGGCTGCTAAATAAGTGAATGATCGCCACTATAGACGCGGATGGCCGACGCTTCTCTCTGCTATCGCCTGCTGCGGCTGGTCAACTCCGCTCTATACGCTTTGCCTTCGCCGGTCCGGTCGATCCGCAGTGCCCTCCTTCTGGTTGGCGCTGATGAGTTTCGGAAGATGGTCACAGTAGCTCTTGCCGGCGCCGCCGCAACCAGCCGATCGGCGGCTGTGGTGCAAATGGCAGTAGAACGGGCTCGCTTCTGCGAGCTGCTTGCTCCATCGCTCGACGTTGCAGCTTCAAGGATGTATCTGCTGGGCTTGCTTTCCGTCATTGATGTGATTTTGGGCGTTTCCATGTCGCAGATCCTTGCCACTTTGCCGCTCGACAGAGAAGTAAAGGCGGCTCTGCTCCGCAAAGACAGCCCGCTATCTGTGGCTCTGGACTTCGCGCGATGCCACGAGTTTGGAGACTCACAGGCGCAAGCAAGTCTCCAACGCGCCTTGGGGATGTCTGACGATGCTGCATCTACTGTATATATCCATGCGCTGCAGTAGGCCGATGAGACCAGATGCGCGGTTAGCCTCCTAGCCCTTCAAGAGCGGGCTCCCTTGTGGGAAGATCCATCCCCGCTGTTTGTCCATCCACGGCCAAACAACAAATGACCGAGGCCAAAGCGAATTCCAGGATCAACCGCAGCTCGCATGCCGCTCTTGCACGGCGAACCGCGGCCGCAACTGCGAGTCTAGGATCGCCGCAGACTGGCGGCGGCCTTGTTGAAGCAAACCTTCACAATCAGGCGCTCGCTCAGCCATCGGTAGAGATGGCTTGCGCCGGTCCTTGTGCAGCAGCCTGTACGCAAAAGGCCCAGCCAAAGCCCGATGCACACCTCCGTGCTCGAGATTTCCGCTCTGGAACGGCTGCATGCACCAAGGTACTGAAGCGAGGCAAAGAGCTCTTTGTGCTTTTGCTCTTTCGCTCTATGTTGAGTGCCATATGGCATCGTCAACCTTTATCTTCATCTGCTGGCCCGACGGTCTCTGGACTATCGCTCTCAACCGCGAGTATGCGCCGGATGAGATTGCCGGGTTCTAAACACGAGCACGACTCCGCACGTCTGCAGACTAGCTCTGCGCAGGCGCAGCGAAGATGCGAGCGCGGACGCGGCATGGGATCGGCTCTTTCAGGTGTCCCCATGTCGCACACAATCCGCGCTTTGCGCGGGTGCTTGTATTGCGTACGGGCAACCTGCCTGCGCGGCTTGGTCGTGAGCGCATATTCTGCTGCACTTTGACCTTGGTTGCGGGCGCCTCACTAAGCAAGACCTTCTCCGGAACCGTGCTTCCTCAGTATGCATTGTTCCAGCACGCGCCCGTCTGCCCTACCCTGCTCGCGTGCCTTGATCGCGACTGGTCCTCGAAGCGAAGCGTCCATCAAATGCAAACCGACCACAGCCCGGGCAGCATCGGAGAACGAGAAACAAATCACTTCGCTTCCAAGGCGCACCAGTGCGTCCCGTTCTGCCAGCATGGGGCTTTTACGGCCAAGCACATGCGCCAGAGGATCGAGGATAACGACGAGGTCGCAGCCCTGGGCGAGGTCCGCGTTGGTGGGTGACCCCATGCCCCCATCCATGTACCGCCGGCCGCCGATGTGCACTAAAGGGTAAACGCAAGGCACCGCACAGCTGGAGGCGACCGCCACGGGCAGAGCTACACCGCTGGCGCCGGTCCACACCACCCGCTCGCCGGTTTCAACATCCACCGCGGTGATCCATAGTTCGCCCGCAGGCCATCTTTCTTGTGCGTGGGCGGCCTCGGGCAAAAAGCCGGCGATGGCAGCCAGCCATTCTCCTTCCCCTTGTACGTCAGCCTTAAGAGCACTCCTGCCTATCGATCGCCGCTGCCCTGCTACGGTGCGATGAAAGAGCGTCGAACGTGTCATCGCCGCCATAAAGGGACCCATCTTCGGCGCCTTCATAGCCGGATCGAGAGGGGTCGCCTGCTCGGTAAACAGCGGCTCCGGAGAGCCATCGAGCTTCACATGCGACCCAACGATTGAGCCTGCAGAGGTCCCGATGATACGGTCCGCCCCGGACAGATCGATGCCATAGTCTTTCAACCCCAGCAGCACTCCCGCTTCCCACGCAATGCCGATCGGGCCGCCGCCGCCGAGTACCAGGGCTATCTTCAAACGAGAATACCTTTCTGCCCTGCTCGGCTCAGCGCCCGGATGCAGCCTGCGGCTTTTCCTCGTGGGCACGCTTACGCGCGCCGGAGCCTAAAAGCGTTTGCAATATCACGTACAGCACCGGGATAAAGAACAAGTTGAGAATCGTAGAAAAAAGCATGCCGCCCACAATACTTGTGCCCACAGAATGTCGGCCGTTTTGCCCCGCTCCGCTTGCGAAAACCAGCGGCAGTACGCCCAGGATGAATGCAAACGAGGTCATGAGTATGGGGCGCAACCGCAGCTCCGCCGCCTCCATCGCGGCATCGGCAATCGAGCGGCCGCGGGCTCTCAGCTGTTCTGCGAACTCGACGATCAGGATCGAGTTCTTGGCCGACAGACCGATCAACATGACCAGCCCGATCTGGCAGTACACATCATTCGGCAAGCCGCGCAGGCTTTGCGCAACCAGCGCGCCCAGCACCGCCATGGGGACGGCAAGCAGGATGATAAAGGGCAAAGCAAAGCTCTCATACTGCGCCGAAAGCGTGAGATACACAACCAGGATGCCGAGCGAAAAGATGATAATCGTTTTTCCGGCGGACTCAATCTCTTCCAGCGACAATCCCGTCCAGCTATACGTCATGCCCGGCATCATGGATCGTTGCGCAAGCTGCTCCATCGCCCGCAATCCTTCGCTTGAGCTCTGGCCGCGTGCAGCCGAGCCGTCGATCTCGACAGAGCGAAACAGGTTGTAGTGACTGATGACCGAAGGAGCGGACGTCTCCTCAATATGCACCAGGTTATCAAGCGAGATCATCTGGTTGGTTGCCGAGCGCACGTAAAATTGGCGAATGTTCGAGGCAGTCGCGCGGTAGGGTGCGTCGGCCTGTACATAGACCCGGTAGGAGCGGTTATTGAAGTCGAAATTGTTGATGTACTCCGAGCCCATGTACACCTGCAGTGCGTCCGTTATCTGGCTGAACGGCACGCCGAGCGACTTTGCCTTTTCGCGATCGATAGCCACCAGGAGTTGTGGGTCATTCGAGGTGAAGCTGGTAAAGAGCCCGGACAGATCTTTGCCGGCATTGCCGCGAGCCACCATCTGGTGAGCCACTCGATCGAGATCGCCCAGCGTGTTGCGTCCCAGGTCTTGAAGCTCGAACTGGAACCCGCCGAAGCTGCCGATGCCATTGATGGCGGGCGGCTCAAAGGGAATCACCAGAGCGCCCGGGATCATCATCAGCTGCATGCGCAAGTTCCCTACGACTCCGCTTACGGAATGCGCTGCCCCTTTCCGCTGCGCAAACGGCTGCATGTTGACAAAGATGATCCCGTAATTGGCTGCATTGCCTGAGAAGCTGAAGCCGGCAATCGCAAATGCACCTTCAATATCCGCGTTGCGGCGTAACACCGCCTCCGCACGATCGAGCACTGCTGAGGTATAAGGCAAGGAAGCGCCCTGCGGCGCCTGCACCTGGATGATGAAGTAGCCCTGATCCTCTTGAGGCACAAAAGCGGTAGGCACTCGCTGGTACACGATCACTGTGGCCACGAGACCCACAAAAAACAGCACCAGCATCGCATAGCGAACCCGCAGTACCTTGTGGATCAGGCCGGCATACTTCGAGCCGGTCCACTGGATAGCGCGATCCACAGCACGGAGCAATCCATGCTTTTCTTCTTCCTTGCGCAGCAGCAACGCGGCAAGGGCAGGTGAAAGTGTCAGCGCGTTGAATGCGGAGATGGCGATCGAAAACGCGATGGTCAAGGAAAACTGCTTGTACAGCAGCCCGGTGGTACCCGGAAAGAAGGATACCGGGATAAAGACGGAGATAAGTACCAGCGAAGTAGCGATCACTGCGCTGGTCACCTCAGACATGGCCACCGACGTGGCTTCGTGCGCGTCTGCCATCCCTTCGGTGATATGCCTTTGAACATTCTCTATAACCACGATGGCGTCATCGACCACCAGGCCGGTGGCCAGGGTAATGCCGAACAAGGTGAGCGTGTTGATCGAGAAGCCGAAAATCTTGATAAAAGCAAAAGTCCCTACGAGGGAAACAGGAATGGTAATCGCCGGGATCACCGTGGCGCGCCAGTCCTGCAGAAAGAAGAAAATGACTACGATCACAATGACGATTGCTTCAACCAGGGTAATCAGAACTTCGCGTATGGAGTCGCCGACGACGGTGGTTGTGTCAAAGGCGATGACGTACTTGAGCCCCGGAGGAAAACCTTTTGCCAGCGCCGCGAGGGCAGCCTTTCCGTTGCGGTCTACTTCAAGCGCGTTGGCATTGCTCAGCTGCTGAACGCCGATGCCAGTCGCCGCGATTCCGCTAAACTTGAGATCGCTGCTGTAGGTCTCGGCGCCCAGCTC
>CAXTPL010000208.1:5344-5626 GCA_964246065.1 uncultured Acidobacteriaceae bacterium
GCGGCGCGGCCTACATCCTTGATCTGCACAATTCCGTTGGGCGTGTTCTTGATGATGATATTGGCAAACTGCTCAGCCGACTTCAGGCGTCCGACCGCACTGATGGTAATCTGGAAAGCTTGTTTAGGATCAGAAGGCGGCTGCCCAAGCTGGCCGGCGGCAACCTCGATATTCTGCTCGGCGAGTGCGGCCGTTACATCGCTGGCAGTGAGCTGCCGCGCGGCCAGCTTTTGCGGGTCAAGCCAGATGCGCATGGCATATTTGCGACCGCCGAAGATCTGC
>CAXTPL010000209.1:0-5610 GCA_964246065.1 uncultured Acidobacteriaceae bacterium
ACATGGGCCATGGCGGCTATGGAGGCAGCGGCTTTGGGGGTGACTTTGGCGGCGGCGGCGGATGGGGCGGCGGGGAGCGTCCCAACGAGGAGATCGTCAACAACTATTACGGCGAGGCGCCCGGTGCAGGCGGGTACGACAGCGGTCCAAACGAGCAGCCGCCGGGCGGCTACGACGTCTCCGGCCCGGATGAGCAGCCCCAGGGTGGATCCTTTGATGATGCCGGCTATGACTCCGGCTCCGACGATGGAAGCGACTTCGGCGGGGACGACAGCAACTTCGCCTGAGAGTGCGGAGGGCCCGTTCGCCGGCAGGCCCGTGCGCGGGTGGGAGCGAGAAAGACGCCCCACTCGCGCTAGCCGAACGCGCTCTCTCGAGAGTCGCTGCTCAACCCTCGTCCAGGCGGCGCGATGCGGACTAGTTTCCGCCGGAGGTCCACAGGGCCGCGGCAATCCCGGCACCGTGCAGCAGGAGAGCACTCAGCGGGCCTGCGGTAGCGCCCACCAGCCGCCGGACGGCAAGCCAGACCCCCGCATAGAAGGGGAACTGCCCATACATGATCCACTGCGAAAGCGTTTCCGCCTGGTCGCCCTGGAAGTCCTGCGCGTGGTGCTGCACCAGCACCACAAAGGGGTAAAGCATCCGCAGCGCCGATGGCCCGCTCAAGGCCAGCACACTGGCGGAACGTACGGCAAACGGAGTAGCTGCGATCGCCAGCCACAAAGGCCAAAGACGCAGCCACAGTGCTGGGGAGCTCTTTTTTTTACGCCGCGCGGTGCGGGTGCGAGTTGCGCCGGTCCTCATCGCTTCCAGCATACCTGCTGGCTGCCGGAGGAGGGGCTCAGGCGCCTGGCTGACCGGCCAGCCCAAGCTCGGCTGCCTTGGCCTGCATCGCGTGGAGGCAGATCGCAATCTGCTCCTCGAGCGGAAGGCCCAGCTCCTCGGCACCCAGCACGATGTCTTCCCGGCTGACCCCCCGCGCAAATGCCTTGTCCTTCATCTTTTTGCGGACTCCGGCGACCTCCACCTCGTGGATGGAGCGTGAAGGCTTCACCAGGGCGCAGGCGGTCAGCAGACCGGACAGTTCGTCACAGGCAAACAAGGCCCGCGCCAGGTGCGTAGTACGCGGCACGCCGCTGTAGGGCGCATGGCCCAGGATGGCGGTACGGATCTCCTCAGGCCAGCCCTGCTCGGCAAGGAGGCGCACCCCCACAAAGGGGTGCTCTTCAGGTGTCGGGTGGCGTTCATAGTCGAAGTCGTGGAGCAGGGCCGTGGCGGCATAGCGCTCGACCAGTGCGGAGGTTGCCGCCGGGTCAAGCGCGAGCGAGCGCGCCTCCCGCGCGCCCCAGGCGACCATGCAGGCCTCAACGCCAAGCGCGTGTTTGAGCAGGCTTGCGGACTGGGTGTATTCGGTGAGAAGGTCCCAGGCGCGAGCGCGGGAGACGGCAAACTGCTGCATACACCATCCTTTTGGGTTCTTTTCGGCATTCTTCCGGAAACTTTCGGGTAAGAGCCGATTATCCCACTTGACAACCGAGATACCTGAGCGCAGAGTTGGATTGACTGGACGAGAGACCCGGTGTTTCCCGTCGGTTCAGGAAGCCTGCTCTGGCCTCCGTAACAACATTATGGCAACTACCTTGGCTACCGTAGAGGCGCGTGAGGTACTGCGTTGTGATCATTGCAGCCTGGTGCAGTTCCGCACCATGGACTCCCACTGCCGGCGCTGTCGCAAGGCGCTGGAGCAGGAAGAGCCCGAGCTCCCGTCACTGGCGCTGGTGGCCGCAACCAGCCAGCCCCCCACCATGGAATCCTGTACGCTCAACGTAGCCAAGGCTGTGCGCGAGCTGCGCCAAGCGCGCAACCTGAGCCAGCGCCAGCTGGCGCTGCGGATGCAGGTCCCTCGCACCTACATCTCCAAGATAGAAAACGCCAAGGCCACGCCCACGCTGAACTCACTGCAACGGCTGGCGGCCGCGCTTGATGCGCCGATCGGCGAGCTGCTGCACGATGCGCGCAGCCGTCGCGGAGAGGCCGTTGCCGCAATCGTTGTCGACCCGTTCCTTACCGAGCTGCTGCCGATGGTTTCGCGCCTGAACCCGTATCACCGCTCCGTGGTCTTGAGCCACGTGCGCGATATGGCCTCGGGAAGGCGTCGCCCGCTGCTCGTTTGAGCTTGGCCGGCAGGCAAGCTTTGCTGCAGGCTGGGGCCGTTTTGCGGGTGCCGAGCGCGGTATGCTACGGTCAGGTGGAGGGTCCCCTGAAGCCATTGCCAGAGCAGCCCAGCCGTGTGCATGAACTCTCCGCGGAGGAGCAGGCCGTCTATCGGCGGCTCCATCCGGCGCGGCTGCCCAAGCACGTCGCCATCATCATGGACGGCAACGGCCGCTGGGCGGGCAAGCGCTCGCTCAAGCGGTTCCTTGGCCATCAGCAGGGCGCCGAGTCCGTCCAGTACGTGGTCGAAACGGCCTCGCGGATCAACCTGCCCTGGCTGACGCTCTATGCGTTCTCCCTGGAAAACAATCTGCGCAGGCCGCGCATGGAGGTCAACTTCCTCATGCGCCTGCTTTCAAGCTACCTGAGCAACAACGTCCAGCGCATGAACGACAACAATGTGCGGATCAGGTATATCGGCCGCACCCACGAGCTGCCCGGCGAGGTGCGTGAGCGTATGGGCTGGGCGGCGGAGCAGACCTCGCGCAATACCGGCACCACGCTTACACTGGCGCTGAACTATGGTGCGCGTTCCGAGCTGGTCGACGCTTTTCGTGCCCTGGCGCTGGAGCTGCAGGCGAGCGGCCGCAGCCCGCACGAGGTCACCGAAGGCGATCTTGAGCGGCACCTTTACACCTCGCATATGCCCGATCCGGACCTGCTGGTGCGCACCTCCGGCGAGATGCGCATCTCCAATTACCTGCTCTGGCAGATCGCCTACACAGAGATCTTTGTGACCGATCGACTCTGGCCCGACTTCCGCGGCGTGCACCTGCTCGAAGCCATTGAGGACTACCAGAAGCGCGAGCGCCGCTATGGCGGGCTCAACGACGGAACCGAGTCCGACGACATCAGCGCGCTGCCCGCCAATGTGCTGGTGCAGCGATGAAGAGTCGATGTCGCTGCGGCTGAGCATACGTCTCCTGTGTGCTTTCTGCTGCTTTGGATTGGGGGCGGCTCCTGTGCACTCGCAGGCGGCGCCTGCACCCGGCAGCGCCGCGCCGCCTGAAAGCGCTGCGCCGGTCCCGGTTGCACCGCCAAACTCCACCGGTCAGCTTCTCCACCGCTCGCTGCAGCAGGAGGCCGAGCGGCAGCAGCAGCGGCGGTTCATCACCCTCAAGGTGGTAGTCACCGATAGCAGCGGCAAGGCGGTAGCCGGGCTCAAAGAAAGCGACTTCTCAGTTCTCGATCGCGGGCTGGCCAGTGCCGTCACCGGATTTCGAGCGGTGAATGCTGCTCACCCTCACCTGCCGGACCGCCTGGTCCTGCTTCTCGACCTGGTCAATGACAACTTTACCGATGTGGCTTACGAGCGTAAGGGCCTGGGCGACTATTTACACGCGGCGGGCCCCCGTCTGCCTTACCCTACCTCGCTCATCGTCCTCACCGATACAGGGGTGGGTGTGGGCAAGGCTTCGCAAGACCCGGCGGCGCTGCTTGAAGACCTGAAGCATGTGCCTGGAGCGATCCGCGAGAATGGCGGCGCCGAAGGAGCGGAGGGGCTGTTGCGACGCTTCCAGGTTTCGCTGCGTGCGTTCGGCAGCCTGGTCACGTATGAGTCGACGCTGCCCGGCCGTGCGACCATGATCTGGTTTGGTCCGGGCTGGCCGCTGCTTGAAAGCGGAAGAACCTTTGTCAGTTCGGAGCGGAACAAGCAGTCCTACTTCGACACGCTGGTCAATGTGACCAACCGCATGCGCGAGGGCGGCGTGACGGTTGACAACATAGGGCCCGCGGCGCTGACCTGGGGCGGCGAGCGCCGCGCTGATGTGTACCAGGCGTTTCTGGCGCCGGTGCTGACGGCAAAGGCGACCGAATCGAGCAACCTAGCGCTGCCCGTGTTTACGCTGCACAGCGGCGGCGTGCTGCTGCGGCAGACCGGCTCGATCCCACAGGAGATCGGGGTGTGCCTTGAGGATATGGACACCTACTACACGCTCACGCTGGCCTTGCCGCGAGACGTGGGAACAGACGAGTACCACCCCTTACAGGTCTCGGTAGCCACCGCCGGGCTGACGGTGCGAACCAGCGCCGGCTACTACGCCGAGCCGTAACCGGCGGCCCGCGCCGGCGGAGCAGCAGGCCCGTGTTCGACTGCCTGGTCGTCGATGACGCCGGCAAACAGCGAGCTGTCCGGCTCCGCGGGTGTGCGGGCGGCCACCAGCAGAAAGCCTTCTTCCGCCATCGCATCTTCGAACTCGGACAAAACGCGCTCAAGTACGCCGCGCTGCGAGGCATGTTCGCGAAAAGCATCCAGTTTGCGATGCTTGCGGTCTTCACCCAGGGTGAGGGTAAGCGAGGCCGGGACGCGCGCACCGGCGTTTGCGGCCTCTTCATCGCGGGTGGAAAGAAAGGGTGTCGCAGCGTAATAGAGCTTTTGCGGCGCCCAGGGTCGAAGCCCCGGGCTGCCGGCGCTCGCGGCCAGCTGCTGGGGATAAAAGCCGCTGCGGCCAGACCAGTGAAAGCCGGCCGTTGCGAGTAGCGAGACCATGGTGTGGTCCCGGTGGAGATTGACGCCCCCGTCCGCGCCGAAGGTGAGCACCACGTGGGGCTGCAGCCGGCGAATGTGCTCCACAATGACGCCGACCAGCGGCTGAAACGGCTGCAGGTGCAAGGCGCCGTCCGGGTAGTCGAGCAGGGCGGCTTGGCGCACAAGGAGCGCATCGCAGGCAGCGGCAAACTCGTGCGCTCGCACCGAGGCGAGCTCGGCATCGGACTGCCCTTCGGCTCGGTAGGAGCCGGCGGCGCCGTGCGTCAAACACAGCACGCTGGTCTCCACTCCTTCGTCGGCACAACCGAGCAGCGCACCTCCAAAGGCGCCCGCTTCGTCATCGGGGTGCGCGGTGATGCACATCAGGCGGAGAGACACAGGGCGTTGATCTCCTTTCGAGGAGGCTTTCGGAGAAAAGGAGTGCGTGGTGCTCAGCAAGCGCGCTGCTCTTTACCCGGGCCAGGCGGCGGCGACCAGAGCGGCTTGCGAAGAAGGGGAAAGTACGGCGTGTTCCTGCTGTTCGTGCTGTTCGTTTCGCCAGCTGTCCCAGGGCAGGCTCATCTGGGCGACAGGGCGAAAGGTCTGGCGGTGGAGCGCGGTGGGTCCCCAGCGGCGCAGGGCTGCCAGGTGCTCCGGCGTACTGTATCCCTTGTGGCAGTGGAGCCCGTAAGCAGGGAACTGCTCGTGATAGACGCACATCAGGCGGTCGCGATAAACCTTGGCGACCACCGAGGCTGCAGCGATCGAGATGGAAAGCGAGTCGCCATAGATGATCGAGGTTTGCGCGCAGGGGAGATCGATGCGCATGGCGTCGATCAGCAGGTGGTCCGGCGCGGGGGCCAGTTTTTCAACCGCCGCGCGCATTGCGAGGGGGGTGGCCTGGTAGATGTTGACCCGGTCGATGG
>CAXTPL010000210.1:0-408 GCA_964246065.1 uncultured Acidobacteriaceae bacterium
TCCAGGAATTGTCCGGGGATTGTCCAGGCGTTCATCGTGGGCAGCGGATGTGTGCCTGGAGGTTGGCTATTCGGCCTGCGGCGGTTTTCCTGGTGCTTTTTTGCTTGCTGCTTTTTTCGCCGGTGCTTTTTTCGCCGGTGCTTTTTTCCCCGGTGCTTTCTTGCTTGCTGCTTTCTTAGCCGGGCTCTTGCTCCCGGCGTCCTTCTTGGCCGGCGTCTTTTTCGCAGCAGCCGTATCTTGCGGCAGCGCCGGCGCTTGATCGCCTTCCCGGCGAGCTTCAGCCAGGCCGATGGCAATGGCCTGCTTGGGGTTAGTCACCTTGGCGCCGCTACCAGAGCGCAGCTTGCCCTCCTTCATCGCCCTCATCTCGCGCTCAACCGACTGCGATGCCGCTGGACTGTACTTGCG
>CAXTPL010000210.1:418-5605 GCA_964246065.1 uncultured Acidobacteriaceae bacterium
CTTTGCGCCGCTTTGCTTGCTGGATGTCTTGCTGGTCGCCATGGCCGGCTCACCTCAAACGGTGGGAAGCAGAGCCCGGCCTCGCGGTTGCGCGCCAAGGAGTAACATTCCCTTTCCCCTTTTCGGGCTATGCCCTGCCGTACCCGTATTCATAGCAGCGGAGGTTACGTTTTGCCGCAGGTCAGCGGGTGGCTGCCACCGTTGCCGGCAGAATCGCATCCACGTCCACCCACGCTGTCGGGTAAGCGCCCGTGTAGCACGCCACGCAAAAGCCGTTGCCTTCCCCGCCATCGCAGGAGCGCTCCAGCCCGTCGAGCGAAAGATAGGCCAGCGAATCGGCCTCGATAAAGCGGCGAATCTGTTCGACAGAATTGTTGGCGGCGATCAGATCTTTTTTGCTCGGTGTGTCGACCCCGTAAAAGCAGGGAGAGATCGTAGGCGGGCACGAGATACGCAGATGCACCTCGGCCGCGCCCGCCGAGCGCACCATGCGTACGATCTTGCGCGAGGTGGTGCCGCGAATAATCGAGTCGTCAATCAGGATGACGCGCTTGCCTTCAAGGAGGTTGCGTACCGGGTTGAGTTTGAGCTTGACGCCGAAGTCGCGTACGCGCTGCTCAGGCTCGATAAAGGTTCGACCCACGTAGTGATTGCGGATGAGCCCGAAGCGAAACGGCAGGTCGCTCTCTGCCGCATAGCCGATGGCGGCGGTCACACCGGAGTCGGGCACAGGAACAACAAGGTCGGCATCGACGTGCGATTCGCGCGCCAGCTGCCGCCCCATCTCTTCGCGCGAGGCCTGCACCCAGCGGCCGTAAATGCGGCTGTCAGGCCGGGCAAAGTAAACATGCTCAAAGATGCAGGAGGACTGCGGCACGCCGGAGGCATACTGGCGGGAGGTTACGCCGTCGCGCGAGACCATGACCAGCTCGCCCGGTGCCACGTCGCGCACGTAGGTAGCGCGCAGGAGGTCGAACGCGCAGGATTCCGACGCGAAGACGATGGTGTCCGGGCCGTCAGGATTTTCTATGCGGCCCATGGAAAGCGGGCGAAAGCCGCGCGGATCGCGCGCTGCGAAGATGCGGTCGCGCGTCATCATCACGATAGAAAAAGCGCCGTCCACCTGGCGAAGCGAGTCAGCGATCGCATCCACAAGGGTGGACTCGCGCGAGTGCGCGATAAGCTGCACGATGATTTCGGAGTCGGAAGTGGTCTGAAAAAAGGCACCGCCGCGCTCGAGCTTGGTCCGCAGATTTCCTAGATTGACCAGGTTGCCGTTGTGCGCAATCGCGATCAGGCCCTTGGTGGAGTCGACGCGAATCGGCTGCGCATTGAGCAGCGCCGAATCTCCGGTGGTGGAGTAGCGGGTGTGCCCGATAGCCATGTCGCCAGGCAGCTTTTGGAGGATGTCGTCCGTAAAAATATCGGCGACCAGGCCCATGCCCTTGATGTTGAAGAGATTTGTACCGTCGGCGGTTGCAATTCCAGCCGACTCCTGCCCGCGATGCTGGAGCGCGTACAGCGAAAGATAAATCTGGCGGGCTGCGTCGGGATGATTGTAGATGGCAGCTACGCCGCACTCTTCGCGCAGCGTATCGCTCTCGCTCTCGCACATAGGCTGCCGAGTCGCCCCGGCGCCTGCAGCTTCCAGCGTTGCACGCTCCTCAGGCGTTGTTGCATCCGGCGTACCTTCAAGCAACAGCCGGATCACGCCAGAACCTCAGAAGCGATGGTGATGCCAAGCGCCTCTTCGAGCGCTGAGGACCAGGGCTCGCGCAGGTCGTTGCTATCGGTATCGATGACGGTGACAGTTTCGTCCTCTTCTTCAGAGTGGGACTGGATGCGGAAACGGCCCCGCGTCACCGTACCCAGGCGGATGACCGATCCGCCTTCTTCAGAGAGAATCTGCTCGATGCGCGACACTTCTTCCGCTGCGCAGGCGACCACCACGCGCGAGCTCGCTTCGCCAAAGAGCCGAACGACCGTGCGCTCGTCGCCGGCATCGGGCAGCATGACATCAACGCCCGTATGACGAGCAAAGCAGCCTTCAGCCAGGGTCACCGCCAGGCCGCCGTCCGAGATGTCGCGCGCCGCATGGAGCAGTCCCGCGCGGGCAAGTGCGGCGAGGCGGCGGTGCAGCTCTGCTTCGCTTGCCAGATCGAGCGCCGGCGGTTGGCCCCACAGTTCGCCCAGCACGATGCGCGCATATTCTGAGGATCCGAAGCTGCGCAGCGCAGCGTTCTCGTCCACCTCATCCCAGTTGCGCGGGCTCCAGTCGAGCAGCAGCAGCACGTCTCCAGGATTGCGGAAGTCGGACCCGACAGCCTTCGCAATATCCTCAAGAATGCCGACGACGCCGAGCACCGGAGTGGGATAGATGCCCTCGCCACGCGTCTCGTTGTAGAGCGAAACATTGCCGCCGGTGATGGGGGTGCCAAGCGCGATGCAAGCCTCTGCGATGCCGTCGATGGCATCGGAAAGCTGGCGCATGATCTCCGGCTTCTCAGGATTGCCGAAGTTTAAACAATTTGTAGCAGCGACCGGCACAGAGCCGGTACAGGCGACCTTGCGAGCGGCTTCCGCAACGGCATGCTTGGCTCCCAGCCTGGGGTTGAGGTAGCACCAGCGGCCGTTGCCATCAAGCGCCATGGCCAGGCCGCGAGCCGTTCCCTTGATGCGCATCAGGCCTGCTTCCGCCCCGGGCCCTTGCACGGTATTGGTCTGCACCATGGAATCGTACTGCTCAAAGACCCAGCGCTTGGAGCAGATGTTGGAGCTTGCGAGCAGCCGCTTCAAGTCCACTGCGTAATCCTGGCGGTCCTGCATCGCAGGGAGGGCCGCGGCAGGCGGATCGAGCGGCACGGGCGCCTGCCACTCGCCGACCGGACGATGGTAGAGCGGAGCGTCATCGGTAAGCGACTGGTTTGGAATGTCGGCGATGAGCTCGCCATGGTGCGTGATGCGGAGGCGGTTTTCTTCAACCACTGAACCGACGATGACCGCGTCCAGGCCCCATTTCGCGAACACGTGCAGGACTTCGTCAGCGCGGCCTTTTTCGGCGACAAGCAGCATGCGCTCCTGCGACTCCGACAGCATGATCTCGTAGGCGGTCATGCCGGTTTCGCGCTGGGGTACGTTGTCGAGTTCGACATCGAGGCCGACGCCGCCGCGCGCGCCCATCTCGCAGGTGGAACAGGTCAGGCCGGCCGCGCCCATGTCCTGGATCCCGAGAACCGCACCCGTAGCCATCGCCTCGATGCAGCCCTCAAGCAGCAGCTTCTCCATGAAGGGATCGCCGACCTGCACGTTGGGCCGCTTTTGCTCCGCGCCCTCTTTGAACTCTTCTGACGCCATGGTCGCGCCATGGATGCCGTCGCGGCCAGTCTTTGCGCCGACGTAGATGACCGGATTGCCGACGCCGGTCGCCTTGGCATAAAAGATTTCGTCGCGCCGTACCAGGCCGAGCGCAAACGCGTTCAGCAGCGGGTTGCCGGAGTAGCAAGGCTCAAACTTGGTTTCGCCGCCCAGGTTCGGCACGCCAAAGCAGTTGCCGTAGTGCGACACGCCGGAGACCACGCCCTCCATGACCGCGTGATTGCGGTGCAGCGTGGCGGTGTCGAGCCGGGGCGCTTCCTGTGGAGCCACCGGGCCGAAGCGCAGCGAATCCATGACGGCCAGGGGTCGCGCATTCATCGTGAAAATATCGCGCAGGATGCCGCCAACGCCGGTGGCCGCGCCTTGGAACGGCTCGATGTAGCTGGGATGGTTGTGCGACTCAATCTTGAACGCACATGCCCAGCCATCGCCCACGTCGATGATGCCCGCATTCTCTCCCGGACCTTGCACTACGCGTTCGCTTCGCGTGGGGAGCCGCTTGAGGTGGACGCGCGAGCTTTTATAGGAGCAGTGCTCAGACCACATCACGCTGTAGATGCCGAGCTCGGTCAGCGATGGAGTCCGGCCGAGCGCCTGTTCGATCCGGGCGTATTCCTCGGCCGTGATGCTGTGCTGTGCAAGAAGCTCGGCGGTAATCGTAGCTGCTTCCGGGGCGACAGGCAGGCGATCTGATTTCATGGCGTGTTGACATTGTCGCATGGGGTACAAACGATGAGCGACGACCAACCGCGGGGCAAGGTTGCCCGCATCGCCACCCCGCTTTGCTATGCTGCCCGCATGTCTCCTTGCGCTCCCTCTCGTTCTTGGCTCTTTGCTGTGCTTAGCGTTGCGCTGGTTCCCGGCTGGGCTGCGTCGGCTGCGCAGGACGGGGCGCCTGCGCCTCCGGCGCCCGCTCCGCTGCTTACGCTGACCGGGCGCGGGGTGCAGGTTTATCGGTGCTCGGCGGCAGCCGGTGGGGCTGCGTGGGTGCTCGATCATCCGGAGGCGGACTTGCTGAACGATCAAGACCATGTCGTGGGGCACCATGGAGCCGGTCCAGTGTGGGAGGTGGACGACGGCAGCTCGGTGAGAGGGGTGTTGGTGGAGAAGACGCAGGCACCGGACGCCGGGGATATTCCCTGGCTGGTGCTGCGAGCTACGGCGCACAAGGGGAATGGCGTTTTGAGCGCGGTGGAGACGATTCGCCGGACCGGGACTGCCGGTGGGGTGGCGCCGGTGCAGGGATGCGACGGCTCAATGGTAGGTGCAACGGTGCGGGTGCAGTACACGGCTCAGTATTCGTTTTATGGTCACGCGGGCAGGTAGGGCGCGGCAAAAGGTGGGAGAATCGAGCCCGGTTGAGAGTGCGGAGAGCGCGAGGAGCGCGAGAAGACTGATGCGGATCAAGTTTGTGGGTGGGTCGGTCGCTGGGGTGGTTCTTGGCTGCTGCTTGCTTGTCGCAGCGCGGTCGCAGTCGTTGGGAATGCGATCCAGGCCTGAGGCTTCCGTTGCGACCGCCTACGACAAGGATGGGTCGCTGCTTCTACCTTCAAGCTATCGCGAGTGGATCTTTCTCAGCTCAGGGTTGGGCATGGTGTATGGACCGGCTGCAAAGGCGGATGGCCACCCCATGTTTGACAATGTTTTTGTGACGCCCGCGGCGTACCGCAGTTTTCTGGCGAGCGGGACCTGGCCAGACAAGACGGTGCTGGTGCTGGAAGTACGCGGGACGGACAGCAACCCTTCCATCAACCAAGGCGGCCACTCGCAGAGCACGGAGCGCATGGGGCTGGAGGTGCACGTGAAGGATAC
>CAXTPL010000211.1:0-1404 GCA_964246065.1 uncultured Acidobacteriaceae bacterium
CGGCGGCTGCGGCAGCCCGGCAGCCGTTGGCACCCCAGTCTCCGCTCTTGCCTCTTCCGGGAGCCCTGACGGCGGCACGACAGGCGGCACGGCGGCTTCGGGGAGCGCTTCCGGCGCAACGGACACCAGCGCAACCGGCGCGGCTGCCAATGGGGGCTCGGCCGCGTCCGGCCAGGCAAGCGGCGGCGCTTCGGGCGGGGCTACGACCGGTGGCGGAACTAGCGGCTTTGGCGCAGCTTCCGGGCAGTCACTGGGCGGCGCGCCCATCATGGGCGTCACGGTTGCCTCAAAAAAGTCGACCATCCTCGCTTACAAGCTTAAAGAGCATTACAACGAATGGGAGTTTGCCTACTGGCCGGTAGAAGACCAAACGGCAGGCGGGGCGCTGATGGGCGGTGGCGGTGGCGCAACGATGGGGAGCAGCAGCAGCCTGAACGGAAGCACCGCTTCAAGCTCGAGTTTTTCGACTGGCAGCAGCTTTGGCGGTACCAGCAGCGGCAGCACGGGCTCGGGAGTCTCGATGTCTCCTCCAAGCGGCACCAATCCCTAGCGCCCGGCTCGCGCTACCTGAGCGCCGGCATGCGCTGCACTGGGGCGCCTCGGCGACGCTGGCTCCAGAAGAACGCAGCAGCTGGCGCCGTGTGATCGCGGCGTAGAATGAGCGCCTTGCAAAGGAAAAAGCCTCGCGCATTTGGCGAGGCTTTCCAAAGACAATGAACATGCAGTGGACTTGAACGCCTGCACCCGCGGCAGGCCCCGGATCTGCCCATCCGCGGAAGCATGAGCTTATACGCTGAGCTTATACGCTGAACGAGGACCCGCAGCCGCACGTGCTCTTCACCGTGGGGTTTTCGAACTTGAACCCGGCAGCTTCAAGCGTCTCCACGTAGTCCACCCTGCAGCCGTTCAGATACATAGCCGAGGTTGCGTCGATAAACACCTTCAAGCCGTCGAAGTTGAGCACCTTGTCCATCATGCCGGCCTGGTTCTCAAAGGACATGGAGTACTGGAACCCTGAGCAGCCGCCGCCGACCACGCCGATCCGCAGCCCGGCCGGCAAAGGGTCCTGGGTTGCCATGATCTCACGCACCTTTGCCACCGCAGGCTCGGTCAAGCTGACCGGAGCGGGGCTCTTGAACTCGGTCGTTTCAGGGGTTGTCGCCGTAGCAGTTGCCATGTGCATGTCTCCTTGAGGGCGAAAGCGTCTTCGCCGAGTCTCTTTCCCAGTGTAGCGCCTTCTGCGCGCCTCACCAATGTTGCATCGGTCCTGTTCGCTCTATCTGATGACTTTTGGGTGACCGACGATGCACTGCCGCGCGCCCGGAAGAACGGCAAAGCACAAAAGAAGCTACTGCTGCCGAGACATGGCCGACGCTCACCTGGCCTTCCCTAAAAGAAGGCTCA
>CAXTPL010000211.1:1414-5581 GCA_964246065.1 uncultured Acidobacteriaceae bacterium
CCTTCTGCCGACGGCCCGCATGCCCCCCGCTTTTCCTGGCGGCCGAGCGTCACCGGCGCACTGTGACCTTGTTCTCCATGCGGGCGTACTCGGGTCGCGTCACAATGCCGCGGCGGAGCAGGTCTCCTGGCGCCTTGTAGGGCCGCTCGGAAACCATGCGCCGCGCCAGCTCTCGGCTGACCCCAGGCAAGGTTTCCAGTTGCGCCACCGGGGCTGTGTTGAGCTCGATCCGGTCCGCGCCGACCACTCCCGCCGCCTTTGCGCCTTTCGCCGGAGCGCCCTCCTGCCAGCCTTCCCGCACGCCGACGATGATGTCCTTGGCCTCACGGCCTGCCTGGCGGGCCGCCTTTTTGGCTTCTACCCCTGCATTCTGCGCATCATGACGAACCTCGCGCGCGCTTTCCGCTGCTTCCCGCTGGATGCGCTCGTCCCTGGTCTCATGAGGATGAGTGCAGCCGGCCGGCAGCAGCGTGACTGCTGCCAGCAGCGCACATGCCGCTCTGCCTTTCAGCTCCCTACCCATCGCGCCTCCCCACTGCTTATTGCTTGCCTGCTGCCATACCTTCTACTGTGGCATGCGTGATCACGGAGATGTGCACCACGCGGGCGTGAAACAGCACGGTGCTCAGGTCCCGCATACCCCACTCTACGTAAGGCACATCGAAGTCCGCTTTGCCGACCGCCTCGGTTCCATGCAGGGTCACGTGTGTCTCCAGCTTCAAAGGATGGTCCGTGCCGTGCATATTGAACGATCCGATCAAGAGCAGCGTCTGCTCCGTCCCGTCTTTGAGCCGGCCGACGCTCTTTTCCGGATGGAAGAAGATCTCCGGGTACTTGCCGCTTTCGAGCACCTCGTTCTGCATCTGCGCATCGAGCTTTGCGTCCTTGCTGCCGTCGCTGTGGCCGCTCGCCGCATCGGCCAGTATCTGCCCCTGCGCCACACCGGTCGCCGGGTCAAAGCTAAGCAGGCCGCCCTTGAGGGTAAAAGTGCCATGCACCCGGTGCAGCGGCGTGCCCGCTGTGTAGTGGATCTCTGTCCGCGCCGGATCAAAGTGCAGCGTGACCGCCGGCGCAGTCTGCGCGGCAGCCAAAGAGCAGCCGGCAACCAGGAAGACACATGAAAACACTGCTCGACGAAGAGCGGAATAACCCATCACGATCGAAGAACTCCCTTTTTCTTTCTATATCCAGCATGGCAGAGAGTGTGCGCCTGAGCCATACCCGCGAAGCTACCACGCCGACGCTTGCGCCCGCCAACCCGGGGAGCAGTGAACCGGAGCTCCAGCGGTGAGTCAAGCTCCCCCCTTTGCCGAAGGCAACGGTTGCTCAGGGAGCGGCCTGCGGAGCTGCGTTGGCCTGGCCCTTTGTTCGCCGTTACACTAGCCTCGTTACAAGAGGCCCCATGCCGCCAGCCATCGAGTTCCGCGACGTTTCGCTCAACGCCGGCGGCCGCACCATTCTCAACCACATCTCGCTCCAGCTTGAAGAAGGAACCGTCACTGCCATCCTCGGACGCTCCGGCTCCGGCAAGACTACCCTGCTTCGCATGGTCAATCGCCTCATCACGCCGACCAAGGGAGCCGTACTGGTCGACGGCCGCGACGTTGCCGGGGTTGACCTGATTCGGCTTCGCCGGGCGATCGGCTACGTCATCCAGGAGACGGGCCTCTTTCCTCATCTTTCCGTCGCCCGCAACGTTTCCATGGTTCCTGAGCTCGAAGGCCGCCCACGCGCCAGCTTGCCTGCCCGCGTAGATGAGCTGCTCCGGATGACCGGCCTCGATCCGGCGCAGTTCCGCAGCCGCTTTCCCGCCCAGCTCTCCGGTGGACAACGCCAGCGCGTTGGCCTGGCGCGCGCGCTCGCCGCAGACCCCGCCCTGCTGCTGATGGACGAGCCCTTTGGCGCACTCGACCCTCTTACCCGTGCCGAAATGCAGGAGATGCTGCTGGCCTTGCTTGAGCGCCTTCGCGAGCAAGGCCGGCCGAAGACCGTCCTGCTCGTCACGCACGACCTCGACGAAGCACTGTACCTGGCTTCCCGCATCATTCTTGTCGAGGCCGGAGAGGTGGCCGCCGACCTTTCGCCAGAAGGCTTCCTGCACGCGGCTGATCCCTCGGTCCGGGCCTACGTGCGCGCCTTTCACCGCGGCGAGCAGGCCCGCGCCAGGCAGGAAACAGCGCAGTGAAGCGCCACTCGCCTGCTGCCGCAGCCCGGGATGGCAGCAGGTTTGGTCCTGGGCGGCCTGCCAGATACCGGTGCGCTGGGCACAAAGGCGGCCGCGCGCTCGCCCTTGCTCTTCAAGACTGCGCTTTTCGACCGTCCGACCGGTGGCGCCTCCAGCCGAGCGCAGGCTCGGCGCCTGCCTTTCTCCTCCGCGAGCAAGCCGCGGCATGAGCTTTCTTACCCAGCACGCCTCAGAGATCGGCACTCTTACCCTTGAGCACCTTTGGCTCACTGGCGCGGCCATCCTCTTCGCTACCGCCATCGCCCTGCCCACTGGCGTCCTGCTCACACGCTACCCGCGTCTGGCCACACCGATCCTTACCATTGCAAATATTATCCAGACCATTCCGTCGCTCGCGCTCTTCGGCTTTCTGCTCCCGCTTCCATGGCTGGGGGATCGCGCGGCCCGCATTGCTATCGTCGCCCTTACCGGCTATGCGCTCCTGCCGATCCTGCGCAACACCTACATTGGCATTCGCTCGATCGACCCGGCGGTGATCGATGTAGCGCACGCACTCGGCATGACAGGTACCCAACGCCTGTTCAAAGTAGAGCTGCCCCTGGCCGCCGGCGTCATCCTCGCGGGGCTGCGAACAGCCACGGTAACCTGCGTGGGCATTGCGACCATCGCCGCAGCCGTAGGCGCGGGCGGCCTGGGCGAATTTATCTTTCGCGGCGTGGCCTCGGTGGACAACCGCCTGGTCCTGGCCGGTGCCATACCCGCAGCGCTGCTCGCCCTGACGGCGGATACGCTGCTGGGCCTGGCGGAGCGGCGCATCCGTCCTGAGAGACGACGGCTGTGATCGAGAGACGACAGCCGTGATCGGCCACCCGCGTCGTGGCGCCAAGCCTCGCTGGGTGCTCTTTCGATCCTTCACGCGGAGCCTAGCGCGGAAAGACTGGGCTGGTCTGCTCGATGCGCCACACAGGACCGCCCTCGTACAGCGCACCCTCTTCGCGAATGAAGGCGGGCGTACTTCCTTCAAGGATCCAGATATGGTAGTCGCCCGGCTGCTTGCCGAGGATCGGGGCGACTACTCCCGCGATTCCACCTATCTCCACGTGAATCAGGTAGTCCACAGCCTTGCGCCGCGTATCGCCGACGACAAAGCCGACCTCGCCCGCAGGCTTCATGGTGAGATGAATCAAACGCGGCTTTTCGCCAGGCGCAAGATAGGAGATGCGGGTCTCCGGCGTGGATGGTAGAAGGTTCATCAGCAGGTTCGGCGGCAGGCCATTTGCAAGGTCTGCCGGGAGGTCGAGCTTGACCTGCGTGCTTTTGCCGTCTCCAAGGTGCGTCGTCACCACACCGGTGGTCGCGTCGATAAAGGTGTCGATCGGCTTTGGATACGAGGGACCCTTTTGTAGATGGTGATCGCTGATCAGGCGGAAAACGCCACGCTGCTTAAAGATGGTCGTGTCATCGTCCACCGAACCATCGCGAAAGCGAAACAGCAGCCGCGATCGTACCCGATCGCCACGTACGATCTGCGTCATGTCTCCGGTGGCAATGCGCTTTCCGTCCAGCGTGCTAAGGATGACAAACCCATGCGCCGAACCTTGCGGATGCCGCACCGGGATTGTTTCCGCCCGCAGCTTAAGGAGGAGCAGTGCCGCACTCAGAAGCAGGAAACAGAAACGATTCCTTCGTAGACCATTCATCGCGTGCCCTCACCTGGTCTTGGTTTCCTGCTTGGTAAGTGAGATGCACGCTCGGCTCATATTTAGCTCCACTTTTTCGCTTCAGCAGTTAGGCTCGAGTAAGTGGCTACTGATGTTCTCGGGCCTTTTTTCGCGACGACAGGACCGCCGGCCCACCTGAGTCCAGGTGAAGGAAACCGCGCACCCGGTTTGCAGCGGAGCGCACTCAGATGAGTGCGAGCCGTAGAGGAGTTGCCGAAACAATGCTAAGGTTTGATTTCGCGCAAAAACCAAGATGAAAGG
>CAXTPL010000212.1:0-4453 GCA_964246065.1 uncultured Acidobacteriaceae bacterium
CCTTTGCCCGCGCGGAAAACCTCAGGCACGGCATCAACGCCAGCGGCTGGTATGCCCAGGCGCCCGGCCGCTACCAGCCCGACCGCCTGCGCACCTACACCACGGACGCTGACATGGCGCTGATCGCCAGGATGGGCTTTGACCACGTGCGCGTCAGCATCGACGCCAATCCATTGGTCGAGTGGCAGCGCGTCAGCAGCCGGACCCACGACAACCAGGGCGACCCCATCACCCCCGCTCCACCCCGTTTATGACGGAGCTGGATCGCACGGTGACCGCCATCCTCGCCAACCACATGGCGGCCATCATCGACATTCATCCCGAGGACGATTACAAAATGCCGCTGCTGCATGGAACCGAAAGCGTAGTGAAGTTCAACGCACTGTGGCGCGCCGTGGCAGCCCATTTTGCGCCGCTCGACCCGGAACATGTCTTCTTCGAGATCATGAACGAGCCCGAGCAGGACGACCCTTACCGCTGGCAGGGCATCGAGGCCGTGGTGGCGCGAGGCATCCGCTCCGCCGCACCGCAAAACACGATCATCGTCTCAGGCGCGCATTACTCAGGCCTCGACGACCTGTTGCGGCTCGAGCCGATCGCGCTCAGCAACGTCATTTACACCTTTCACGATTACGAGCCGTTCCCGTTTACCCACCAGGGTGCCACCTGGACTACGCCCGCTGTCCAGCCTGAGCGCGGGGTGCCTTATCCCTCGACGCCCGGCACGGTCGAGGCAAACCTGGGCCAGGAGCCGGATCTAGAGGGGCAATGGTTTGTGGAGCAGTACGGGCTCAATCGCTGGGACGCAGAGCGGGTCAATACCTCCATCGGGTTCGCGGCCAAGTGGGGCGAGCAGCATCACGTACCCGTGTACTGCGGCGAGTTTGGCGTGCTGCGCGACTACGCCGACCCGAAGATGCGCGCGCGCTGGACCGAGGACATGCGCACCGCTATGGAGAAGAACCACATTGGTTGGGCCATGTGGGACTACCAGGCTAATTTCGGCGTCACCACTAAGGCGAACGGCGTCACCACGCCCGACCTCGAGATGCTGAAGGCCCTCGGGCTCCATGCGCCGACGAAGTAGGCGTCGTGCCTTCGTCCTAGCCCGGCAGGCGCATGCATGGCCGGCTGGAACACGCACCGGCCTGCCCTCAGCAAGGCTGTCGCACCCTGATCCCCGCCGGGCAAACCCGACACCCTCGCAACTGTTCCGCACCTTTTGAGGACGTGCTTACACCATGGCTACCTGGAAGAAGATTGCGCTTTTTACTTTGCTCGCGTTTTCCATTGTCGGCATTCGCTTTTACTTCCTATGGCGCGAACGCAATGCTCCGGTTGTCAACCCGCACCGGCAGGCAGAGCGCGCGCTTACCTCGGACGAAATCGTCCAGCCCCGCAAGCTGTATATCGACAGCCTTGCGTCGGCAAGGGCGCTGGTCGGCAAAACGGTGTGGATCCAGGGCGGGTACGAGCTGGCTTATTACCCGTACGCGGCGCACCGGATCGACTTCAACAGGCGCGCGGGGCTGCTTGCTCCTACCCAAGCCATGGCCATTGCCGAAATCCTGCCGGCCAAGGCTCCGGCAAGTACCAGGCGGCTGATCCCGCTCGCTACGCGGCAGGTCTTTGCCATCTTCACCATGCCGGGCGATCCCAAGCAGTACGCAACTGCGATCGGCTACGAAGACGGAAGCGACTCAAAGTATTACTGCGACGATGTTTTCTTCTATGACGACCCGCACACACTCTACAAACACTGGTCGCCCGCCGTGTGGAAGGCTGTCGACGCGCACCAGGCGATCGAGGGCATGAATGAGCGGCAGACGGCGATGGCGCTCGGGATGATCCAGCAGTCCGACTCCATGAACCCGGCCAGCTATGGCAACCGCACCGTGAGCTACCAGACGGACAGGAAACACTGGGTTGTCACGTTTGCCCGCGACAAGGCGACACGCGCCTCATCGACGGATGCTCCTGCGGAGTGAACCGCCGCTGCACCCGTAGCTCAGCACATGAGTTGACCCGTGCGCTTGACCCGCGATACGACTTGACCCGCGATACGACTTGACCCGCGATACGACTTGACCCGCGACTCAACCCGTGGTGCGCAGCCCTGCCGAGATGCCGTTGATCGTCCCGGCAATGGCGCGATTGATCTCGGGAGTGTCTTCGCCGGCGCGCTTTCTACGCAGCAGGTCGACCTGCAGGAGCGAAAGCGGATCGACATACGGGTTGCGCAACTTGATCGACCGCGCCAGCACCGCATTGGAGGCGAGCAGCTCGGTCTGCTCCGTGACCAGCAGGAGCATGGCGCGGGTGCGCTCGAACTCCTGGGTAAACTTGGCAAACACCCGCGCGCGCGCTTGGGGGTCGGGCATAAGCGAGGCATACAAAGAGGCAATCCCCATGTCCGCCTTGGCCAGGGCCAGCTCCACGTTGCGGATCAGGTCGATAAAGAGCGGAAATCCATGCATCATCTGCTGGAGCAGCTCCGCCCCGCCCGCAGTCTGCACATAGGCCTCGAGCGCGCGGCCTACGCCAAACCAGGCGGGGATGAGCAGCCGGCTTTGTGTCCAGCCAAAGACCCAGGGGATGGCACGCAGGTCCGCAAAGCTGCGCTTGCCGCTGCGACGGGTAGGGCGGGAGCCGATCTTGGCATGCTCCAGCTCTGCCATCGGGGTCGCTGTCTCAAAAAACTCGAAAACCTCAGGGTCCTCAAGAATGCTGCTGCGATAGAACTGAAAGGCGACCTCCGAAAGCCTCGCAAAAGCCTCTTCCCATGCGGGCAGCAGCACACCGGAAGGGCCCGTGGCCGCCTCGCCCAGGCGCGCATTGGGCCGCGCCATCGCGTCGAGCGACGCTGCGATCATCAGCTCCAGGTTGCGCTCGGCCAGCACCGTATCGCCATACTTCCAGTTCAACACCTCTCCTTGTTCGGTAATGCGGTAGCCGCCGTCGAAGGCGCCGATGGGCTGCGCGTAAATGGACCGGTGCGTAGGTCCGCCGCCACGCCCGACTGTGCCGCCGCGACCATGGAAGAGCCGCAGCCGGATGCCTGCCGCATGCGCTACCTCATGCAGCGCACGATGCGCGCGGAAGATCTCCCACGTGCTGGTGAGCATGCCGCCGTCCTTGTTCGAGTCCGAGTAGCCGAGCATGACCTCCTGCACGTTGCCCCAGGTCTCAAGCAGTTGGCGATACGCAGGATCGGCCCACAGGGCACGGCAGATCTCCGGCGCATTGCGCAGGTCTTCAATCGACTCAAACAGCGGCACCGGCATCAATCCCGGGTCGCGCCCGTCGCCCGCGACCTTGACCCCGCCAAAGCGTGCCAGCCACAGCACGGCCAGGATGTCCTCCACGCTGCCGGCGCCGCTGATCACATACTGCCGGATCGCCTCAGGGCTGGGGCCGGCCTTGACCGCGGCGATTGCGCGAAAGGTTTCAAGCACGTCGTGCGTTTGCGGAGCAAAACCCTGCGGCACGGTTCCCGCTGTGTCTCCATTCCATTTTGAAACCTCGGCAAGCGCCTGGGCGTGCAGACGCGCATGCTGACGTATATCGAGGGTATGCAGATGGAGGCCAAAGGTGCGGACGAGCAGCAGCAGCGGTTCAACGATGGAGGCGGCAAGGCGCTCGCCTCCATGCGCAAGCAGGCTGCGGCGCATCACGTGCAGCTCCTCGGCAAACTCCTGCGCACTGTCATAAGCGGGCAGCGCGCTCAGCTGCGCTTCAAGCGAGTGCTTCGCGCCGGAAGCGGCAGAGGCAGGCTCGCCCGCGGTCTTCTGCAGGCGTGCCAGCATGCAGGCAAGAAAGCGCCGATAAAGCTCAAACTCAAAGCGCGCGTTGACCGCGTCGCTGCTGTCGTGCTCGACCGCGGCAAAGTAGGTCGCAAGCCTCGCCTGCAGCTCGGCGCTGACCGGCGCCTGCTGGGCAGAGGTTGTCAGCAGGTCGATCCCATGTTGCACCTGCTCCTGGTAAAAGGCCAGCATCCGGCGGCGCGCCGTGTCGATGGCACTATGTGTCACCGTCGGTGTTACAAATGGGTTGCCATCTCGATCGCCGCCGATCCAGGACCCAAAGCTCAAGAGCAGCGGGAGATTGGCGGCGGCCATGACCAGGCCATACTCGCTTTCCAGCGCCGCGGCGACCTCCTTGTACAAAGCCGGCAGCGTGGCAAAGATCGACACGTCATAGTAGTCCAGCCCCATCTTGATCTCGTCGTCGACCGTGGGGCGGCGGCTGCGCACTTCGTCGGTCTGCCACAAGGCGGTGACTTCGGCCGTAAGCTCATCCTGCAAGCGGAGCAGCTCCTCGTCGGCAACCGGGATGCGATCAAGCTGCTCCAGAAAGTCGCCCATGCGCCGCCGCTTGAACAGCACCGAGCGCCGCGAGATCTCGGTCGGATGCGCAGTAAAGACAGGGACGATGTGGATCTCAGCCAGCCGGC